>JAIXTH010000304.1 GCA_027484265.1 Alphaproteobacteria bacterium
GCGCTCGCGGATCGCCCCGCCCAGCGTCCAGTCCGGGACCAGGCACTCCATCATGGCCAGCACGCTCTCATAGATCGAGGTGTCCACCACCTGCCCCTCGCCGGTCCGGCGCCGGTGTTCGAGGGCCGCCAGGGCACCGAGGGCACCGAATGTGGCTGCAAGGCTGTCGCCCAGCGAGATCCCGGCGCGTGACGGCACCCGGTCGGGCTCGCCGATCACATAGCGCAGCCCCCCCATCGCCTCGCCTACCGAGGCATAGCCGGCCCGCCCGGCATAGGGCCCGGTCTGGCCGTAACCCGACACCCGCACCATGATCAGGCCGGGGTTGACCGCCTTCAGCGCCTCAAAGCCCAGCCCCCATTTCTCGAGCGTGCCGGGGCGGAAATTCTCCACCAGGATATCGGCCCCGGCCACCAGCTGGCGCAGCAGCGCCTGCCCCTCGGCCTTGCGCAGATCAAGGGTGGCGCAGCGCTTGTTGCGGGCGACGATGGGAAACCACAGGCCCTCGCCCTGGGGCCGCACCGTGCCCCAGCTGCGCAGCGGATCGGGCTGGCCGGGGGGCTCGATCTTGATGACCTCGGCGCCGAGGTCCCCCAGCAGCTGGCCGCAGAACGGCCCGGCCAGCAGCACGCCCAGCTCGATCACCCTCAGACCGGCCAGCGGCCCGGTGGCCGTGCCCTCGCCCGCCTCGCTCACGCAGGCAGCCTCAGGCTCGGCCAGATGATCGGCGGCACACCCTCGATCCCGCCGGTGACCCGCTCGGCCACCAGCCAGGTGGAGGGGAAGAACCAGATGCCGGTGACCGGCATGGCGGCCTGGATGATGGCCTCGGCCTCCAGCACCAGCGCCTTGCGGCGCGCAGGATCGACCTCGGCCCGTGCCTGCGCCAGCTTGGCGTCGAAGGCGGGGTCCTTCCACTGGTGGGAATAGGCGGTGCCACCCTCGCCCCAGCTCTGCAGCAGGTCGATGGGGTCCGACTTCATGCCCTTGTCCAGACGCACGACCGCGGCATCGAAATCGAAGCCATTGAGGCGGCTGACAATGGACGAGGCATCGGACGCAAGGATGGTGGCCTCCACGCCGATGGCCTTCCAGTCGCTGATCATCTGCACGGCGGCGCGCTCGCGGTCGTCCTTGGTGACCAGCAGCTCGAACCGCATCGGGTTTTCAGGCGTGATCCCCTTGGCCGCGAGGATTGCCCGGGCGCCATCGGGATCATAGGCCGGCTGTTCCTCGCCGCGCACCCAGCGGCCCGCCGGTTCGACCGAATTGCGCATGATCGCCGCTGCAATCTGCGGCCGGTTGATCGACATGGCGAGCGCCCGGCGCACCTCGGGATCGGCCATCACCGGGCGCTTGGTGTTCATGCTCATATAGATGATGCGCGGCGCCTTGGCGGTCTGGTACTGGCTGCCGAATTCCTGCGCCAGCTCTTCCGCGCGCAGACCCGGCGGGTCCTGCGCGAGGTCCACCGTGCCCGACTGGAACATGCGCAGGCGGGTGTTGGTGTCAGCCACCGCCTCCACATCGATCTGGCGGGCCATGCCCTCGACCCAGCCGCCCTTGGGATTGGCGTCCAACAGGATGCGGGTGGTGGTCTTTTCCACAGGCTTGAACGGACCGGAGACCACGATGCGGCTGACATCGGTCCAGTCGTCCGGGTTGGTCTCGATCAGGTGCAGCGGCACCGGATAGAACTCCTGCATCCGCTGCGGGAACTGGGCATCGGGTGCATTCAGTTCGATCACCAGGGTGGTGTCGTCGGGTGCCGACACACCGATGCTGGCGGGGTCGGCGCCATCCACCACGGCGGCCTGGACACCTGTGATCACATAATATTCGGAGGCATCGGCATAGCGGGTATTGCGGTCGGCCGCCTTGCGCAGGCTGTCGCGCACCGTGACGGCGGTGATCGGGGTATCGTCGGAGAACACCAGACCCGGCTTGATCTTGAAGGTCCAGGTCCGGTAGCCGTTGGAGCCTTCCCAGCTCTCGGCAATGGCGGGTGCTGCGGCACCGCCGGGGCCATAGCCGACCACCGGGTGCATGTACTGGCGGAACAGGACGGCGGAAGCGGCAAACTCGGCCCGCAGCGGGTCCAGCGAATCCGGCTCGCCCGCCATGGCAACCCGCAGGACATCCCGGGCTTCGTCGCGCCCGCCACAGGCACCTAGCCCCGCTGCCAGCGGCGCAGCCGCCACCCCCGCCAGCATCGTCCGCCGGTTCAGCTGCATCGCCATTGCATCATCTCCCCTGCCGCCACTGCGACCGCCACCATCAAACCCGCCGCCCTGAACCGGTCAAGCCGTGGTCGCGCCATTGCTGCAGCCTTGCGCCCGTCAGGCCGCTGCGCCAGCGTGCGGGCCCTGTGTATGGGCCCTGTGCGGGGAACCGGTGCAGCGATAGGCGCTTGTCGGACAGGCCCTTGGGGCCTAAGCCGCTTATGTTGCACCTGCGAAGGCAGGGCGGATCGGAAAGACTGAAGACTCATGGCTGAGATCAAGAGCATCGGCATCATTGGCGCGGGCCAGATGGGCCACGGCATCGCCCATGTGGCAGCACTGGCGGGCTATGACGTCGTGCTGAACGATGTTGCGGCAGACCGGCTCGAAGCGGCCATGGCCACGATCCGCCGCAACATGGTGCGCCAGGCCAATCGCGGGCTGATCGAACACGACGCGATCGAGCCGGCCGTGGCCCGGATCGGACACGCCACCGACATGGCGGCACTGGCGGGCGTGGATCTTGCGATCGAAGCCGCGACCGAGAATGCCGAGGTCAAGAAGGCGATCTTCCGCGACCTGTGCGCCGTGGTCTCGCCGCAGACGCTGCTGGCCACCAACACCTCCTCGATCTCGATCACGCGGCTGGCGGCTTCCACCGACCGGCCCGAGCGCTTCATCGGCCTGCACTTCATGAACCCCGTGCCGATGATGCGGCTGGTAGAAGTGATCCGGGGCCTCGCCACCAATGAGGACACCTACCAGGCGGCCGTCGGTGTGGTGAACCGGATGGAGAAGACCATCGCCAATGCCGAGGACTTCCCGGCCTTCATCGTCAACCGGATCCTGATCCCGATGATCAACGAGGCGGTCTATACGCTGTATGAGGGCGTGGGCACGGTGGAGAGCATCGACAAGGCCATGCGCCTGGGTGCCAACCACCCGATGGGCCCGCTGGAGCTGGCGGATTTCATCGATCTCGACACGATCCTGTCGATCATGCAGGTGCTGAACGAGGGCCTGGCCGACACCAAGTACCGCCCCTGCCCGCTGCTGGTGAAATATGTCGAGGCCGGCTGGCTCGGCCGCAAGACCAGCCGCGGATTCTATGACTACCGCGGCGAAACCCCGGTCCCGACGCGCTAGGCGCCAGCCTGCCGCTAGGAGAAGGCCCGGGTCTGGGCCATGGCGGTTTCGTCGAGGACCTTGTTCTGGCGCATGGCGACCAGGCCGACCCCCAGCAGAGTGACAGCACCGCCCGCCATCAGCTGCCAGGTGAGCGGCTCGCCCAGCCAGATCACCCCCGTCGCCACCGCCACCACCGGCGTCAGCAGGGTCAGCGGTGCCAGCAGCGTGATGTCGTAGCGCTTGAGCAGCTGGTAATAGGCCGAGTGGCCGAAGATCGACACCACCACGATCGAGAAGGCGAGGATCGCCCAGGCCCACCACGGCGCACTGGCCAACGCGGCCACCTGGCCGGTCTCGGTCACCGCCGAGAGCGCCACCAGCGGCACCACCGAGATCAGCCCAACCCACGCCTGCAGCTGCAGGGCTGGCAACGGCTCCATCCGCTTCATCAGGATCGAGCCCGCCGACGCCACGAAGGCCGAGGCCACTACGAACAGCAGACCGGCTGCCAGCGTGAAGCCGCCGGGCTTCCACAGGATGATCATCACCCCGGCAAAGGCCAGCACCATCCCGGCCAGCCGCCAGGCGTGCACCCGCTCCTTGAGGAAGATGATGGACATCACCGTCACCATCGGCAGGCCCAGCTGGCCGACGATCGCCACCGAACTGGCCGGCGCACTGGCCAGCCCCAGGAACAGCAGCGCAAAATGCAGCCCGCCGATCAGAAGCGCCACCGCGATCACGGTTCCCCACTGACGCGGCACCGGCCGCAGGAACGGAATCAGCAGCACGGCAATCCCCGCAAACCGCAGTGCCGCCGCCAGCACCGGCGGGATCTCGCCCACCAGCACCCGGGTCAGCGGCAGATTCAGGCCCCACACGATGCAGCACAGCAGCAGGAGGGCAAGGTCGGACAGGCGCATCGACGATCCAGATGGGGCGAAGGGTATAGGGGCAGCGCAGGCGGACAACCGACGCCAGCAGGCAGGGGACCTTGGCCGTCGCACCTGCGCCTGTCCGCCCACAGGTTCAAGCGGTCAGGACGGGATTTCCGGCCCGAGGACCAGACCGGCAGCAGTGGCAGCCACCGCTGGCGCAAGCTGCGCTGGAACCAGGCGTCCGATTGCGGATGCAGCAGGGTGTCGGGCGCGCGGGTCTGATCAGCGCCCGGTGTCGTCCGACCAGTAGGGGCTGCGGCGCACCCGGACCGGGATCGTGCGCGGCACCGGCGCGATACCGGCCTGACGCAGGGTCCAGGCCGCTGCCGCCGAGAGCGCCGCCACCGCATGGCCTGCCACCGACAGCATCAGGGCGAGCATCGCCGCCAGCATGGCACCGCAGACCACCACGATCCCGATCACACCGGCAGCAAGCCCGGTTACCGGGACTGGGGGAGCGGAGCGGGGCGAGTCGGGCGCGCGGGTCATGGGCAAAGAGTTGATCCATCAGCCCGATCCGTCAAGGGTGCTGCACGCCGTCATGCCCGGCAATCCCGTCACGATCGCGCCATCATCCGGGCATTATCCAGCGGTCTGCTCCGGACAGGGCAGCCGTGCCGCCGCGTTAAGCAGGCCGTTACATGGGTGCGCTATGCAGCAGGCATAACCGGGATCAACCATGACTGCTGCCATCCAGCTTGCCGACACGCTGACCCAGGGTCCAGCAACCCTGGCCCGCCGCGCGACCCGCTCGGCGCGGCTGTACCGTTCCAGCCTCGCGCGCGCCCTCGAGATCGTGGATGTATTCGCGATCCTGTTCATGGTGGCCGTGGTGCTGAGGCTGTGGACCGCGGACAGGCTGCTGGCGGCTTCGCTGGCGATCTCGCTGCCGATGCTGTTTGGCGCCATGGCGCTGTGGTGGACCCTGCGCGAGAGCAATCTGTACCGGTACGGCCCTTCGCCCGCGCCGCTGACCCATGGGCTGCGCGCGCTGGGGGCGGTGGTGCTGGCGGTGCCGCTGGCGGGCGCTGTGGGGGGCCTCACGGCCTATGTGGCGGGGCGTCCGACGCTGGAGGGCCTGGTGGAGGCCGGATCGCTGGCGGCCCTGGCCGGCCTGGTCTGCGTGGTGACCCACATGGTGGGCGCCTTCATCGTGCGGCTGCTGGGGCAGGCGGGGGTGTTCTCGCTGAATGTCGTGATCGTCGGCGCAACCGACACCGCCCGCACCCTGATCGAGGAGGAAGCGGGCCGCAGCGACCTGCGCATCCTCGGCATCTTCGATGACCGCGCCGAGCGGGCCGGGCCGGACATCGGCGGCGTGCCGGTGCTGGGCAAGCTCGACGACCTGATGGCCTGGGACCAGCTGCCCGGTATCGACCGGGTGATCGTCACCATCCAGGCCAGCGCCCGCTCGCGGGTCAAGCAAGTGGTGGACAAGCTGCGCGCCATGCCGAACAAGGTGGTGCTGACCCTCGACATGCGCGGCTTCGAATCCGACGGCACCACCATCGGCCAGATCGGCTCGATGCCGGTGGCCTATGTGTCGGGCACGCCCGCCGACGCCCGCCGCGCCTTCTGGAAGCGGGTGCAGGATGTTGGCATCGGCGCGCTGGCGCTGGTGCTGCTGTCGCCGGTGATGGTGCTGGTGGCGATCGCCATCAAGCTGGACAGCCCCGGCCCCGTCTTCTTCCGCCAGCCGCGCCACGGCTTCAACAACCAGGCCTTCCATTGCTGGAAGTTCCGCTCGATGCGCACCGACATGAGCGACTTCAAGGCCGAGCGGCAAGTCACCCGCGACGACCCACGTGTGACCCGGGTGGGCCGCTTCATCCGCAAGACCTCGCTCGACGAGCTGCCGCAGCTGTTCAACGTGCTGGCGGGCGACATGTCGCTGGTGGGGCCGCGCCCCCATGCCATCGGCATGAAGACCGGCAATGTGGCCAGCGACCAGCTGGTTGCCGATTACGCCCACCGCCACCGCATCAAGCCCGGCATGACCGGCTGGGCCGCGATCCATGGCTCGCGCGGGCCGGTGGACACCCCCGAGCAGGTGGAGGACCGGGTGCGCTATGACGTCGACTACATCGACAATGCCAGCTTCTGGCTGGACGTGTGGATCATGCTGGTGACGGTCCCTGCCCTGCTGGGTGACCGGCAGGCGGTGCGCTGAGGCGTGACCGGCACGCCTGCCTCCGCCAGCCGACTGACCGGGACCGACGCGCCATGATGGGCCGGCACCTGATCACCTACCTGCTGCCCAATCTCGCCCAGGCACTGGCGAGCTTTGGCACCGTGGCGCTGCTGACCCGGCTGCTGAGCGAGGCCGAATATGGCCGCTATGCGCTGGTGTTCACCGCCATGTCGCTGGCGCACTATCTGATGCTGACCTGGATCGAGGCCGCCGCGGCGCGCTTCTATTCGGAG
The DNA here is from genome assembly GCA_027484265.1 of Alphaproteobacteria bacterium. Lineage (GTDB taxonomy): Bacteria > Pseudomonadota > Alphaproteobacteria > Caulobacterales > Aquidulcibacteraceae > JAIXTH01. Next base: position 6,713 of record JAIXTH010000304.1, read on the forward strand.
GCGCGGGCACGGGGCGAGAAGCCCGACCACTTTGCCACCCTCTTGCGGCTCTACCTGGTGTGCGTGTGCGCATTCGGGGCGGTCAGTGTCGCGGTGGTGATGCTGGTTCCCTATGACGAGACGGTCAAGCTGGCGCTGGCGGCGGCCTTTGCCGGGGTGGCGGTGCGCTCGTTCCTCAAGATCGCGCTCGAGACCCGGCGGATGGCCCTGGAGGCCACACGGTTCGCGCTGGTGGATTCGTTCCACACAGTGGCTGGCTTCGGTTTCATGGCGGTGTGCATCGGCTTTCTCGGCATGGCCGAGGACGGCGCCTTCGTCGGGCTGCTGATCGCCTCGCTGCTGGTGCTGCTGATCGAGGGACCCGCCCTGTGGCTGTCGAAGAAGGGCGGGACGTTCCAGCCGGAGCGGGCACGCACCTATCTGGCCTTCGGCGCACCGGCCGCCTTCTCGCTGATCATGACCCTGGCCATGACCAGCGCCGACCGGTTCGTGATCGGTATCGTGCTGGGAGACGCCGCCGTCGGTGCCTATTCGGCAGGCTATCAGGTGGGCGCGCGGGTGATCGATCTGGTGTCGGTGTGGGTGGCCTCGGCGGTGTTCCCGTTGATCGCCGCCGCCTATGACAGCCACGGACCCGAGGCCGCCAAGGCGCAGGCCCGCTCGGCCTTTGCCCTGCGCCTCGGCGTGGGTGCCCCGGCGGCCCTGGGGATCGCGCTGGTGGCCGAGCCCCTGTGCGAGATCCTGATCGGTCCGGCCCTGCGGGAGGAAGCCGCCGCCATCGCCCGCTGGATTGCCCTTGCAGCGCTGCTGGGGTGTATGACCGAGTATTTCGCCGAGGCCTTCATCCTGGCCAAGAAGGCCCTGCAGCGGGCACTCCTGATGATCCCGCCGGTGCTGGTGAACATCGGGCTGAACTTCCTGCTGCTGCCGGTGATGGGCCTGAACGGGGCCGTGGTGGCGACCGTGGTGGCCTATGCGGTGGGCATGGTGCTGCTGGCGGTGGTGGGGCGGCGCTATGTGGCGCTGCCGGTGCACCTCGGCGACCTCAGCCGGATCGCACTGGCCTGTGCCTGCATGGCAGCCGTTGTGAGCCTGCTGCCGGCCTGGGGCGGGCTGCCGGAACTGATGCTCAAGGCGATCATCGGCGCGGTGACCTATGGTGCGGTGGCCCTGCTGCTGGACATCGCCGATGCCAAGACCCGCCTGCACGAGATCGCAGGCCGCCTGAACCGCAAAGCCGAGGCTACGTGATGCAGACCGATGCCCGCATCCTGCGCAATGCTGCCTGGGACCAGGCGGGGCCGCGCGCCCTGTCGATCCTGTCGCCCGTCTATCGCTTCGACCCGTCGGCGCTGGTCACAGCCCTGGCGAAGGCCTGTCAGGCGGCTCCCGACCTCGCCGTGGAGCTGGTGCTGGTGGATGACGGCTCGGGGGATCCTGCCCTGCTGGCAAAGCTGGAGGCCGCCGTGATGGCTTTCCCGGCTCCTGCAAGCCTGGTGGCCTTCACCGCCAATCAGGGCCGCTCGGCGGCGCGCAACAGGCTGACGGTCGAGGCGCGCGCGCCCTGGCTGCTGTTCCTCGATTGCGACATGCTGCCCGACAGCACCGACTTCCTCGCCCGCTGGCACCAGCTGATCGCGGACACCGCCCCTCCCATCGCCTATGGCGGCTTCACCACGGTGCAGGTGCCGGACGAGCCACGCCTGGCGCTGGCCCGCGCCCTGGCCGAGCGGGTGGACTGCCTGCCTGCTGCCGAGCGCACGGCCCGGGGCGGGGTGGCGGTGGCCACCTCGAACCTGCTGGTGCGGGCCGACATCCTGCAGGCAGTGCCGTTCGATGCGGGCTTCCAGGGCTGGGGCTGGGAGGATGTGGACTGGGCATTGCGGGCCCATGCGGCTGGCCACCCGGTGCTGCATGTGGATATACCTGCCACCCATCTGGGGCTCGACGAGCCCGAAACGGTGCTGCGCAAGTTTGCCCAGGCGGGGCCGAACTTCGCCCATATGCTGGCGCGCCATCCGCAGATGCGCACCCTGCGCTCGACCCGCGTGATCCAGACCCTGGCCAGCCTGCCCGGCGTGGGCCTGCTGGCGGGACCGCTGCACGTCCTCGCCGCCAGCGAGGCGGTACCCATGGGGCTGCGCAGCCGTGCCGCGCGGGGATGGCGGGCGCTGCATGCAGCGCTGGCGCTGCGCACCGCGCCGCGCCCTGCCGCAGGAGCCCTGCATGCCGCTCACTGACAAGCTGCGGCGCCTCGCCGCCCGGACCCTGCCGGTGGCCCCGCTGCGGGCACAGCTGGACGCCCCCCTCGCCTCCATCAGCTTTGACGACATCCCGGCGAGCGCCGCCCGGGCCGGCGCACCGATCCTGGAAGCAGCCGGGGTGCGCGGCACCTTCTATATCTGCGGCAGTCACCAGGACCGCAGCTTCGAGGGCCGCCCGCAGTTTGCCCGGACGGATATCGAGGCCCTGCACGCCGCCGGGCACGAAATCGCCTGCCACACCTTCTCGCACCCCCACGTCCCGGCCCTCGATGCGGCCGGGATCGATGACGAGATTGCCCGCAACGCCGCCTATGTCGCGGACATCACCGGCAAGGCGCGGATGGAGAGCTTTGCCTATCCCTATGGCGACCTGTCTCCCGCCTCGGCCCGGCACTGCGCCAGCCGCTTTGCCAGCTGCCGCGATGTTGTGGCAGGGGTGAATGCCGGAACCTTCGACATGGGGCGGCTGAAATCGCTGGGGCTCGAGACCCGCAAGAATGCCCGCGCCGAGGTAGCCCGCTGGATCGAGGCCGCTGTGAATGCGCGCGGCTGGCTGATCCTGTTCACCCATGATGTCGATCCCGATGCCAGCGCCCACGGCTGCACCCCGCAGGAGCTGGCCGACACCATCGCCGATATCCAGGCGGCGGGTATAGAAATCGTCACGGTTGCCGAAGGCGCCCGCCGGGTGCGCGCGGCAGCGAACTGCTAGGCGCACCAGTCGGCGCACCGGGGTGGCAGCTGCAGGCGAAGCTCATCGTTACCTTCTGGCAGCCACCCTTCATCCGGAATCCCAGGACTGCACCTGTGCCGCCGCGAGCCGAAGGTGCGGCGGTGAGGGTGGTCGCACCTTCAATACTCCCCGATCGCCTCGACCCCGCGCGCGCTCTTGAGTGCGCGCCGGGCCGGCACATCCACCGGGAAACGGCCGGGGGCCTGGATCTCGACTTCGCGCCCGTCAGGCAGCGGGATCACGATCCGCAGCTCGCCGAAGCTGGTGGCCTGCACCCCGCGCAGGGTCTCGGCCACCCGCGCCAGCTCGTCGGGCGGCGCACCGGCTGACAGGAACACCCGGATGCCCTTGCAGCCCGACACGTCGGCATTCTCAAGCGGCTCGATCCGCTGCGCCGACAGTTTCATCTCGCCGTCATTGATCCGCACCTTGGCATAGAACAGGATGGCGGCACCGGACACCAGCCGGTCGCGCGAGGCGGCAAGGTCCTCGGGCATCACCATCACTTCATACTCGCCGGTGGGGTCGGACAGGGTGACCCAGGCGATCCGGTCGCCGCGCTTGGTGGGGCGCTCCTTGCGCGAGCGCACGATGCCCGCCATCTTGAACCCGCCGTCGGCGCCCTGCATCCGCGCGGCAATCTCGGCATGGAAGACGACACTCTTGCGGCGCAGGGTCTCGGTGATGTCGTCCAGCGGGTGACCCGACAGGAACAGGCCGAGGGCGGCATATTCGTTGTCGAGCTTCTCCTGCACCGGCCAGGGCGGCACTTGGGGCAGCGGGGCGCGCGGCGGCGGTTCGGCATCGCCGAACAGCGAAACCTGGGCGCTGGCGCGGTCGTCGGCGGCGGCATTGGCGTGGGCCACCAGCTGCTCGGCCCCAGCGATCACCCGGGCGCGGTTGGGCTCGAGACTGTCGAAGGCACCGGCCCGGGCCAGCGTCTCCACCACCCGCCGGTTCAGGGTGCGCGCCTCCAGCCGCTCGAACAGGTCGTGCAGCCCGCTGAAGGGCCCGCCGGCCTCGCGGGCCCGCACCAGCTCGGTCATCGCGCCCACGCCCACGGTCTTCACCGCACCCAGCGCATAGCGGATCGCCCCGTCCTGCACACAGAAGCGGGGCTGCGATGCGTTCACGTCGGGCGGCAGGATCGGCGTCTTCATGCGGCGCGCTTCCTGCACGAAGCTCGCCAGCTTGTCGGTATCATCGATATCGAGGTCCATGGTCCCGGCCAGGAAATGGACCGGGTGGTTCGCCTTCAGCCAGGCGGTGTGATAGGCGACCACCGCATAGGCCGCCGCGTGGCTCTTGTTGAAGCCATAGCCCGCAAACACCGCCACCTGTTCGAAGATATGGTCGGCAAGCTTTGAATCAATATCTTTTTCGGCGGCGCCCTTGAGGAAGCGGTCCTTCTGCTTGGCCATCTCCTCGGGCTTCTTCTTGCCCATGGCGCGGCGCAAGAGGTCGGCTTCGCCGAGCGAATAGCCCGCCAGCACCTGGGCGATCTGCATCACCTGTTCCTGGTACACGATCACGCCCTGCGTCTCCTTCAGGATCGGCTCGAGCGAGGGGTGCATGTAGTCGGGCTGGGCGCGGCCGTGCTTGACGTCGCAATAGACGTCGATGTTGGCCATCGGGCCTGGCCGGTAGAGCGAGATCAGGGCGATGATGTCGTCCAGGGTCGAGCAGCGCATCTTGCGCAGCGTGTCGCGCATGCCCTGGCTTTCCAGCTGGAACACCCCGGCGGTGTAGCCCGACGCCAGCAGCTTGTAGGTGGCCGGATCGTCGAACGGCAGCGTGTCGAGGTCCACATGGATGCCGTCGCGCGCCAGGTGCTCCAGCGTGCGCTGGATCACGGTCAGGGTCTTGAGGCCCAGGAAGTCGAACTTCACCA
>JAIXTH010000282.1 GCA_027484265.1 Alphaproteobacteria bacterium
AACGGCGTCACCGGCAGGATCTTGGCCTGCAGGTCGGGTTCGGTCTGGGTGTCTTGGCTCATGTCAGGTCCGCAGGGCTGGCACCAGTTTGCTGGCAGGCGCGCCTTTTCCATAGACCGGGCCGGTGGGATCGGTCATCATGCCTTGCACACCCGGCATTGGATGCAGGAGGACTGTTATGTACGTCGATGGCTATCTCCTGGCGGTGCCGACCGCCAACAAGGACCTCTACCGGGCCCATGCGACCCAGACGGCGGCGATCTTCAAGGAGCTGGGGGCGCTGGCGGTGGTGGAGTGCTGGGGCGATGAGGTGCCCACCGGCAAACTGAACTCCATGCACACGGCGGTGCTGCGCAAGGACGACGAGACCGTGGTGTTCTCGTGGGTGATGTGGCCCGACAAGGCCACGCGGGATGCCGGCAACCAGAAGGCCTATGAGGACCCGCGCATGTCCCCCGAAACCAACCCGATGCCGCTGGACGGCTCGCGGCTGATCTATGGCGGGTTCGACGTTCTGGTCAGCGGCTGAGACACGGGAGGAGACAGGCGATGCGCATCACGGTTGCCGCCCGCATTGAAGCCCCGGCCGAGCTGGTCTGGCAAGCCTACACCACCCCGCAGGACATCCTGCAGTGGAACGCGGCCTCCGACGACTGGCAGACCACCAGCTCCACGGTCGATCTGCGGGTGGGCGGCCGGTTCAAGTCGCGGATGGAAGCCAGGGACGGCAGTTTCGGGTTCGACTTCGAAGGGGTCTATACCCGCGTGGACCCGTTCACGGCGATCCATTACAGGCTGGCCGGTGAAGCCGATGGCGACCTCGATGGCCGCACAGTCGATGTGCTGTTCGACGTGCAAGGACCGGTGGTGACGGTCAGCGTATCCTTCGATGCCGAAGACACCCACCCCGTCGAGATGCAGCGGGACGGCTGGCAGGCCATCCTCGACCGCTTCGCCCGCCACGTCGCCCATCTGCGGGCGGCCTGAGAGCGGGGCCGGGCTGATCGAGGGCATGTCGTCCCTATCGGATCATCCGGATCTGACAGCCGACTTGGTCGCTCAGGTGAAGCCATTGCCGATCCGCTGTCCATGCGACGGCATTCTCGCGGATCGCAAGTGCCAGACAGAGCCGGTCCCCAATCGACAGACCTCGATCAGACGTTAAGCGGCGCAGCCTGGCAGCCAACAACGCAAGCTCTCCATCTACCGGCACAATCCGAACCGGGAGCGGCGCAAGCATAGCCTCAACCATCTCAATCGGCATGTTGCGATAGACAAAATGGCTCGCCACTTCCGCAAGGTTGACTGCGGAAACCATACTCCCGTCGAGAACCCGCACGACTTGATCGCCGCCTTCTTCTTCCTTCAACAGTGCCAGGAGTGCCGAGGCATCCAGAACGATGTCCGTCACTGGCCGCTCTCACGGTGGCGGCGCTTGAGGAAAGCATCGACCGTGGCTTCGGGATCATCGGCCGTATACTGGCGGGCAAGAGCGCGGGCGTGATCGACGGCCTGGGTAACGGTCCGCAGGATCAAGCCATCCTCGGTCTCTTCCAGAACCAGTGAGCCACCATCCGCCAGACCCAATCTGGCCCGCAGTTCCAGCGGAAGGCTGATTTCACCCGATGATGTCAGCCTGACATGGATCGTCATCCGAGCCCCCTGCTTGGCAGCCTTGAGACACGAAGATACTTGATGCCCACCGGGCTGACCAGACCATTCAGCGTGCAGCCCTTGGGACCATGATCAGGAGCTGACCCCGATCCGCTTGATCTCCCAGTGCAGGTCGACGCCCTGGGTCTGGCGGACGGTGGCGATGACGTGGTCGCCCAGGGCTTCGAGGTCGGCGGCGGTGGCGCTGCCGGTGTTGATCATGAAGTTGCAGTGCTTCTCGCTCATCTGGGCGCCGCCGATGGTGGCACCGCGCAGACCTGCCGCATCGATCACTTCCCAGCTCTTGCGGCCACCGCTCTGCACCGGGTCGGGGTTCTTGAAGGTCGAGCCGCCGGTGCGCTCGCGGATCGGCTGGCTGGCCTCGCGGCGGGCGGTGATCTCGTCCATCCGGGCCGTGATCGCCGCCGGGTCATCGGGGGTGCCCTCGAAGGTGGCGCTGATGAAGATCCAGTCGTCCGGCACCGTGCTCTTGCGATAGGAAAAGCCCATGTCGGCGCGCGACAGCACGTGGCGCTGCCCGGCCCGGTCCAGCGCCACTGCCTCCACCAGCACGTCGCAGGTCTCGGTGCCATAGCAGCCGGCATTCATCCGCAGGGCACCGCCAATGGTGCCGGGCACGCCGCGATAGAATTCGAGGCCCGCGATCCCTGCCTCTGCCGCCTTGCGGGCCACCACGGCATCCAGCACCGCTGCGCCTGCCGTGATCCGGGTGCCGTCGGCTGTCACGGCACCAAAGCCGCGCGGGGTCAGGCGGATCACCACGCCCGGCACGCCGCCGTCGCGCACGATCAGGTTCGAGCCCACCCCGATCACCGTCACCGGCACATCCGCCGGACAGGCCGCGAGGAACGCGGCGAGGTCATCCGCGTCCGCCGGCTGGTACAGCACATCAGCCGCCCCGCCGACCCGGAACCAGGTGAAGGGCGCCAGCGTCACCGCTGTCTCGAGCCGTCCGCGCACGGGCGGCAGGCGTGCCAATAGGTCCTCGGCCATCAGCCCTTCTCCCGCATCAGACGGCCCTGCTCGCGCTTCCAGTCGCGCGCCTTGGCGTCGTCCCGCTTGTCATGCAGCTTCTTGCCCTTGGCGAGGGCGATTTCCAGCTTGGCGATGCCGCGCTCGTTGAAGAACAGCTTCACCGGCACCACGGTGCGCCCCTCCCGCTCCACCGCGCCGAACAGCTTGTTGAGCTCGCGGCGGCGTACCAGCAGTTTGCGGGGGCGGCGCGGCTCGTGGTTGAAGCGGTTGGAGGGGCCGTATTCGGGGATATAGGCGTTGATCAGCCACAGCTCGCCCTTCTCCGGGCTGGCATAGCTCTCGGCGATATTGGCCCGGCCCTCGCGCAGGCTCTTCACCTCGGAGCCGGTCAGCACCATCCCGGCCTCGTAGAATTCCTCCAGGGCAAAGTCGAAGCGGGCGCGGCGGTTCTCGGCCACCAGCTTGCGCGCCTGCTGCGGGCGGTTGCTCATGCCAGCGCCCCGAACTCTGCCGTCAGGTCGCTCAGCGCCTGGCGCACCGCAGCCTGGGTGGCAGCCGACGGGCCCACCAGCGGCAGGCGCACGTCGGGCTCGCACAGGCCAAGCTCCGCCAGCGCGAATTTGGCCGGCGCCGGATTGGGATCGAGGAACAGCGCCCGCTGCAGCGGATCCAGCTTCTGGTTCAGGACCCGCGCCGCCGCATAATCCCCTGCTGCCAGCAGCCGCTGCAGATCCACCGTCTGCGCCGGGAGGATGTTCGACAGCACCGACACCACGCCGGTTGCGCCATAGGCCGCAAAGCCCAGCGCCAGCGCATCATCACCGGCCAGATAGGC
>JAIXTH010000270.1 GCA_027484265.1 Alphaproteobacteria bacterium
CGCCCCCCCCCCCGCCCCTTGCCGGGCCCCGTACAGACTGCGGCGCGAAGCGCAAACTCCCGCCAGCGCCGGCTCCAGATCGGCGATGATGTTGCCAGCGTCCTCGATGCCGATGGAAACCCGCGCCACATCGGGCCCGGACCTGCCAGAACCGCGAACACAAGGCCGCGAGCCGCCGCTTCCTCTGCGCCGGAACGGGCCCGCCAGCGGGAAATGGCAGCTGGAAACCGGGTTTTCGCCATGATTTCCGCGCTGTAACCCCCTGCCCGCTTGCCTTGACCTCATGGGGGCGACTCTCTAGAAGCGCGGTGCGTCGCAGGGGGGCACACCGCCGCCCGATGGCGCTTGGCCTGAGATGGCAGACAATCAAGTTTCCAGCGGACCCGATGCCCTCAACGACCTCAGCCAGCGCATTGCGCAGGTGAAGGCCGGGCACGAGGCAAAGGACGTTGTCCGCGCGCCCCAGCACGGCCTGGCCGTCGGCTGGAACATGGCGTCGGTGTTTGTCGCCTCGGTGGTGGTGGGAGCCCTGTTCGGGTTCGGTGCCGACCATCTGTTCGGGTCACAGCCGTGGGGCCTGTTCGTGGGCCTCATGTTCGGATTTGCAGCCGGCGTGGTCAGCCTGTTGCGGACGGCGAAAGCCATGTCTGCAGGCGTGCCGCTCGGCAATCCGCTGCCGCCAGAAGCGGACGCGGACGGCGAAGTGCAAGAGAGCGGGAGCGCAGGGCGTGGCCAATGATCCGATGAAACAGTTCCAGATCAAGGAGCTGATTCCGCTGGATGTGGGCGGTTTCGACGCCTCGTTTACGAACGCCTCGATCTATCTGCTGGCGGGCGCGCTGATTCCGGCGACCCTGCTGCTGATGGCATCGGCCAAGGCCGCCGTGGTGCCGGGCCGTGGCCAGATGATGGGCGAGGGCCTGTATGGCTTCCTGCGCAAGTCGCTCGAGGATGCCGCCGGCACCGACGGCGTGAAGATGTTCCTGCCGCTGATCACCACGCTGTTCTGCTTCATCCTGACGCTGAACCTGGTGGGTCTGTGGGGCTATTCCTTCAACCCGAACAGCCAGATCGTGATCACGGCCTCGATGGCACTGATCGTGTTTTTCACCGTGATCATTGTGGGCCTGATCAAGAACGGGCTTGGCTTCTTCAAGCTGTTCTTCCCCTCGGGGATCCCGTGGCCCCTGTATCTGATCGTGACACCGATCGAGATCATCTCGTTCTTTGCCCGCCCCCTGTCGCACTCGGTGCGTCTGTGGGCCAACATCTTCGCGGGCGGCGTGCTGATCAAGGTGTTCGCGGGCTTCGTTCCGGCAATGATGGAGGCGGGCGCCGTGGGCGTGGTCGGCTCCATCCTGCCTTTCATCATGACGGTCGCGCTGTTTGCGCTGAAGTTCCTGGTCGCATTCCTGCAGGCCTATGTCTTCACGCTGCTGACCTGCCTCTATCTCAATGACGCGCTGCACGCGGGTCATCACTGAGACGGGCCCATCGGCCCTAACCCCTTTCCAAAACGTCCCCTGAAGGAGAACTCAACATGGACGCGGAAGCCGCAAAGTACATCGGTGCTGGTCTCGCCTGCTTCGGCATGATCGGTGCCGCCATCGGCGTGGGCAACATCTTCGGGAGCTTCCTGGAAGGCGCGCTGCGCAATCCGTCGGCTGCCCAGGGTCAGTTCACCAACCTGATCTTCGGCTTCGCCGTGACCGAAGCGCTGGGCATCTTCTCGCTGCTCGTCGCGCTGCTCCTGCTGTTCGTGGTCTGACCGGACGGCCTTCCGCGCGAAGGCCTTCCCACCAACCACCGGCCCGGGCACGTGCTGCCCGGGCCTGAAGTCAGTCTGGAGACAGGTTCATGGCAGGCGAAGCAGCCAAGGCCGCAGGCGAGCAGGGCGGGGCATTCCCGCCGTTCGACGCATCGCTGTTCTCGGAACAGCTGGTGTGGTTCGCGATCTCGTTCGGCTTTCTCTACATCCTTCTGGCCACGGTGATCCTGCCGCGGTTCGAGAAGACCATTGCCACGCGCAAGGCCACGATCCAGGCCGATCTGGATGCTGCCGTGGCCGAGCAGGCCGCCGCCCAGGCAGCCCGCGAGGCCGCCGAGAATGCCGCTGCCAAGGCGCGGGCCGAGGCCCGTCGCACGGTGGAAGCGGTGCGCCGTGAAGCCGATGCCGAACTCGCCACTGCCGATGCGCAGGCGGCGGAAGCCGCCGAAGCCCGGCTGGTCGCTGCCGAGCGCCAGATCGACGAAGCCCGCAACGCGGCCCTCGCCACGGTCGGGTCTGTCGTGGGCGACCTCGCCAGCGACATTGTCGAGCAGCTCACCGGCAAGGCGCCCACCGCCACGGCCCTGAACGCCGCCCTGAAGGGAGTTGCGTGATGCACTTCGACGCAACCATGGTCGCCGCGATCGCCTTCCTGGTGTTCATCGGCATCCTGCTGTGGGCCAAGGTGCCCGGCACCATCACGAAGGCGCTGGACGAACAGTCCGCCGCCATCGCCAGGGAACTGGACGAGGCCCGGCGCCTGCGCGCCGAAGCCGAGGCCCTGCGCGCCAGCTATGCGGCCCAGGAAGCCAATGCCAGAACCGAAGCGGCGGCCCTGATCGCCAAGGCCCGCGAGGACGCCGAGCGTCTGCGGACCGAGGCCAGGGCCACACTCGAGAAGACCGTGGCCGCCCGCGCCGCTGCCGCCGACGCCCGCATCGCCCGCGCGGAGGAAGCTGCCATCGCCGAAGTCCGCGCCGCGGCGTCGACGGCAGCGCTGGACGTGGCCGAGAAGGTGCTGGTTGCCACCACGAAGGGCAAGGTTGCCGCCGACCTGCTGGCCAAGTCGCTGGGCGAAGTCGGCAACCGCCTGAGCTGATCCCCAGTCCCTGACAGACAGTCACGATCAACCCGGAGCCCCCGCTCCGGGTTTTTCTTTTGTTGTGAGTGGGGCCAGGGGCAGACGCCATCCGCATACCGGCCCGCAGGACCGCACGCAGCGCATGGAAGTCAGCATGGAAGCGCTGCTGCGCATCGCGTGGGCCGCTGGAGGCATCGGTCCGCCAGCAGAGGACCGCTGGTCCGCGCGGCCTTGACCGGGCTGCAAGGCGGGTGGCCAGCCCCCCCTTTTCCTTGGCGTGCCCCGAGCGGAAAAGCCTCTCTTCGAGCTGGTGCGCGCCAGCGCCATGACGGTCGAGGTGGGCGCTTGACGAATGAGCGTCGCTCCGCGCCGCTTGCGCAGCTGCAAGCAGCTGCGCTCCAGAGGATAGTCGATTTGTACCCCTGCCATTGGGCCATGGTGCGGTCGCGGGCGATGTGCGCGGTTGCCTGGCGCCCGTATCCACCTGACAACCACGCCAGTTCACGGAGGAGGACCAGCGCGGATGTGGCCGTTCCTGGGGCTGATCATCGCCCATGCCATAGTTGGAGCCGTCGCGCTGGTGCTGTTCTGGGTGCCGGTGGTTTCGCGCAAGGGCGGGGCCGCGCACCGTCTGTGGGGCCGGCGGTTTGCCATTGCCATGATGATGACCGGCACCATTGCCATCGGCATCTCGATCAACAGCCTGCTGGCGCCCCTGCCCACCCATCCCGACTTTGACGATCCCGAACTGGTGCGGGGCCTGTTTGGCTGGATGATGCTGTATCTGGCCGTACTGACGGTGGCCCTCGGCTGGCAGGCCCTGGCCACAGTGGCCAACAGGGCCGACCATGCCCGCAACCGGCGCCCGTTCGATGTGGCGCTGCAGCTCGCCCTGCTGGCGGTTTCGGTGCAGTGCCTGCTGCGGGGGCTGGACCTCGCGCAGCCGATCATGATCGCGATCTCGACCGTCGGCCTGATTTCGGCGCCGATGGCGCTGGGCTTTGCGTTCTGGCCCGGCAAGCCGCCGCGCCGGGCCTATCTGCTCGAACATGTGCGGGCCGGGGTGGGAGCCGGGATTTCGGGCTATACCGCCTTCCTGTCGGTCGGGCTGGTGCGGGCGTTTCCCGAACATGCCTTCAACCCGCTGGTCTGGGCGGTGCCCGGCGTGTTCGGCCTTGGCTTGATCCTGTGGCACTGGCGGGCGATCATCCGTTCCGGACCGGGGAGGCAGGGGGCCGATTCGCCCGCGCCGACCGGTGCCGGAGCCCTGCCGTGACCGATACCCAGACCGAGACTTCACCCCCGATCGACGCGCCAGCAGCAGTAGCCCCAGCCTCCGGGGCTGGCGGGCCTGGCGCTGCTTCAGCGGCCACACCCGCAGCCGCTCCCACAGCTGCAGTGCCGCCGACACCAGGGCGGTGGCGGGTCACCTGGTACATCGGTCTGTCGGCGGTGCTGCCGCTGGCGGGGATGGCCGGGGCCATGATGGTGGCCACCCCTGCCCTCAAGCAGCAGCTGATTGCGGCCACCTTGATCTATGCCGGTCTGATGGTGGCCTTTACCGGCGGCATGCGCTGGGGCGTGGAAGTGGCGCGGGCCGGACGCACGGTGCCGGACAATGGCCGCCTGCTGCTGGGCGGCATGTCGGTGGCCGCCGCCTTCGGGGTGCTGATTGCCGCCCCGATGCTGCCGGCCGAGTTCGGCTGGCAGATCGCCCTGGCGACCCTGGGTGTGGTGGCGGTCCTGCAGCTGCTGTGGGATATCTGGGCCGGGATCAGGGGCGATATCCCGCGCTGGATGGTGGTATTCCGGATGGTGGTGACAGCCCTGGCTGCAGGCTTCCTGTCGCTGTTGTGGTGGGCGGCCGGCCGGGTGGACGACACCCCGCCGCCCCCGCCGATGGGCACGTTCGCGCCGCTGCCCGACACCGCGCTCCCCGGCACGGTCGCCCCTGGCAGCCTGGCCCCCGCAACCGTGCAGCCGTCCCAGGGCAGCGCCGCCGCCCCGCCGGCTGACCTCGGCGCCCCGCCCCTGCCCCTGCCACCGGCGGGCGCCACGCCTGCGCAGCCGCCTGCCAGCAGCCTGCCACCACCAGCGTCCCCCGCTCAGGGAACCGCGCCGCCCAGCGACCCGGTGACAGGTCCTGCGACCACCGTTCCGCCTGCGACAACGCAGCAGCCCGACACCAAGCTGTGACCGCAGCCAGCCGCCTGGCCCTGTTCCGCACCGCACCGCTGGCCTTCGAGCCTGCCGGGCCTGCGCCGGAACGGATCGTAGCCGGTGATCCCGCGGGCGTGGCAGCCGATGTCCATGCCGACGGGCGGCTGTTCAGCGGGGTGTGGCGCAGCAGCCCCGGCAGCTGGCGGGTGGCCTATGACGAGTGGGAATACTGCCACGTCACAAGGGGCCGCGCCCGGCTGCATGAGGACGGCGCCGAACCGGTGGAAGTCGGCCCCGGCGACAGCTTCATCCTGCACCCCGGCTTCACCGGCGTGTGGGAAGTGCTGGAGCCGATGGAAAAGCACTATGTGATCCTGCTGCCCGCAGCGGCGGGCTGAGCCGGGCTCTGCCCGGCCAGACTAGGCCATGCCGAATCCGTGCCACGCGGCTTTTCGGCCCGCTGGAGCGCAGTTGCGAGCAACTGCCAGACTGAAGCGTCGCTCCGTGCTGCTGGCGCTGCCGCGAGCAACAGCGCTCCGGAGGGTGCGCCATGAATGCCGCGCAGACCTGTTGTCCGGCTTCGGACCGTCGCTTGCGGCTTTGGTCGCAGACGGCCCGGCTGGCATCAAGGACGCCCTGCGGGCGCCGCAAGCGGTGGCTTCGCCATCCTTGACGCCAACCGTGCCGCCCGCAACCGAGCCTTCAGCGACGGGCCGAAGCCGGACAACAGGTTTCACAAGGCCAGGCTTCTGATCTGAAACAGGTTTCAGATCGGAAGGAAGGTGTCAGTCCCCCGCTCGGGGCCTCTCCAGCCAACAGGGACTGTGAGGCA
>JAIXTH010000127.1 GCA_027484265.1 Alphaproteobacteria bacterium
ACCGCCAACCGTGGGCGAGCTCGCCGAGCGGGCCAATCCGAGTGCCCTGCTGCAGGGGATTGCCGATGCGATCCAGACTTTCGGGTCGGAAGCGTTGTTCGTCCTGATCTATGTGGCCTGCCTGTTTGCGGCGCAGTCTACCACTGGCGCCAAGATCACCGAGATATTCGCAGCCGGCGAGGACCGGGACCGGGCCACCCGGATCGGCACGGCCATCCGCACCTCGATGGAATCCTATCTGTGGGTCCAGACGGTCACCGGCCTGATGATCGCGGCTGCCAGCTGGGTGGTGTTTTCGCTGGTGGGTCTTCAGAACGCGCTGTTCTGGTCGCTGGTGATCTTCCTCTTGAGCTATATCCCGGTGATCGGCGGCCTGGCTGCCAGCCTGCTGCCCGCCCTGTTTGCGCTGGTGCAGTTTCCGACCCCGGTGCCGGCCATCATCATTCTGGGCGCGACCCAGGCGATCGGCTTCATCGTCGGCAACATCATCCAGCCGCGCATGACCGGCGACAGCCTCAATATCTCGGTGCTGATGGTGTTCCTGTCGCTGGCCTTCTGGGGCAAGCTGTGGGGCGGACCGGGGATGTTCCTGGCGGTGCCGCTGACGGTGATGCTGATGATCGTGCTGGCCCAGTTCCAGTCGACCCGCTGGATTGCGGTCCTGATCTCCTCGAACGGTCGGCCGGACGGCGGGCAGGGACCGCAGGACAAGGATGCAGTCGGCTAGTCCCGGCCCGGCCTTGTCTCTGCCCACAGTGCTTCTGGTGGAAGGGACTGGCCAGATGCGCGAACTGGCCTAAAGACGGGACCAATCACGCGGTGCGAGGGGAGCACCGCCCGGGAGTGCGCGCATGTCCGTCATCGCCACCGACAGCCGGTTTCCGGCTGAGGATCTGATCGCAGCCGCCAGCCAGCTCGATACGTTCAGGGGACCCAGCGGCGGTCTTGATCCGGCGGCAGAGGACTTTCTGCGGCAGATCGCCCGCGATGCCACCGCCGATGACGTGGCCGGCCTCACCGCTGCAGACCTTGCGGGCCTTGCCGCCAGCTTCTGGCGCTGGACCGCCCACAAGCGGGTCGACGAGCAGATGATCCGCCTGGTCGACGGGCGCGGCGCCGATGGACAGGTTCTGGACCGGATGATGCTGGACATCTGCGGGCCCGACATGCCGTTCCTGGTGGACAGCGTGATGGGCGAGATCGGCGCCCAGGGTATCGAAGTGCGCGCCATGTTCCACCCGATCGTGACGGTCGCCCGCGATGGCGACGGGGTGCGCGGGGCGGAGGGGCTATCGATCCCCGAATCCCTGATCCAGGTGCATCTGCCGCCACTGTCCAGCGCCCGGCAGGACGCGCTGCTGACCGGGCTGCGCGAGGCGCTGTCGGATGTGCGCGCCTCGGTACGCGACTTCGGGGCGATGAAGACGCGGCTGGTGGCCTGCATCAAGGAGCTGGCCGGTGCCAATACCGGCGCACCCACCGACGCGGTCAGCGAGGCCATCACCTTCCTGCGCTGGCTGGCAGACGAC
Organism: Alphaproteobacteria bacterium; assembly: GCA_027484265.1. GTDB lineage: Bacteria > Pseudomonadota > Alphaproteobacteria > Caulobacterales > Aquidulcibacteraceae > JAIXTH01. Next base: position 1,530 of record JAIXTH010000127.1, read on the forward strand.
CGGTTCGTGTTCCTCGGCGCCCGGTCCTATGACTATCCCCGTGACAAGGCCGGGCGGCTCTCCCGGGCCGAGCCGGACATCAAGGAAGAGCTGAACCTCGGCATCCTGCGCGACCCGTTGCGGATGGTGCTGCGCACCTCGTCCGAGCCATCGGTGCTGTCCGACAAGGTGCGCGCCGAGCTGGAGAGCCCGGTGCCGCTGGTGGTCGCCAAGTCGAACCTGCGCTGCAAGGTGCATCGCCGGGCGGTGATGGATTATGTGGGGATCAAGCGCTACGGCGAGAATGGCCAGGTGCTGGGCGAGGACCGGTTCGTGGGACTGTTCACCCAGGAGGTCTACACCTCGCCGGCCCGCGACATCCCGCTGCTGCGCGGCAAGCTCGAGCGCACCGTTGCCCGCGCGGGCATGAGCCCCGGCAGCCACAACGACAAGAAGCTGCGCGATATTGTCGAGCATTACCCGCGCGACGAGCTGTTCCAGATCGACGAGGACGATCTGCTGCGGATTGCCACCGGCGTGCTGCATCTGATGGACCGGCCGCGCACCCGTGTGTTCGTGCGCAAGGACCGGTTCGACCGGTTCCTGTCGGTGATGGTGTTCGTGCCGCGCGACCGGTACAATTCGCAGGTGCGTACCCAGGTGGGCGAGCTGCTGGCCAGTGCCTATGGCGGGCGTCTGTCGGCCTTCTATCCGCTGTTCGGCGATGCGCCGCTGGCGCGGGTGCATTATGTGATCGGCGTCACGCCCAACGGTCACCCCGAACCCGACATCAGGGAGCTGGAAAACCAGATCACCGCCATCACCCACAGCTGGGACGATGCGCTGGAAGCGGCAGAGGGGCCGGGGTCGGCGTCGGCTGCGGCCTATCTCGGCGCCTTCCCGGCAGGTTACCGCGCCGAGATCGAGCCGCCTGAAGCGCTCGACGACATCGTCGCGATGGAGCGGCTGGCGGATGGTGCGCTGGGGGTCCGGGTGTTCCGCCTGCCGGACGATCCCGACACCCGCCTGCGCTGCAAGCTCTACCGCCGCTCTGAAGCGGTGCAGCTGTCGGCAGCTGTGCCGCTGTTCGAGAGCATGGGCCTGTTCGTCGAGGCCGAGACCCCGCACGAGGTGCGCCGCGCCGACGGCCAGGTGATCTGGATCCACGACGTGCGCATGCGCACCGATGACGGCCAGCCGCTGGATGTGGATACGGTGGAGACCGTGTTCGAGGAGGCGTTCAGCGCGATCTGGGCCGGGCGGGCCGAAAATGACGGCTTCAACCGCCTGATCCTGAAGCTGGGGATCCCGTGGCGCGAGGCCACCCTTGTCCGGGCGCTGGCGCGCTGGCGGGGCCAGACCGGTATGGACCCTGGCCAGCAGGTCCAGGAAAAGGCAGTCTGCGACTATCCCAACATCACCCGGGCGATCCTGGCGCTGTTTGCCAGCAAGTTCGATCCCGCACGCGGCGCCACGGACGGGCGCGAGGCCGCCGTCGCCAGCCTGAACGAGACCATCACCTCGCTGCTGGACCAGGTGCCAAGCCTGGATGCCGACCGGGTGCTGCGGCGTCTGGCGGGCATGGTGAATGCCATGAAGCGCACCAACTACTACCAGGCCGGGCCCGATGGTGCCTCCAAGGCCTGGATGAGCTTCAAGCTCGCCCCGCGCGAGATCGCCGAGGTGCCGAACCCCAAGCCGTTCCGCGAGATCTGGGTCTGGAGCCCGGACGTGGAGGGCGCGCACCTGCGCTTCGGGCCTGTGGCCCGCGGCGGCCTGCGCTGGAGCGACCGGCGCGAGGACTTCCGAACCGAGGTGCTGGGGCTGGTGAAGGCCCAGCAGGTGAAGAATGCGGTGATCGTGCCGGTGGGCTCGAAGGGCGCCTTCTTCCCCAAGCAGCTGCCGCGTGGTGGCAGCCGCGACGAGACGATGGCCGCAGGTATCGCCGCCTACAAGACCTTCCTGCGCGGCCTGTTGGATGTGACCGACAATCTGGCGCCAGACGGGTCGGTGGTGCCGCCCCGGTCTGTGGTACGCTGGGACGGCGATGACCCCTATCTGGTGGTGGCAGCCGACAAGGGTACGGCCACCTTCTCGGATATCGCCAACGGAATCAGCGCCGACTATGGTCACTGGCTGGGGGATGCGTTCGCGTCCGGTGGCTCGAACGGCTATGACCACAAGAAGATGGGGATCACGGCCCGGGGTGGTTGGGAAGCGGTGAAGCGGCATTTCCGCGAGGCCGGCAAGGACATCCAGACCGAGCCCTTCACCGTGATCGGTGTCGGCGACATGAGCGGCGACGTGTTCGGCAACGGCATGCTGCTGTCGCGTGCGATCAGGCTGGTGGCGGCGTCCGACCACCGCGACATCTTCCTCGATCCCGACCCCGATCCCGCCGCCAGCTTCGCCGAGCGCCAGCGGATGTTCGATCTGCCGCGCTCCAGCTGGGCCGATTACAACAAGGACCTGATTTCGGCCGGTGGCGGCGTGTTCTCGCGCAGCCTGAAGGCGATCCCGCTGTCGGCCCCGGTCAAGGCCCTGACCGGGCTCGAGGCCGACGAAGTTTCGCCCACCGAGCTGATGAACGCGCTCCTGAAGGCGCCGTGCGAGCTGATGTGGTTCGGCGGCATCGGCACCTATGTGAAGGCCAGCACCGAGACCCAAGGCGATGCCGGCGACAAGGCCAATGATGCCATCCGGGTGAACGGCGCCGAGCTGCGGGCCCAGGTGATCGGGGAGGGCGCCAATCTGGGCCTCACCCAGCGTGGCCGGATCGAGGCGGCCCGGGCAGGCGTGCGCCTGAATACCGACGCGATCGACAATTCCGCAGGCGTCGACAGCTCGGACCATGAGGTCAATATCAAGATCCTGCTGGGCGGCCTTGTGCGGTCTGGCGCCATGAGCGAGCCCGCCCGCGATACGCTGCTGGCGCAGATGACCGATGATGTCGGTCTGCATGTCCTGCGCCACAACTACGACCAGACCCTGGCGCTCACTCTGCAGCAGACCACCGCAGCGGCGGACCTCGATGCCCACGCGCGCTTCATCGAGACGCTGGAGAAGGCGGGGCGGCTCGACCGGGCGGTGGAGTTCCTGCCCAACCGCACCGAGCTGCGTGCCATGGGCGATCGCGGCGAGGGGATGACGCGGCCCCAGCTGGCGGTGCTGACCGCCTATGCCAAGCTCGCCCTGTTCGACGAGATCGTGGCCTCGGATGCGCCCGATGATCCGTGGTTCCGCACCACGCTCGAACAGTATTTCCCGCCGGGCTGCCGTCCCTATGGCGAAGCGATGCAGGGTCACCGCCTGAAGCGCGAGATCATCGCCACGGTGCTGTCGAACGAGATGGTGAACCTCGGCGGCGCCACTTTCATGGACCGGGTGCGCGAGAGCGCGATGGCCGATACCGGTGCGATCGTGCGCGCCTTCGCTGCGGCGCGGGCGATCTTCCGCCTCGACGAGGCGGTGGCGGCCGTGAATGGCCTTGACCTCGTGGCGCCCGCCGAGGTGCAGACCCGCCTGATGCTGGACATCGTGGCCGTGCTGCGCCGCCAGAGCTTCTGGCTGGCCCGCCGGGCGGCGCGCAGCGGCGGGATCGCATCGGTGCAGGCGCTGGTGGATGCCTATGCCCCGGGCGTTGCCCGGCTGGCCCCCCTGGTGCGGGCCGTGCTCGGCCCGTTCGAAGCCGGACGGGTGGGCGAGGCGGCTGCGGCCTATGTGGCAGCAGGAGCCCCCCCGCAGCTGGCAGGCGAGATCGCGGCCCTGCGCCCGCTGATCAGTGCCACCGACATCATCGACATCGCCACCGCCCGCGCCTGCGAGCCAGAAGCGGCCGCGCGGGTCTATCACGGCATCGGGGCTGCCCTCGGCTTCGACGAGCTGCGGGCTGCGGCCGGCCAGACCTCCAGCCCCGATCACTGGGACCGGGTGGCCACCCGCCGGATCATCGAGGACTTCATGGGCGAGCAGGCGGCCCTGGCCAGCGCGGTGTGTGCCCATGCCCGCGCCGCCGGAGGTACTCTGGCCAGCGGTCTTGCCGCTCCGGATGCCGCCTGGGCCAGCGAGGCGCTGGCCGCCTGGAGTGGCGTGAATGCCGGCGACCTCGCCCGCACCACCGCCACCATCCACGACCTCGCCGCCACCGGCAGCTGGAGTTTCGCCAAGCTGGCGATCGCCAACACCCAGCTGAAGGAACTGGTGACAGCGGCGGGGTGAGGCGTCCGCCCGACAGGCCCGTGACAACGGACCAGCTCGCATTGGACCGCAGCCCATGCACAGCTGGTGATATGCTCAATCGCCCTTTACGTGGGTGATGGCCGTGTTACATCTCATGGCAGATCGAGGTGGGTCGGTCCGGGTGTCTCCAACCCTGACTTCGACCACGCGATGCCGGGCCACCACGGATGAAGGCGTTCGCTTGTGGGCAAGTCATTCCCTTTCCTGATCGCAGTCAGTGTTGCTGCCATGTGGTCTGCTCCTGTCCAGGCACAGCGCTGGCAGTTTGATGCGGGGTTTGTGCGGGGGGACGTGCAGTGGGCCGAAACAGCGACGCTGCGGACCCGGGCCGGATCACTGGTGGTGCGGTGTGTGGACAATCGGCTGGATGTCTATGTCGAGCCGCAGTTCGATCCCGGCGGTGTGCGCCATCTGCCAGTCCGGTTGACCCTGCCTGATCGCGAACCGGTGGTGCAGCACTGGCCGGTCATGGCCGGTACCCGTGTGGCGTTCACTGACAGTCCAGGCAGCCTTGCCCGCTTCCTCCATGCCGGCGTGCCCGTCAGGTTCGAGATGGAGACCCTGGCCGGTCCGCTGGTCGAACTGTCCATCCCGACGGAGCGCGCCGCCGAGACAATCGGGGCGGTGATGCAGGCCTGTGATGTGCCGACGGGTGATTTCGACGTGCTGGTGCCCGGTGTGGATACCCGGGTCATTGATGCGATCGAGACCATTGCGCGCTGGGATGCCTGGCGGCTGCGCTATCTCCTGATGGCGGGCGACGAGCGCCTGGTGCCAACGGCACGCCCCTTGGTGCTGTATCGGCGGCTGAACTATTTTTATGCGGTGACGCTTCCACAGGCCTGCCAGGACAGCAACAATCCGGTGTGGCAACTGGCGTTCTGCGGGGACTATCGTGACCGGCTGGCGCGGGACGGCATGGGCAGCTTTGATGTCGGTCCGATCGAGGCCTTGGTTGCGTTTCTCCAAGCGGGCGGGCAGACGGATGTGATGGCGCGGCGCGCCCCCGACTGTACCCAGCCTGACGCCGAACCGCGCCGCATCGGCACACCGGATTTGGTCAAGGTGTTCCTGGACCGGCTCGACCGCAGCGCGACGGAGGGCAGTATTGTTGCCAGTGTCTCGGTCAATGCCGAAGGCGCCGTCACCGGCGTGCAGATCCTGACGGCGCGGCCCAGGGGCCGTTACCAGGGGCCGTTGGAACGTGAGCTGCAGTCAGTCACATTCGAGCCGGCCATCGAGAATTGTCAGGCAGTGGCGGGTGCCTATCTGATGCGTCTCTCCATGCGGTTCGTTCTATAGGCCCCGCTGGCGCGCGGCAGATCACTCGGGGAGCTGGGCCATGGCAGGCAGGTTCGGAACAGGGGTAGCGCTCCTGCTGGCCATGGCGTTCGGCCTTGCCACATTGATCCCGGCAGCTGCATCGGCGCAGGCCTGGCGCGCGAGCGAGCAAAGCTGGCGGCCTCCTCCGCAGCCCTATGCCCAGGCCGAGGTGCCACTCTCGGGTGGCGGGCGCATGATCGCCGTCTGCGCGGCCGGAGAGTTTAGCATGAACTGGCGCCCCGGCTTCCGGTACGAGGTCCGGGTACTTCAGTCGATCCGCATTTCCTGGCCCGGTCAGGCGCCTGAGGTCCAGAACTGGCTGTATGACCCGGTCCTGGAAGCCTTCGAGTCGGCAGCCTCGGTGGTTTTTGCCCGCCGGATCGCTGCGGGGCGTGCACCGGTTCTGGAGATGCCCGACGGGCGTGGGCGGATGCGTGCGGTGACTGTTCCCGTCACGGGCGCTGCTGCCGAGATTGGCCGGGTCATGGAGACCTGCGGGCGCAATCCTACCGATTTCGAGACAGCCCGCCCGGATATCGATCCGCGTGTTGTTGCCTATGTGGATGGGCTGAGCGCCATTGACGGCTATCTTCTGCGCCACCGGCTGCTGGGCGAGCAGCGGATCGAGAGTGCCAGTCCGCGCCCGACCGAGCTCTATGAGGCGGTGAACCTGGTCTGGCGGGAGCGCTTTCCCGCCCTGTGCCGCGATCAGGCCAATGCCGTCTCGTCCTCGCCGGTCTGCGCAGCCCTGCGTGATGCGCAGGCCGTGGATGCAGCGGCGCCGGTTCCTGCCAGAGTCAATGCGGTGATGGACCTCTATCTCAGGCACTGCTGCGAAGCGCAGGCGTTGGAAGCCCGGCGCCGCCAGGCGGAATCCGCAGCCAGCAACAGCTGCGGACAGCCGGATACCAATCCCGTACCGCTGAACAGTTTCCGGATGGAGCGGGCCTATCCAGCCGCTGCAATCGAACGTGGGCAGCAGGGGGTACTTGTCGCGGCGGTCCAGGTGTCTGCGACAGGGCAGGTCACAGCCGTGGACATTCGGGCTGCGCACCCGGTCGGCATTTTTGAATCGGCTGCGGAGCGTGAGCTGCGTGCGCTTTATTTCACGCCAGCCAAGCGCAACTGCGAGCCGGTTGCGGGCGTGTTTGTCGCAACGGTGGTATTCGCGCTCGCCAACTGACCCCACCCCACTGGCGGGCCAGGCTCGGCCCGCCAACCTGCGACACACCCGTGTTTCGCCCGCCCCGCGTTCGCGGGATGGCGTTTTGGCTTGCCTCAAGCCCCGGCAAACGTGATGCTGATCCTTCAAGGGCAGGTGGAGGCAGACGGCGATGCGTCGATGGTTGACAGGGTGTTCGATGGTACTCGCCGTTCTGGCGGTGGCGCCAGGTGCAGTCGCGAACGATTCCATGGCGGAACTGGCGTTGGGCGGCCTCGTCCTGCGTCAGTCCGATCATATCGCGATGGTCAGCGAGGACCTGTTCATCTCGCGCGACGAGGTGCGGGTGGCCTATGTCTACCACAACACGTCACGCCGGGACGTGACGTCGATCGTCGCGTTTCCGTTGCCGGATGTGGATTACGCGGATCGGTCGCCCGAGAGCAACGCACCCGACATCGCCTCGACAGTTGATGGCATGATCATCCCGTTCCGGACATCGGTGAATGGCGTTCCAGTCGCACTGCAGACCGAACTGCGCTCGTTTGCGGGAGCGCGGGACATCACGCAACGGCTGCGGGCATTGGACTTCCCACCGGTCCTGACAACCCAGGCGGTGCGTGATGATTTCCGCAGACGGGTTGATGCCCTCGACAGCAACACCCGTGCGGCCCTGGTGCGGGAGGGTATCCTCCAGGAACCGGAGTACGAACCGGGTGTGTTCCTCCCGGCCTGGCGCACCACGATCAATGTCTGGCGCCAGCAGACTTTCCCGGCGCAGGCCCGGGTCAGGGTCGAGCATGCCTATGCACCGATCGTCGGCGGCTCGGCAGGATCCAGTCTGGCGCCCGAGTATCGGGCATCGGTTCTCCCCGAGTACCGCCGCAGATACTGTGTCGATTCGCGTTTTCTGGCTGGGATTGATCGACGGCTGGCCGCAGGCGGCGGACGACTGGCGATGCAGGAGATCTGGATCGGCTATGTGCTGAAAACGGGCGCCAATTGGGCGGGGCCGATCGGCACCTTCACGCTGACCGTCGACAAGGGCGAGGCCGGCAATCTGGTGAGCTTCTGCGGCGAGGGTGTGCGGCGCATCTCCCCGACACGCTTCCAGATGACCAGGACCAACTATACTCCGACTGCAGATCTCGAAATCCTGCTCCTGACGTTCTCTGACACGGGGCAATAGACTGGCGGTCCCTCAGGGCTCCGGCTCTGCGGCCTGTGTCAGAGCCCGCCGTCCGCTGGCAGCGGTGGGGCGGCGCGTTGCAGGATGATGCTGATGCGGCGGTTGGCGGCGGCGTAGGGGTCGTCGGGGAACAGCGGATCGGCGCCGGCGCGGCCGCTGACCTGCGAGATGCGGTCGTCGGGCACGCCGGCCTCCACCAGCACCCGGCGGGCGGCATTGGCGCGGGCGCTCGACAGATCCCAGTTCGACAGGCTGGGGTCCGGGTTCTGCGAGGCGTCGGTGTGGCCCGAGATGATCAGCTGGTTCGGCAGCAGCAGCACCACGCGCGCGGCGGCCTGCAACAGCAGGCGCGCCCGCTCGTTCGGGACGACAGACCCGGGCTCGAACATCGGCCGGCCTTCCTGGTCCACCAGCTGGATGCGCAGGCCCTCGGGTGTCTGGTCGACGATGATGTTGCGCGACAGCTCGGCCAGTTCCGGCATGTCGGCCAGCGCCTGGCGCAGCGAGATTTCGGCTTCAGCGAACTCGGCGCTCTCGCGGCGGGCGATTTCGGCTTCGGCGGCGGCAGCGGCGGCATCGGTGCCGGACTGGCTGCCTTCGGCGCCGTCCAC
>JAIXTH010000147.1 GCA_027484265.1 Alphaproteobacteria bacterium
AGCAGCCCGCTCTGGCACGGCTATCGCCGCATCGAAGCGCTGTTTGGCGGCGAGGGCCGCGGCTGGCGGAACCTGCGACAGACCTACGAGCTGCCGGACGTTGCGGCCTCCAGTGCCGGATCAGGTGCGCAGACCCTGGCAGCGGCAGCGGCCCTGCCGGGGGCCGATCCCGCCTTTGCCGACCGGATTGCCGCCGAGGTGCTGACCCGGCAGGCGTGGGCGGACGCGATCTCGTCCTACCTGTCCGACTGCTATCGCGGCGGGATGGTGATCAGCTTCGTGCTGTCCGCCTGTGCGGTGATCGCGGGCCTCGCCTATCTGCCGCTGGTGGATACCGAGTGGAAATGGCCGTTCGCACTCACCGAGCTGGTGCTGCTGTGCGCGATTCTGGGGATCACGGCCCTCGGCCAGTCGCGGGACTGGCACCGGCGCTGGTTCGAGACGCGGCGGGTGGCCGAATATCTGCGGCACGGCCCGATCCTGCTGGCGCTGGGCACCGCGCGGGCGCCCGGGCGCTGGCCCAGCGGCGACAAGAGCTCATGGCCCGAAACCTATGCCCGCCAGGCCCTGCGCAGTGTGGGCCTGCCTGCGGCGGTTGTGACCGCCCCCTATCTGCGGGCAGCCCTGACTGATCTGCTGGACCGGCACGTTCTGATGCAGCGCGACTATCATCGCGCCAAGGCCCATCGCCTGCATACCGTGCACCACAAGCTCGATACGCTGTCCGAACGGCTGTTCCAGCTGGCCGTTGTGGCGGTGGCGATCTACCTCGCGGTCGCAGCCCTCGGTACGTGGCATCTGATCGACAAGGCGGCGTTCAAGGAGGCCTCGAAGGTCTTCACCTTCCTCGGCGTGGCCCTGCCAACCCTCGGCGGTGCGATCGCCGGCATCCGCTATTTCGGCGACTTCGAGCGGTTCGCCGCCATCTCGCAGACCACGGCTGCCCGCCTCGACGCAGTGCATGACCGGATCACGATCCTGCTGCAGGCGCCTGACGCCGATCTGGATTACGGCCCCGTGGCCGACCTGGCCCATGCCGCCGACGAGATCGTGTTCAGCGAAATCGAGAGCTGGCAGGCGGTGTTCGGCGGCAAGAAGATCACGGTACCGGTCTAGGACCGGCCTCCGCTCAGTCGCGGCCGGTCGACAGTACGGCCACCAGCGACACGCCGACGGGCATCGGCAGGCGGCCCACCAGGTGGCGCTCGAAGGCGAAGATCTTTTCCAGCAGGCGGTTCAGCCACGGGGACGGCACCCCGGTGTCCATCTCGGTCGAACCGGTGAGGTTCTTCACCCACCGCACACCCGCGATCAGCGGGAACAGCAGGGTGTTGAAATAGCTCATCATCTCCACCTTCAGGCCGGCGGCCTCGGCTACCGCGCGCAGCGAGCTGGCGGTGTAGCGGCGGAAGTGGTGGTGATCCTCGTCGTGGCGGCTCCACAGGAACGGCATCGCCGGCACGGTCAGCAGCAGGCGCGCATCGGGCTTGAGGCGGGCGGCCACGGCCATCAGCGCGGCGCGGTCGTTCTCCACATGCTCGAGCACGTCCAGCATCACGATCAGGCCCGCGCCGTCGATATCGTCGGGCAGGCCATCGGGCAGGCGCCCCTCCAGGATCGTCAGGCCGCTGCGGGCAGCCGCATGGGTGCGGGCCTCGGCATCGGGCTCCACCGCCAGCACCTCGCCGAACGGCACCAGCGCGGCGAGATTGGCCCCGGTACCGCAGCCGATCTCCACCACCGGCCGGCCAGCCTTGGGCGCAGCAGCCCGTGCGATCACCTCACCCAGCACGGTGCGGCGCGCGCGGTACCACCAGTGCACATCATCGATCGCGGCCATCTCGGCATAGGCGGTGCGTTCCATCGGCGGGCCCTCGGCTGGCAGTCGTGTCTCGACGGCTCTTCTGCCACCGGAACCGCTTGCACCCGGTTAACGGAGCCGCCATGACATCTGCCAACGGGAACTGGCGCACGAGATGCCAGCCCATCATCAGCGAGGGAGCGCACCATGGCCTATCAACCCTTCAATCTGTCCGGGCACGTTGCCCTGATCACCGGCGGCAATCGCGGCATCGGCCTCGGCATGGCCGAGGCGCTGGCGGCGTCGGGCGCGGATATCGCGATCTGGGGCCGCAAGGCCGACGCCAACGCCGCTGCCGTCGAGCAGCTCTCGGCCCATGGAACCCATGTGAAGGCCTGGACGGTGGATGTGGCCGACGAGGCAGCAGTCGTCACAGCCATGGCCGACACGGCGGCCCAGATGGGCCGGATCGACAGCGTGTTCGCCAATGCCGGGGTCGGCTATGGCTCCCCCAGCTTTGTCGACATGAGCACCGAGACCTACCGCAAGACCCTGGCGGTCAATCTCGACGGGGTGTTCTTCACCCTGCGCGAAGCCTGCCGCCACATGGTCGAGCGGGCGAAGGCAGGCGATCCGGGCGGCTCGCTGGTGGGCGTGGCGTCGCTGGCCGCCATCGAGGGGGCTGCGCGCAACGAGGCCTATGCCGCCACCAAGGGCGCGGTGAT
>JAIXTH010000306.1 GCA_027484265.1 Alphaproteobacteria bacterium
CAAGCGCAACTGCTGGAGCGCGCGGCCTCGCCGCGCATCGCCCCCACCATAGGCGCGGCAGAGGCCGCGCGGTCCAGCGGCGCGGCGTCGCGCTGGCGCGCCTGCGCAGGTGCAAGCACCTGCGCTCCAGTGGTCTCCGCGGAGGTCGGGCATGATCCGGGGACTGGGGGCGACGGTTCCATGACAGCACGGTTTGCAGAGGCTGACGGGCTCGCCTAGAGCAGCGCGGCGATGCGGCGCACGGGTGGTCGGGCCGCTGGGACGCGATCAGGTCGGGGGACAGCTGGATGCGCAGGATCATTGCCGGGAACTGGAAGATGAACGGGCTGCAGGCCGCGCGGGCGCAGGCCCTTGCGCTGGCTGAGGGCGTTGCAGCCGCAACGGCTGCCGGAACCCAGCTGCCGCGCGTGGTGGTCTGCCCGCCCGCCACCTTGCTGGCCGACATCGCCCGCGACCTGGCCGGAACAGCCGTCGAGACCGGCGGGCAGGACTGCCATACCGGCACCAGCGGCGCCCATACCGGCGATGTGTCGGCGCAGATGCTGGCGGATGCCGGCGCCCGGCTGGTGATCCTCGGCCACTCCGAACGCCGGGCCGATCATGGCGAGGCCGATGCGCTGGTGGCGGCCAAGGTGACGGCGGCTCTGGCTGCGGGGCTCGAGGCGATCGTCTGTGTGGGCGAGACCGAGGCCGAGCGCGATGCGGGCCGGGCCGAAGCCGTGGTGCTGGGCCAGCTTGCAGGCTCGCTGCCCGAGGGGGTGGACCCGGCGGCGGTCACCATCGCCTATGAGCCGGTGTGGGCGATCGGTACGGGGCGCACCCCGACCGTGGCGGATGTCGCCGCCATGCACGGGGCGATCCGCGCCGCGCTGGTGGCCCGGTTCGGGGCGGAGGCAGGCGGCGCCGTGGCGATCCTCTATGGCGGGTCGGTGAAGCCATCCAACGCAGCCGAGCTGATGGCGGTGGCCGATGTGAACGGCGCCCTGGTGGGCGGCGCCAGCCTCAAGGCCGGGGACTTCCTGCCGATCGTGCTGGCATAGGGGCGGGCGCTTCCGCGGCCTGCAGCATCTCGACCGGCCGCCCGCCAAACCGCATCCGCAGCCGCCAGAACGGCTTCTCGACAAAGTGCCAGGAGGCGAGCGCCAGCGCGAAACTGACCAGAACCGCCACCATCGATGCCCCCAGAGACAGTGGCCCCGGCCCTTCGTGCTGGTGCAGGAACCAGGTGATGGGCAGGTGCCAGAGGTACAGCGCATAGGACAGCCGCCCCGTCAGCCGCAGCGGCGCGCTCTCCAGCACGCCCAGCACCGGGCGGGCGCCGGCATGGGTATAGAGGTTCAGCACGATCACGAAGATCGCAAAGCCCTGCAGCGAATAGCGCCAGGTCTCCCGGAACGCGGTGTCGCGGAACAGTACCGTGAAGACGATCAGCAGGAGGGCAAGGCCCAGCCAGGTCCAGCTGCGCAGCCATTCCAGTGCCGGCGCAGGCGTGCCGGGCGCCGCGCGCCCCACCCCGTCCAGCATCACCGCCAGCAGACAGCCCCACGCGATCGAATCGATCCGCGCATCGCTGGCAAACGCGGTCCAGTCCGTAGGCGCCCCGATCACATGCACCAGCACCAGCCGCCAGATCAGCCCGCCCGCAATCACCGCCAGCAGCAACCGCATCCGCGCCGGGTGGCTGCGCCCTGCCACCAGCAACAGCAGCGGGAACAGCAGATAGAAGTGCTCTTCCACCGCCAGCGACCACAGATGTCCCCAGGGCGCCTCCAGCGCAGCACCTTCCGGCGGCGGGGTCAGCAGCTGCCAGTAATTCATGAAATAGAACAGGCCTGCCACCACATGGCCAAGCTCGGGCGGCACCCCCAGTCCCCACAGCGCCAGCCCTGACACCAGCATGAACACCACCAGCGGCGGCGCCAGCCGCGCCAGCCGCCGCGCCCAGAAGCCCGCCAGGTCGATCTGCCCGTCCCGCTCGTCCATCTCGGCCACCAGCAGCCGTGTTATCAGGAAGCCCGACAGGAAGAAGAACAGCGTTACGCCGAGCCCGCCCGGCACCGACTGCTCCCAGCCCAGATGCGCCACGAACACCACGGCAATGGCAATGGCCCGCAACCCGTCAAACCCCGGCAGATAACTCCGCCCCGCCGCCAGCGGGATGGCGGCGTCCTGCTGCAAGCCGGACTGGGCAGGGATGTCGCGCATCTAAGTTCGGGCGGCTGTGGCCGGGCTCAGGGCCGGGACCGCAGCCGCAGTCCCGTGTTCAGGCCCAGCGCGTCGAGCAGCGGCATCTTCCAGCTCTCGCTGGCGAGGTCATAAGTGGCAAACCCGCCTGCGTAATTGAAATAGCACCAGGGAATCCGGGCTTCATCGAGGGCGCGGGTCACATCGGCGGTCCACTCGATCCGCTCCACCGGCGCCACCGTGGTCTCGGCGCCATATTCGCCCAGGAACACCGGCACCCGCAGCTGCTCGCGCCAGGCCACCACACTGGCGACATCCTCGGCCAGCTGATCGCGCTCGCCCGGCTGCGGCCAGCTGCGCCCGGCGGGCGGTGCTTCGTCTCCCAGCCACTCCGCGCCCTGGTGGGTGAACTCGTAGGGGCCGTAATAGTGCACGGTGGCCACCACGAACGGATCCGGCGGCAGGCGCAGGTTCTCCATCCCCGACAGGGCCCCCCAGTCGTCGCCGGCCAGGATCACGGTCCGGGTCGGGTTGGTCTGGCGGATACCCGCCAGGATGCGGTTCTGGGTGTCGTTCACCCGCTGGCCCGAGAAGGCATCGCGCGGCTCGTTGATGATTTCGAACATCAGCTGCGGCGGTGCGGCCCGGTACCAGCCTGCCAGCTGCATCCAGATCGCTTCCAGCCGGGCCTCGTGCCGGTTCGGGTCGGCATAGAGCTCTTCATAGTGGTGGACATTGATGATCACATTCAGCCCGGCCTCGAGACCCCAGCTGACAATCTGGTCCACCCGGCTGCGGAAGTCGGGATTGATGGTGTAGGGCGGGCTGGTTCCGGCATGGGAGCTCCAGCGGATCGGGATGCGCACGGTATCGAACCCGGCGGCCCGGACGGTGGCAAAGTCGCGCTGGCGGAACCGGTAGCCCCATTCGCCCTCGATCGGCGCCTCCAGGCCGCTGCCCATGTTGATGCAGCGATGCACCGGGAAATAGGCCTGGTTCACCACGGCGCTGGCGGCCGAACGCGGCTGTGTCACGGTCCACCAGCCCTGGGCGAGGGCTGCCCCGGCAGCAGCCGCGCCCACAAATGCCGCTACTGCACAGGCGGCTCCATAGCGGCGGCACAGATCGGCAATGCGTTCCATCGTGATACTCTCCAGGAGATGGCCGGAGTCTGCGATGCAAGCCCCGTTCCCGCCGCCAGGCCGCAGCCCGGCGCTTCCACGGACCGGTCCTAGCGGCTGGAGGTTACCATCAGACCACCAGCGGCATGGCGGCTGGCACCACCAACGGCAGGTCTGACCGGCGCCGTGCCATCTGGCGGGGCCCACGCCCTCTTGACGCGCGCGCGCTGCCGCCCCAGCAGTGCGCCCCGGTTCGAGGGGGTTGCAACCGGCGCCGGTCTGGCGGCGTAGGGCATCCCGGAGCGCGACGGGCAGGCAACGGGTACGCGCGGGCGGAGGCGACATGCTGCTGGCAATCGATGTGGGCAACACCAATACCAAGTTTGCGGTGCATGACGGGGCGACCTGGGTCGGCACCTGGCGTGCCTCCACCAGTTCCACCAAGACCGCCGACGAATATGCGGTGTGGCTGTCGGTGGCGCTGGGCTTTCACCGGCTGCGGCTGGATGACCTGACCGACTGCATCATTTCCACCGTGGTGCCGCAGGCGCTGTTCAATCTGCGCAACCTCGCGCGCCGGTTCATCAGTGTCGAGCCGCTGATCATCGGCGAGCCGGAAACCCGGCTCGGCATCGCCGTGAACATCCCCAAGCCGTCCGAGGCCGGGGCAGACCGGCTGGTCAATGCCATCGCCGCCTTCAACAAGTATGGCGGCCCTGCCATCGTGGTGGACAGCGGCACCGCCACCACCTTCGACATCGTCGGCCCCGACGGCAGTTTCGAGGGCGGGATCATCTCGCCGGGCATCAACCTGTCACTCCAGGCCCTGCACACCGCCGCTGCCCGCCTGCCGCGCATCGAGATCCGCCGGCCCGATACGGTGATCGGAAGAGATACAGTTGGGGCGATGCAATCGGGTGTGTTCCTGGGCTATATAGAACTCATCGACGGTCTGATCCGCCGGATCCGCGAGGAGTACGGGCAGCCCATGACCGTTGTGGCGACCGGCGGCGTGGTCTCGCTGTTCCAGGGCGCCTCCGACAGTATCGACCATTTCGATCCGGACCTCACAGTAGAGGGTCTCTACGAGATCTTCCTGCGCAACGGGGGCTGGACGCGCGAGAAAGCACTTCACACCCGTGACCAAGCCTGAGAACGAATTCGTCTTCCTGCCCCTCGGCGGCTCCAATGAAATCGGCATGAACCTCAACGCCTACGGCTATGGACCGCCGGGGCGCCGCAAGTGGATCGTGGTGGACATCGGCGTGACCTTCGCCGCCGAGGAACACACGCCGGGGGTCGAAATCATCCTGCCGGACCCGGAATTCCTCGAGACGGTGCGCGACGACATCCTCGCCATCGTGCTGACCCATGCCCATGAAGACCATATCGGCGCCATCGGCTGGCTGTGGCCGCGCCTGAAGGTGCCGGTCTATGCCACCCCCTTCACCGCGCACCTGGTGCGCGACAAGCTGCGCGAGCGCGGGATCGAGCGCGATGTGCCGCTGCATGAAGTGCCGCTCAAGCATGGTTTCCAGCTGGGTCCGTTCTGGATCGAATACCTCACCATCACCCACTCCATCGCCGAGCCGAATGGCCTTGCGATCACCACCAAGCTCGGCACGGTGGTGCACACCGGAGACTGGAAGATCGACCCCGATCCGGTGATCGGCGAGACCACCGACATCGAGCGGCTGCGGGCCCTGGGGGATGAGGGCGTGCTGGCCATGGTGTGCGACAGCACCAATGTGTTCTCGCCGGGCGAGAGCGGCTCGGAAGCCGGTGTGGCCACTGCCCTGCGCGCAGTGATTGCCGAGCAGCGCGGCAAGGTGGCGGTGGCCTGCTTTGCCTCCAACGTGGCCCGGCTGCTGAGCGTATGCGAGGCGGCTGCGGCAGCGGGCCGGTCGGTCAGCCTGGTGGGGCGCTCGATGCTGCGCATCACCTCGGCGGCGCGGGCAGTGGGGCTGTTGGGCTCGGTCACCTTCGTCGAGCCCGAGCAGGCTGGCTTCCTGCCGGATCACGCCATCCTGTATCTGTGCACCGGCTCCCAGGGCGAGCCGAAGGCGGCGCTGGCCCGGATCGCCGATGGTTCGCACCAGCATGTGTCGCTGGGGGCGGGGGATACGGTGCTGTTCTCCAGCCGCGAGATCCCGGGCAACGAGCGCGAGATCTATGACCTGCAGAACCGGCTGGTGGAGCGGGGCGTGACCGTGATCACCGGGCGTGACCGGCCGATCCACGTCTCCGGCCATCCCTGCCGCGACGAACTGGCGGCCATGTATGGCTGGGTGCGGCCCCAGGCTGCGATCCCCACCCATGGCGAGCGGCGCCACCTCCTGGAACATGCCGCCTATGCCCGCGAGCTGCAGGTGCCGCAGACCTTCGCGCCCCGCAACGGCGACATGGTGCGCCTGGCGCCGGGCCCCGTTACCGCGGTGGACGAGGTTCCGGCCGGGCGGCTCTATGTCGATGGCGATGCCCTGTTGCCGCAGGACGCCGACACCCTGCGCGACCGGCGCCGGATGGCAGCCGAAGGCACGCTGTTCGTGACCTTCTCGGTGGATGCCAAGGGCAAGATCCTCGCAGGCCCCGACGTGCGGGCGAGGGGCCTGGCGGAACGCGACGGCTCGCCCGCCGAAGGCCGTCTCGAGCTGATCGCCGATGCGGCCGAGGCCGCCTTCAACCGTCTCAAGCCGGGCGAGCGCACCGATGAGGAACGCGCCGAGGATGTGGTGATGCGCGCGGTCCGCAAGGCCGCCCTCACCATCTTCGGCAAGCGCCCGATGTGGAAGTGGTGGTGATGGCGGGCTGAGCGCCCGCCACCTTGTCCCTCAACCCGGCACGAACTGGCTGTGGAAGGCCAGCGGCAGGGCGGTATCCAGCCACAGGCGGGCCAGGGGGCCTTCTACCGGGCGGGCGGCGTCGAACACGGTGAGGGCGGTTCTGGCGCTCGGCAGGTGCAGGGCGGTGCCCACCAGCCAGCCGTCGTCCTCGGCGGTGCCGCCGGGGCGGGGCACGAACAGGTGCTCCTCGGCCATCCAGCCCCGGCCATAGCGGGCATAGGTCACACCGCCGCGCTCGATATCGACCTTTGCCACCGCATCGAACCAGTCGGCACCGGCGGTGCTGCGGGCTGCCATATAGAGATAGCGGTTGCGGGCGGTGGTGCGGCGCGGGTTGATGGTGGGGAACTCGACCGCCGCCACCAGCCGGGAGAGGCTGGCCGCACCCGACGGCGCGATGGTCACCAGCAGCGAGCGGGCCGCGTCATCTGGCGGCATCTCGCCCTGCATCGGCGCCCGCAGATGCTGCACCTGGTCGGTATTCGCACTGTGCACCATGTCGAAGCGGATGGTGCCGTCGGCCTCCTCCCAGCCATTGCCGAAGTGGAACACATAGCCCGCCGGCAGCTCCGCCCGGCGGCTGAGAGCCAGGGTCTCGCGGTCGAATACCAGCACCTGGATCGGCTCGGCAGGCGCCGGGCGCACCCGGGCAAAGAAGCCGTCGCCATTGCCCAGCCGGGTCGATGGCAGCACCACCACCACGGATCGGCTGGTCAGGATGAAGTCATGCACCATGCCGGTGGGCGCGATGGTGTGCATCCGGCTCGCTTCCAGCACGCCGGTGGGCGAGAGCCGGTAGAGCGCCAGCAGCGGGCCCATGGAGCCGAGGTTCCAGATCCGGCCATCGGCGCCCTTGCGCGGATGGGCACTGAACGGCGCCCCGCGCAGCTCGCGTGAAAGGGTGACGAAGCCGCCGAAGTCGAGGCTGGCCGGATCAAGGCGGGTGGCGCTGCCGCCCTCCCACAGCGCCCACAGGCCGCCATCGGCGAGGGTCAGGAGATTGGTATTGGCCGGATTGATCGTGTCCGGCCCCGACATTGCCCGCTCGGTCGGCATCCCGCCGCCACCGGCAGGATAGAGGAAGCGCCCGGCTTCCTGTTCGGCCTGAAACTTCGGCGTGCCGACAAAGCGGGCCTGGAAGCGGGCCGCGCCGCTGTCATCCAGCTTCCAGTGCTGGATCAGGCCATCGCCATCGAACCAGTGGCCATAGCGCTGGCCGGCGCGGTCGTGCAGGCCGGGGCCATTGCGGTAGAAGCTGCCCTTGAGGCCGCGCGGCCAGCGGCCCTCGAGGCGCGGCTGCTGGGCCAGGCCCCCGGTCGGGGCACTGCGCCAGCCCAGCATGCGCCTGTCCCGGGCGAGGCGGGCACGGAAGGCGGCATCGCGCTCGGCCGGATTGGAGAGCGGGACGGATGCGGCACCTGGCGCAGCGGTCCCGGCCTGGGCGCGTGCGGGCAGGGCCGCCGTGCTGGCGGCAAGGGCGGCACTGGAGCGGGCGAGGAAGTCACGGCGGTTCATGGTCATACGCTCGGTCTAGGGGGCGGGTAGGAGGGCGGGGTCAGTAGGGCATGATGGCGGTGGTGGCGGTGTCGCCGGTGACGGTGACCTTCATCTCCTCGAAGCTTGGCGGGCCGAACCCGGCGCGGGCCCGGTTGGAAAAACCATATCCTTCTAGAGGGATACCGAACGCATTGGTCTCCATCTCGCCATTGGCGTTGGCGTCATGGAACAGCCGCACCGCATAGTCCCCTGCGGCAAGGCCCGTGAAGGTGACCGTGGTGGAACCGGCCACCGCCTCCACCCGCGCGCCGCCCACCTGGCGCGGGCGCCCACCGGCGGGATCCGCCTTCAGCAGCCCGGCCATGATCACGCCGTCAGCTGTCTCGATGCCCTCGACGGTCACGGTGAGGGTGTGAGGCCCGGCTGCGGTCTGGGGTGCCGGGTCGGCGGGGGCCCCCTGTGCCAGGGTGAGCGAGGGCAGCACCAGGGCGAGGGTGCAGGCGGCTGCAAGCCTGGTGAGGCGGCGTGTGGTGCAGGTCATGCTGTGTCTCCGGTTGAGGGCTGGCCGGGGTGGCCGGGGCTTGCAGAAGGCGGGTCCGCCAGAGGGAGGACCCGTGCAGGTGTTCGGTGACGCCATCGGTGCCGGGCCTGCCGGGCCAGGGCCAGCACGATTGCGCGGCCCGGGTGACGCGCATCGTGAACCGTGCCAGAACAAGCGCCTCGACCCGCCAGGGACACTTGACGATGCGTGAACTGTCGATGTTGTCCGGCCCGGATCTGCGCCGCTCGGTGACACGGGTGCTGGTCACCAGTGTGCTGGTGGGGCTGCTGTTCGGCACACTGGGGCCGTTCGGCACGTTCGAGCGGATGGAGGCCGGCGAGCGCTATGGCTTCTGGCTGGCCTGCTTCCTCGCGGGTGCCTTCGTGCACGTGCCCGCCTACTGGCTGTCACGGCATATCGGTGCGCTCTATGGCTGGTCGCAGCTGGTGCTGCTGCCGCTGTCGGCGGTCGTGGCGGCGGTGCCCATGACACTGATGGTGAACGGGATTTCGGTCTCTTTGCTCCGGGCCAGCAATCTCGACGGCTTTATCGAGCTTTATCCGTTCGTTCTGGCGATCAGCCTGCCGGTGCAGCTGGTGTCGCACCTGTTGCAGCTGTGGTCAGAAGGCCGGCTCGCCGCCGCCGCGCCGGCACCGTCGCCCGCTGGAGCACAACCCGTCCAGACCGTGGTGCCCCTGGCAGGCAGCCCCCCGGCGGAGGCACCGGCGCCGCTGCCCTCTCTCGGTGTCGCGCCTGCAGCCGCACCTGAAACCGCGCTGGAGGCTGCGCCAGCCGCTGCACCCCAAGCCCTTCCGCCGCCGCGCTTTCTCGCCCGTATCCCCGCCCGCCTTGGCCGCGACCTGCTCGCGCTCGAGATGGAGGACCATTATCTGCGGATCCACACCCGGCTGGGTTCGGACCTGATCCTGATGCGGATGCGCGATGCCGTGGCCGAACTCGACGGTCTCGATGGCCTGCAGGTGCACCGCTCGTGGTGGGTGGCGCGCAGCGCCGTGGAACGGGTGGACCGCGACGGCAAGACCATGACGCTTACCCTGGCGGGCGGCCGCACCGTGCCGGTCGCCCGCGACCGCCAGGGCGAGGTGCGGGCCGCCGGCTGGCTGGGCTAGAACGGGTTCCCCCCACAGGCGCGCAGGTGGCGGGCTGGACAAAGCTGGTGCGCCTGTCATCACATGGCCCGCAGGCGTCCCGCCAGAGGGCGCACAAGCGAGGGAGCGATACCATGGATCCGGCAAAGCTGATGTTCCGCGATGGCCTGATGACGGGCGAGCGCATTCTGGTGACCGGTGGCGGCACCGGCCTTGGCAAGGAGATGGCCGAGGCCTTCCTCAAGCTGGGTGCCGAAGTGATCATCATGGGGCGCCGGGGCAAGGTGCTGGAAGAGACCGCCGCCGAGCTGACCGGGCGCCATGGCGGCACCGTGATCCCGCTGGCCTGCGACATCCGCTCGGCCGAGGCGATTGCCGAGGCGGTGGGCGCGGTGTGGGAAGGCGGGGCGCTGACCGGCCTTGTGAACAACGCCGCCGGCAACTTCATCTCCCGTACCCAGGACCTCAGCCCGCGCGGCTTCGATGCGATCGCCAATATCGTGTTCCGCGGCACCTTCTACATGACGCTGGAAGTGGGCAAGCGCTGGATTGCGGAAGGGCGGCCCGGCAATGTGGTCAATATCCTCACCACCTGGGTGTGGAACGGCTCGCCCTTCGTGGTGCCGTCGGCCATGTCCAAGAGCGGGGTGCGGGCCATGGCCGAGAGCCTGGCGGTGGAGTGGGGCCGTTATGGTATCCGCTTCAACAACATCGCCCCTGGCCCGTTCCCCACCGAAGGCATGAGCAAGCGCCTGTCCCCCGGTGGCGGGATGGAGAATGCCGAGCGCTCGGCCAATCCGCTCGGCCGGGTCGGCGAGATGACCGAGCTGTGCAACCTCGCCATCTTCCTGATGGGGCCCGGCGCGCATTACGTGAACGGCCAGACCATCGCCATCGACGGCGCCATGTACCAGGCCACCGGCGGCAACTTCTCGGGCCTGCGGGCCTGGACCGACGAGCAGTGGGACATGGCCAAGGCCATGATCAAGGCCACCAACGACAAGGACAAGGCGGCCCGCACGGTGTGAAGCCGGCAAGGTGAGGGGCATGTCACGGCCCGTGCGGGCGCGGGCTGTGTCCTAGGACAGGGCGGCGCGGACGGCCTGGTCCAGCGGGGTGGTCGGCCTGCCGATCAGCGCGGAGAGGGCACGGCCGTCGTCGAACAGGGCGCCGTGCGCGGCGTCCACGTCCCAGCTGGCCAGTCCTTCGGCAAACAGCTCGGGGATCCCGGCGCCCTTCAGGATCCCGGCAAACTCCGCCTGTGGCAGGTTCACATAGGGGATGGCCCGCCCGGTCTGGCGCGACAGCTCGGCGGCCACCTCGGTCAGGGTGACGGCCGTGTCTCCCGCCAGCTCATAGGTGCGCCCGGCATGACCGCTGCCGGTCAGGACTGCCACGGCGGCATCGGCATAGTCGGCGCGGGTGGCCAGCGACAGCTGGCCGTCTCCGGCGCTGCCGATAAAGGCGCCGTTCGCCAGGGCCGCCGGGAACGAGGCGGCATAGTTCTCGAAGTACCAGCCATTGCGCAGGACCGTGACGGCCAGGCCGCTGGCTGCGAGGGCGGCCTCGGTGGCGCGGTGCTCCTGCGCCAGGCTGATCGGGCTGCGGTCGGCATGCAGGATGCTGGTGTAGACGAGGTGGGCGACGCCCGCCTGACGGGCCGCCGCGATCACGTTGCGGTGCTGCTCCTCCCGCTGGCCGATCTCGCTGGACGAGATCAGCAGCAGGGTCTCGACGCCCTCCAGCGCCTGTGCGAGCCCCTCCGGGCGGGCATAGTCGAAGCTGCGCACCGGCACGCCGAGGCCGGCGGCCTTGTCGGGGTTGCGGGCCAGCGCGATGATCCGGTCGTGGGAGAGCTGCCCCTTCAGGCGCTCGATGATCAGGCTGCCAAGCTGGCCGGTGGCGCCGGTGATGGCGATTGTCATGCTGTGTTTCTCCTTGATCTAGAAGCGAAAGCCGGAAATGGCCGTCGCCAGGACGTCTTCGGCATAGACCCGGCTTCCCGGGGTGCCGGTTGTTGCCGCCGCCACCAGGAGCGGCAGCAGATGCTCCTCCTGGCCGGGGGGATGGGCGAAGCGGGCCGAGGGGGCGTCGGCCCAGTGCAACAGGCGGGCGCTGCGTTCGGGACCCGGCAGGGCCACCGTCGCGTCAAGCCACGCGTCAAAGGTCCGCGATCCGGCTGTCGAGCGCGGATCGCCATAGGCGCGCATGTTGTGGAAGCTCATGCCCGAGCCCAGGATCAGCACGCCCTCGTCGCGCAGCGCGGCCAGCGCTGCCCCGGCTGCCAGATGCTGGCCTGGGTCGAAGCTGCGCCCGACCGACATCTCGACCACCGGTATGTCTGCGTCCGGAAAGGCCACCATCAGCGGGATGAAGACACCATGGTCCAGGCCTCGCTGCGGATCGACACGGGCCTCCAGGGCTCCGGCGCGCAGCAGGGCTGCGGCCCGGTCCGCCAGATCCGGCGCGCCATCGACCGAATAGGTCAGGTCGTAGGTGTGGGGCGGGAAGTTGAAATAGTCATAGATCAGCCCCGGCCGGGCGGCGCCCGTCAGCGCAAAGCCGTCGGTTTCCCAATGCCCGGAGACTACCAGGATCGCCGTCGGCCGGTCCGGCAGCAGATCGGGCAGGGTGCGCAGGAAGTGCCCCATCCCGGTCCACACGCCGCCGGGATCGTCCATGAAGAAGCACGGACCGCCTCCGTGCGGGATGAAGAAGGCTGGCTGGCGGCTCACGGTACATCTCCAGGCCCGGCACCGCGCAGCAGGGCGCGCAGCCGGTTGATGGATGCCGGTCTAGACCTTCAAGCCAGAAGCGATAATAACCCAATTCAGCACTTCATTTGATCATCAAGGTACGAACTCATGGCAGACCGGCTCACCGGCATGGAAGTCTTCGTGCAGGCCGTACGGCTGGGAGGCATCTCGGCGGCAGCCCGGCAGCTGCGGATGTCACCGGCCATGGCCGGCAAGCATCTGGATGCGCTGGAAGCGCGCCTCGGCACCACCCTGCTGCATCGCAGCACCCGCCGCCTGTCGCTGACCGAGGCGGGGGCGGCCTATCTGGGCCGTGTCAGCCGGATCATCACCGATATCCAGGAGGCCGAGAGCGAGGCGGCGGCCCGCGCGGTGGAGGTG
>JAIXTH010000250.1 GCA_027484265.1 Alphaproteobacteria bacterium
AGGCCGATGGCGGCGGCGGCGTGATGGGCATGATGCATGGGCGGCTGTTCGAGAAAGTGGGGGTACACGTCTCCACGGTCCATGGAACCTTCCCGCCAGACTATGCCGCCCAGGTCCCGGGCGCCTCGGAAGACCCGCGCTTCTGGGCCTCGGGCATCAGCCTGATCACCCACATGCGCAGCCCGCGTGTGCCGGCCGTGCACATGAACACCCGGATGATCGCCACCACACAAAGCTGGTTCGGCGGCGGCGCCGACCTCACGCCCCTGCTGGCCTATCAGCGCGAGCAGACCTTTGCCGATGCCATCGACTTCCACGCCGCCATGGGCCGCGCCTGCGACGCCCATGACCTGGCCTACCACGCGAAGTTCAAGGACTGGTGCGACCGCTATTTCTTCCTGCCGCACCGCAACGAGCCGCGCGGGATCGGCGGCATCTTCTATGACCACCACGACACCGGCAGCTGGGAAGCCGACTTCGCCTTCACGCAGGACGTGGGCCGTGCCTTCCTCGAGATCTATCCGGCGCTGGTGCGGCGGCGGATGAACGAGACCTGGAGCGACGAGGAACGCACTGAACAGCTGATCCGCCGCGGCCGCTATGTGGAGTTCAACCTGCTCTATGACCGGGGCACCACCTTCGGCCTGAAGACAGGCGGCAATGTCGAGAGCATCCTGTCATCCCTGCCGCCGGAAGTGCGCTGGCCCTGAACGGGGGGAGAGCGTCAGGTCCCAAAAGGGGGGCCAGACGCGAAGGCGCCCTTTATCGCGGAATCTCGACATCAGATATAGAATTTCCGCAACGAATGACGCGCAAGCCGCCCTCAGGCGGCCTGGCCTGCCGGGTGCGTCTGGTCGGTGTGGGCGGTGATCTGGCGGGTCAGCTGGGCTGCGAGGTCTTCGGGGAGCTGGCGGCTGGCGCGGGCCAGCCAGGCCTGCTCGGCTTCGTCCAGGGTGCCGGGCGAGCCGCCTGCATAGAGCAGGTGCATCGCCAGAGCCTCTGCCACCACCCTGTCCCAGGCCGGGTCGCGGGATGCGGCACCGATGGCCGTGATGCCCACGATCATGTCGGCCTCGCTGCGCGACACCGCAATGCCGTCGCAGCTCGCTGGGCCCGTCACCAGCGCCCGCACCAGACCGGCGTCGCAGGCCGTGAGGGCACGGTCGGCCGCCACCGTGGCGGCCAGCGCCTTCCAGGCAAACGCGCGCAGCGCCATCGGATAGGCCACAGCATGGGCAAACAGCCGCCCCAGCAGCGTCACTTCCAGCGGCGACAGCACCAGGCCGTCGGCGCCCAGCGCATCCACCAACACCTGCGCGCTGTCCGCGCTCACCGCACTCCCAGCGAGCCGGGTGGACAGGGGCTCGTCGGCCAGTCGGCCGAACGCCATCGTATCCAGGGTCCGGCGCAGGGCGCGCCCCCAGTCCGGGCGCAGATCCGCTTCGGACCAGCCACCCGAGGCGGCGTGATCCAGGGCAAAATGCTCGACAATGGCCTCGATGAACAGCTGGTCCCAGTCCGCGCCGAGGCCGGCGCCGCGTCCGCTGCGATGCAGATCCAGCAGCTGGCGCACCTCGTCGGCGCTCACCGCCCCATCCCGATGGATGGCGTGGCGCAGCCGCTCCAGTTCGCTGCCGCCCAGGCTGGCGGCTTCCTCGATGGCGGCCAGGGCCGCTCCCGTCCAATGTCCCATCTGCCCGGCTCCTCGAACCTGCGTCCGTGGCAGGGTTAGCAAAGTGGGGTTAAGAAGCAGTCAGCAGGGGCGTTCGTGCCGACTGGAAGCGGTTGCGGGCATTTACATGCCCGGACACCTGTCTAGGGTGAGGGCAAGTCCAACCGGAGACCTTCCCCACCATGACCGAAACCACCACCCCGCCGCCCGCCGGGCGCGAGAAGGGCTTTCTGGCGACAGTCGAGCGGCTGGGGAACCTCCTGCCCGATCCGGTGATGATCTTCGTTTGGCTGATCGGCTTCCTGATGATCCTGTCGGCAATCGGGTCTGCGCTCGGCTGGAGTGCGTCGATTGCCTATGCCGGTGAGGAGGCCCCGCAGTTCGGCAAGCTGGAGGATGGTGTCCTCACCTTCACCGCCACCAGCCTGTTCTCGGAAGAGAACCTCACCAAGCTGTTCACCGAGATGCCGCGCACCCTCACCGGGTTCGCGCCGCTGGGTCTGGTGCTGGTGGTGATCTTCGGGGCGGCCGTGGCAGAACGGGCGGGCCTGTTCAGCGCTCTGATCCGGGGCAGCCTGCGCAATGCGCCGCGCGCCGTCATGACGCCGCTGGTGAGCGTGATCGGCATGACCTCGCACCATGCCTCGGACGCCGCCTATGTGGTGTTCATTCCCTTGGCGGCGCTGCTCTATGCAGCCGTGGGCCGCCACCCGTTGGTGGGACTGGCGGCGGCCTTCGCGGCGGTGTCGGGCGGGTTTGCGGGCAACATCACCCCGGGCCAGCTGGATGTGCTGCTGTTCGGTTTCACCCAGGAAGCCGCGCGGATCATCGATCCGACCTGGACCATGAACCCGCTGGGGAACTGGTGGTTCATCCTCGCGATCGTGGTGCTGTTCACGCCGATCATCTGGTTCATCACCGACAAGGTGATCGAGCCGCGCCTCGGCCCCTGGGGCGGCGAAGCCGATGACGGCCTGAAGGCGGAACTTGCCAAGTCGGCCATCACCGATGCCGAGCGGCGCGGCCTCAAATATGCCGGACTGGCTGCGCTTGCGGTGGTCGGCCTGTTCGCGGCCCTGTCCCTCACCCCCGGCTTCACACCGCTGATCGACGAGACCAAGACCGGCGCGGCACAGCTGCAGCCGTTCTACACCTCGCTGATTGCCGGCTTCATGCTGCTGTTCCTGTTCTGCGGCATCGCCTTCGGGGCAGGCGCAGGCACGGTGAAGTCGGACCGCGATGTGGTGGCGATGATGATCGAAGGCGTGAAGACCATGGCGCCCTATGTGGTGTTTGCGTTCTTTGCCGCCCACTTCGTGGCGATGTTCAACTGGTCGCGGCTCGGGCCGATCGCAGCCATCAATGGCGCCGAGATCCTGAAGGCCCTGAACCTGCCACCACCGGCCCTGCTGGTGAGCGTGCTGGGCTTCTCGTCGTTCCTTGACCTGTTCATCGGGTCGGCGTCGGCCAAGTGGAGCGCGCTGGCCCCCGTGGTGGTGCCGATGTTCATGCTGGTGGGGATCTCGCCGGAGATGACGACGGCGGCCTACCGGATGGGCGACAGCTTCACCAACATCATGACCCCGCTGATGAGCTATTTCCCGCTGATCCTGGCGTTTGCCCGGCGGTGGGATGCGAAGATGGGGGTGGGCTCGCTGCTGGCCCTGATGCTGCCCTATGCCCTCAGCTTCATGGTGGCCGGCATCCTGATGACCGCCGCCTGGGTCCACTTCGACCTGCCGCTCGGACCGGGCGCCACCGTCAGCTACACCCCGCCCGGCGGCCTGAAGCCTTAACCGGCCACTTGCGCCTGCTGGGTGCGCCAGCGCTGGACTTCGGCGCGCACCTGGTCGGGGGCGGTGCCGCCGAGACTGGTGCGGGCGGCGACGCTGGCTTCCACCGACAGGGCCGCGAGCGCGTCGGCTGTCAGGCGCGGCTCGATCTGCTGCGCCTGCGCGAGGGGCAGGTCGCACAGCTCGGCGATCCCGAGCCCCTCGGCCAGCTTCACGATGGCGCCGGTCACATGGTGCGCCTCGCGGAACGGCATCCCCAGCTCGCGCACCAGCCAGTCGGCCAGGTCGGTGGCGGTGGAATAGCCCAGCGTGGCTGCCGCCCGCATCCGCGCCCGGTCGAAGCTCATGGTCGAGACCATGCCGCCCAGCGCGGCCACGCACAGACCGAACGCATCGAACGCATCGAAGGTCAGCGCCTTGTCGTCCTGCAGATCCTTGGCATAGGTCAGGGGCAGCGCCTTCACCGTCATCATCAGCGCCTGGGCGCTGCTGGCAATCCGGGCTGCCTTGGCGCGGATCAGCTCGGCGGCGTCGGGGTTGCGCTTCTGCGGCATGATCGACGAGCCGGTGGACCAGGCGTCGGACAAACGCGCGAAGCCGAACTGCGGCGAGGTCCACATCACGATTTCCTCGGCCAGTCGGGACAGGTGCACCGTGGCAATCGCCAGCGTGTTCAGCGCCTCCATCGCAAAATCGCGTGAGCCCACCGAATCCATCGAATTGCGGGTCGGCCCGGCAAAGCCCAGCGCCCGGGCTGTGGCCTCCCGGTCGATCGGCCAGGGCGTCCCGGCCAGGGCGGCAGCGCCCAGCGGACATTCGTCCAGATGCGTGATCGCGGCCCGCAGCCGGGCGCGGTCACGCCGCGTCATCTGGGCATAGGCCATCAGATGGTGACCGAGCGTCACAGGCTGCGCGGTCTGCAGATGGGTGAAGCCCGGCATGATCCAGTCGGCATGGGCCTCTGCCACATCCACCAGCACGGTGCCCAGCCCGGCCAGCGCCGCCTCGGCCTCGCCCAGCGCCTGCTTCACCCAGAGCCGGAAGTCGGTGGCCACCTGATCATTGCGGCTGCGCGCCGTGTGAAGCCGCTTGCCAGCATCGCCGATCCGCTCGGTCAGGCGGGCTTCGATATTGAGGTGGATGTCCTCGAGCTCGATGGAGAACGGGAAGGTACCGGCCTCGATCTCGGCGGCTATGGCATCCAGCCCCGTATGGATCGCCGCCACATCCTGCGCCGACAGCACACCCTGTGCCCCCAGCATGGCGGCGTGGGCCCGCGAGCCTGCGATATCCTCGCGCCACAGACGGCGGTCGACATCGATGGAGGCATTGATCAGCTGCATGGTCTGGGCGGGGGTCGCCGCGAAGCGCCCCCCCCACATGGCCTGGCCCTGGCCTGCAGGCGGGGTGTGCTGTTCTGACGCGGGGGGAGGGGCGGGCTTGTCTGTCATGTCCTGTCTCCAGCATTGGCGTGAGCGGGGGGCAAGCCCTATGTCTCACCGGCCATGACAGATTCCGGTCCGCAGCCCAATCCAGAACCCGCCGCTCCGCCCCTGCCCGCGCCCCGCCCCAGCCTTGGCTGGGCCGGTGTGGCGATCAAGATGATGGCGGCGCTGATGATTGCAGGCCTGGCCTGGGTGCTGTTCCAGGCAGCGACCAACCAGCAGGCTGCGTCGGGGCTCAAGCAGTTCCAGCGCGGCACGCTCACCGCCCTCGAGATCATCCCCGACCCGCCCGCCCAGCCCGAACAGGCCTTCGCCGCACCGGACGGCAGCCGGGCCAGCCTGCTGGACTATCGCGGCCAGGTGATCCTGGTGAATTACTGGGCCACCTGGTGCCCCCCCTGCGTGAAGGAGATGCCCACGCTGGCTGCCCTGCATGATGCCTTCAAGGACCAGGGCTTTGCCGTGGTTGCCATCAGCGTTGACCGGCCGATGGACACCGACAAGTCGCGGGAGATGCTGGCCGAGCTGACCGGCGGCAGTCTGGCCTTCTACCACGATCCGGCCATGGCCACTGTCTATCCTGCCGGCGCCCGGGGCTTCCCGACGTCGATCCTCTATGACCGCGAGGGCCGGGAGCTGGCGCGGCTGGCGGGCGAGGCCGACTGGAATGACGAGGTCGCCCGCGGCCTGGTCGCCCATGCGCTCGCGCAGCAGACAGGTAGCTGACATGAGCGACGACCGCGAACGCAACCGCCTGTCCGGGCGCATCGCCCGGGTGGCACAGGTTGGCACCAACCTCACCGCCGCCGCAGCCAGCATCGGCGCGAACCGTCTGTTCGGCGGCGACCAGGTGGCCGCGGCCCGGGCGCTCCGCGACGCGCTGGGCCGCACCCGCGGACCGCTGATGAAGGTGGCGCAGATGCTGGCCACCATCCCTGACGCCCTGCCTCCGGGCTGGGCGGAGGAGCTGGCGACCCTGCAGGCCAATGCGCCCTCCATGGGCTGGCCATTCGTGCGGCGCCGGATGCGGGCCGAGCTGGGGGATGGCTGGGAAGCCCGCTTCGCCAGTTTCGAGCGCGAGGCCGCCCATGCCGCCAGCCTCGGCCAGGTGCACCGCGCGACGCTGCCCGATGGCCGCCAGGTTGCCTGCAAGCTGCAATACCCCGACATGTCGAGTGCGGTGGAGGCCGATGTGGGCCAGCTGCGCTCGATGCTGGGGCTGTTCCGGGCGGCAGAACGGGCGATCGACCCCACCGACATGGTCGAGGAACTGGCCGACCGCCTCCGCGAGGAACTGGATTACACCCGCGAGGCCCGGCACATGGCGCTGTACCGCAGCCTGCTGGCCGGCGAGCCAGGCATCACCGTGCCCGAGACCGTGGACGAGCTCAGCACCAGCCGCCTGATCACCATGGGCTGGCTGGACGGGGCGCCGATCACCCAGTTCCTCAAGTCAGACCTCGCTGCCCGCAACAGCATCGCCACCAACCTGTTCAAGGCCTGGTGGGTGCCGATGACCGGCACCGGTGTGATCCATGGCGATCCGCACCTTGGCAATTATGCCGTGCGCGCAGGCGGCGAGGGCCTGAACCTGCTGGACTTCGGCTGCGTGCGGATATTCCCGGCCAGCTTCGTGTCCGGGGTGGTGCAGCTCTATCGCGCGCTGGGCGCCGATGATCTGGATGGCTGCGTGGCCGCCTATGAGACCTGGGGCTTCACCCATGTCACCAAGGAGCTGGTGGGCATCCTGAATCTCTGGGCCCGCTTCATCTATGGCCCGCTGCTGGACGACCGGGTGCGCAGCGTGGCCGACGGCATCTCACCGGGCGAATACGGCCGCAAGGAAGCCTTCGCGGTGCGCGACCTGCTGCGGCGCCACGGCACGGTGAAGATCCCGCGCGAATTCGTCTTCATGGACCGTGCCGCCATCGGCCTCGGCGCCGCATTCCTGCACCTGCGGGCCGAGCTGAACTTCCACCAGCTGTTCGAAGCCTCGCTGGACGGCTTCGACATCGACGCACTGGCGGCCCGTCAGGCCGCCAGCCTCGCCGAAACCGGGCTTCAGTAGCCGTCGTCGTCCATCAGGTCGTGGGCGGGGGCGAGGCTTGGGCCTTCCTCGTCGGGGAGGATGCCGGCCTTGGCGTCGGCCTTGCGCTTCTTCTCGGACGCGAGCTTGATCAGGGCATCCAGCTCGATCTGGGTCGACAGGCCGATGGTGACCGGGTCGACCGGCTTGAT
>JAIXTH010000032.1 GCA_027484265.1 Alphaproteobacteria bacterium
AGATCCTGACCATCTACGAGGGCACGACCGCCATCCAGGCCAATGACCTGGTGGGCCGCAAGACCGTGCGCGACGGCGGCCAGCTGGCCCGCGCCATCGCCGGCCAGATCGAGGCGACCGAGGGCCTGCTGGCTGCGCGCGACAGCGCCGCTGCCAAGTCGGTGCTCAAGCGCCTGCGCGCCGCGCGCGAGGCCTACCTCGAGGTGGTGGACTTCATCGTGCGCGAGGCCAAGAGCAACCCCAACGCCGCCTTCGCCGGCTCGGTGCCCTATCTGATGCTGGCCGGCAATCTGGTGGCCGGTTGGCAGCTGGCGCGTGCCCTGATCGTGGCCGAGGACAAGCTGGCTGCGGGCGAGGACGTGGACTTCATGGCCGCCAAGATCGCCACCGCGCGCTTCTACGCCGAGCACATCCTCAGCCGGGCCGGCGCCGCGCGCGACGCCATCGTGGAGGGCGCCGAGAGCGTCACCGCCCTGGCCCTGGAAGCCTTCTGATCCCCGCACATTTCAATACCGAGAACGGAGACCCGCGTGGCCCTGCCTCCCATCCTGCAGAACCTACCCCTGCCCATCATCGGCTCGCCCCTGTTCATCATCAGCAATCCCAAGCTGGTGATCGAGCAGTGCAAGGCCGGCGTGGTGGGCTCCATGCCCGCGCTCAACGCCCGTCCGGCCGAACAGCTGGACGAGTGGCTGGCCGAGATCACCGAAACCCTGGCGGCCTATAACAAGGCCAACCCCGACAAGCCGGCCGCACCCTTTGCGATCAACCAGATCGTGCACAAGAGCAATGACCGGCTCGAGCATGACATGGCCCTGTGCGCCAAGTACAAGGTGCCCATCATCATCACCTCGCTGGGCGCGCGCGAGGACGTGAATGCGGCTGTGCATGGCTGGGGTGGCGTGGTGCTGCACGACATCATCAACAACAAGTTCGCCAAGAAGGCCATCGAGAAGGGCGCCGACGGCCTGATCGCCGTGGCCGCGGGTGCGGGCGGGCACGCGGGGGTGAAGAGCCCCTTCGCGCTGATCCAGGAGATCCGTGAATGGTTCGACGGTCCCTTGGCGCTCTCGGGTTCCATTGCCAGCGGTGATGCGGTGCTGGCCGCCCAGGCCATGGGCGCGGACTTTGCCTATATCGGCTCGGCCTTCATCGCCACCGACGAGGCCAATGCCGAACAGGCCTACAAGCAGATGATCGTCGACAGTTCGGCGGATGACATCGTCTATTCGAGCCTCTTCACCGGCGTGCACGGCAATTATCTGGCGCCGTCCGTGGTGGCGGCAGGCCTTGATCCCACCAATCTGCCCGAAAGCGACCCCAGCGCCATGAACTTCGGGTCCAGCGGCAACCAGTCCAAGAAGGCCTGGCGCGACATCTGGGGCTGCGGCCAGGGGATCGGCGCGGTGAAGTCCATCGGACCGGCCTCGATGATGGTCGACCGGCTGGTCGCCGAGTACGAAGCCGCCCGCGCGCGCATCGGCCTTGCGGCCCCTGCCAGCATCGCCGCCGAGTAGGGCGTGGAGATCGCGCTCCATAACCCCGCCAGCCTGGCGGCACCGCTGGGGCGCTATTCGCATGTGGTTGAAGTGACCGGTGCCGGCCGGATGCTGTTCGTGTCCGGCCAGGTGCCGGTCCGGCCGGATGGCAGCGTGCCCGCGACGCTGGCAGAGCAGGCCGACCAGGTTTACGCCAACATCGTCGCCGTGCTGGCTGATCGCGGCGCACCGCCTTCAGCCATCGTTAAGCTCACAACCTACTATCTCGCGGGCCCGGACCCGGATGACAGCGTCCGCAAGGCCCGCGCCCGGCACCTGGGCGAGCACCGCCCGGCCTCGACAGCAGTCCAGGTCGCCGGGCTCGTCGATCCGGCGTGGCTGATCGAGATCGACGCGATCGCCGTCCTGCCCTGAAGGCCCGCCTAGCCGTCCAGCCGCTGGCGGTACTGGATGAAGCCCGAGCGTTCGGCGACGCGGTCATAGAGGATCATCGCATCGGCATTGGTCTCGTGGGTCAGCCAGTGAACGCGCGAACAGCCGCGTGCCTGCGCCGCCGCGCGCACCGCTTCGATCAAGGCAGCACCCGCGCCGCTGCCGCGCCGGTCCGGCGCCACGAACAGGTCCTGCAGATAGCAATAGTTGCCGGCGGTCCAGCAGCTGCGATGGTCGATCCAGTTCACCATGCCGAACGCAGCCCCGGCACTGTCGCGGGCGAGGAACCCGCCCATCGGCTCGCTGCCGCCCGTCAGGCGCGCGAAGGTGAGGGCGGTGGTGCTGTCGGGCACGCTGGCCTGGTAGAAGCGCAGATAGCCCTGCCAGAGCGGCTCCCACGCCGCGAAATCTGCCGCTTTCAGCACGTCCACACGCATTCCGCCCTCCTTGTCCTGCCGACAGGCCAGCCTGGCAGCGGCCTGCAATCCTTGACGCCAGCCTGCCCCCGCCTTCCCCTGTTGACAACTTGTTAAGATAAAAATTCACCGCACCCTGAAAAACCCCGTTGACGGGGGTCGTGACACAGCCGACCACTACATCTTGTGTGCGGCTGGGGCAGCTTCACAAGATACCGGCAGAAGGCCGACCGACCGGGAACCCAGGGCTGATGGTATTCGGCACTGGCGCAGCGGGCGGGAATCGGCTGTTCTGCCCAACCGCGCCTGACAAGGGGAGACAGGTACCATGATCCGCAGCGACGCCGCCGCCACCGTTGACGTGCAGGGCGAGGCCCAGGCGCCGGGTATCAGCCCGAACCGTGCCCCCGTCCATCGCGGCAAGCCCAAGGCCGTGCAGCTGCGCGTCGTGGAAACCGTGAAGGTGGACCGCTCGCGCGATGACCTGCTGACCGATTTCGGCAAGACCACGCTGGAAGACCGCTACCTGCTGCCGGGCGAGAGCTTCCAGGACATGTTCGCCCGTGTGGCCACCGCCTTCTCTGACGATATCGAGCACGCCCAGCGCATCTACGACTATATCTCCCGCCTGTGGTTCATGCCCGCCACCCCGGTGCTGTCGAACGGCGGGGCAGAGCGCGGCCTGCCGATCTCGTGCTTTCTCAACAGCGTGGATGACAGCCTCGATGGCATCGTCGGCACCTGGAACGAGAATGTGTGGCTGGCCTCCAATGGCGGCGGCATCGGCACCTATTGGGGCGGCGTGCGCTCGATCGGCGAGAAGATCGGCCAGAACGGCGCCTCCTCGGGCATCATCCCCTTCATCCGGGTGATGGATTCGCTGACGCTGGCGATCTCGCAGGGCTCGCTGCGGCGCGGCTCGGCAGCGGTGTACCTCGATGTGCACCACCCCGAGATCGAGGAGTTCCTCGAGATCCGCAAGCCGTCGGGCGACTTCAACCGCAAGAGCCTCAACCTGCACCACGGCATCAACATCACCGACGCCTTCATGGAAGCGGTGGCGGCCGATGGCGACTTCGAGCTGCTGAGCCCGAAGGACGGCGCGGTGGTGCGGGCGGTGAAGGCCCGCAAGATCTGGCAGAAGATCCTCGAGCTGCGCCTGCAGACCGGCGAGCCCTATCTGCTGTTCGTCGACACCGTGAACAAGGCGATGCCGCACCACCAGCGCCAGCTGGGCATGAAGGTGCGCCAGTCGAACCTGTGCTCCGAGATCATGCTGCACACCGGCAAGGACCACCTTGGCGCCGAGCGCACGGCGGTGTGCTGCCTGTCGTCGCTGAATGTCGAGACCTTCCTCGAATGGAAGGACCACCCGCATTTCATCGAGGACGTGTTCCGCTTCCTCGACAATGTGCTGGAAGACTTCATCCGCCGCGCCCCCGACGAGATGGCCAAGGCCACCTATTCGGCGTTCCGCGAGCGGTCGGTGGGCCTCGGCATCATGGGCCTGCACAGCTTCTACCAGGCCCAGGGCGTGCCGTTCGAGAGCGCCATGGCCAAGAGCTGGAACATGCGCATCTTCAAGCATGTGCGCGCCCAGGCGGATGCCGCCTCGGTCAAGCTGGCGCATGAGCGCGGCCCGTGCCCGGATGCGGCCGACGCCGGCGTGATGGCCCGCTTCACCCACAAGCTGGCCATCGCCCCCACCGCCTCGATCAGCATCATCTGCGGCGGCACCAGCGCCGGGATCGAGCCGATCCCCGCCAACATCTACACCCACAAGACCCTGTCGGGCTCGTTCTCGGTGAAGAACCCCTATCTGGAGAAGGTGCTGTCGGAAAAGGGCCTCGACACCGACGAGACCTGGGGCTCGATCCTCGAGAACGAGGGCTCGGTGCAGCATCTGGAGGGGCTGACCGAGACCGAGAAGGCGATCTTCAAGACCGCGTTCGAACTCGACCAGCGCTGGGTGATCGAGCTCGCCGCCGACCGCACCCCCTATATCTGCCAGGGCCAGAGCCTCAACGTCTTCATCCCCGGCGATGTCGACAAGTGGGACCTCCACATGCTGCACTGGAGCGCCTGGGAGAAGGGCGTGAAGAGCCTCTATTACTGCCGCTCCAAGAGCGTCCAGCGCGCCGCCGTCGCCGGCTCCACCGGCGCCTCTTCAGGCGGCGTCCTGGCCGACGCCGTCGCGGCGGCGGCGAAGACGGATTATGAGGAGTGTCTGGCTTGCCAGTAGGGGCTTTGCCCGTCTGGCGCGGAGCCGACTGACTGCCGTTGACAAAACGCAAGTGAGCGCTTACATACGTTCTTGCCGCATACGGGCGGCAGGAGTGAAGATCATGTCTGCGATGTTCGCCGGGCTTGCTGCGCCTTTGGACGGGGTCCTGATCCCGGCTGCGCTGCTGTATGGACTGGGGCTCTGGATGGAGCGGCGGCGAGCCTGATCGGTGCGCCGGGGAGGTCCGGTGCCGGTGGCGGAACTCCAAGGGGAGGGCGCTGGACCGCGCGGCTCCTGCCGCGCCCCACCGGGGTGCCCTGCGCGGCAGGAGCCGCGCGGTCCGGCGGATCGGCGGAAAGTTATCCGACAGGTTCA
>JAIXTH010000229.1 GCA_027484265.1 Alphaproteobacteria bacterium
CAGGCGGTGCGCACCGGCATATCCGGACAGCGCCTGGTCCCCGCCTTCGGTGTCCAGGGCATCATCGAGCGCGAAGGCGAACTGCGGCACCTGGCCCCGGTTGTCGCTGGCCACCAGCAGGCGCAGCACCTGCATGCCCGGGCGGGCATCCAGGGCCGCGCGGTCGGCGTTCGTGGCGCGCCGCTCCGGCGGCAGGGTCAGACGGGCCTCGACCCCCAGAATCTGAGCCAGGCGCACAGCCCCCAGCTGGCCGTAATAGAAGGTCGGATAGCCAGCTGCCTCGCGATAGAAGGCCTCGGCCCGGGCCGCATCGCCCTGCGCCTCGGCGGCCCGGCCCCGCCAGTATTTGGCGCGCGACTTGGAGATGGCGGTGCCGACACCTTCATCCAGGGTCTGGAAATGGGTGGCGGCAACGGCGGGCTGGTTCAAGAACCGCAGGGCGATCCAGCCGGCCAGGAACTCGCCATCGGCAAAGCGCTCACCCGACGTGTTGGCGTGGTTGGCAGCGATCCGGTAGGCTGCCTGCCAGTCGCGGGCGCGGATCGCGTCGATCATCAGCAGGCGCCGCTCGCTCCACATCGCCTCGCCGGCAGTCTCGGGCAGGCCACGGGCGTCGATGGTGGCCAGCAGCCGGTAGGCCTCGGGCTCGCGCCCGCCCTGGCGCAGCGCCCGCACCCGCTCGAAGGTCACACCCCGGTCGTCCAGCGCCGCTCCGGTCAGAACCGCCCCCTCGCCAGCGGCGATCCCCATCCGGAACTCGGCATTGCGCCGCCCCTGCGGCGTCATCAGCGCCAGCAGCGGCCGGGCCTGGGTGCGGCGGTCGGCCCACAGCAGCATGTCGACCCGGGCGTCATGGTCCTCGGCGGTCAGCACCGTGCCAAACTCGGACAGGGCTGCGGCCTGCAGGTTGGTGTCGAGGCGATAGCCGGTCCAGGCTGCCACCGCTTCACGGCGGGCGAGGTCGGACTGGCCGGTGCGCAGATAGGCGCGGGCCAGGGCCAGGCGCCCCTCGCCGCTGATCGGGCCGTCATGGTCGATCCCGGTCTCGCGCCGGGTGAGGAACGCGATGATCTCGGCTGGCGGCAGACCGGAGGCGGCGATCCGCTGTTCGGCCGCAATCCGCACCTGACGGCGGCCGGGGAACCAGGTCAGCTCGTCCAGCATCCGCCGCATCTCGGAGAGGCTTCCGGCGCCGGAGGTGGCGATCCGCCACAGCATCAGCTGGCGCACGGCCGGTTCCGTGGTGCCGTCCATGATGGCCCGCACGTCCCGCCAGCTGCCGCGCTCGGCAGCCCGCAAGCCGGTGCGGACGGCCTCCACCGGGTTCTGCGGTACCGCGACCACGCCTGTCAGCGGAACCTGCACCGCACCGGTTGCAGCGCCAGTCGAAGGAGAGACCGGCACGGGCTGCCCCTGACGGGCGGTCACTGCGGTGGCCAGTCCGGCCGACAGAGCTGCAATGGACGCTACGGCCAGGGCCGCGCGGCCGAAATCGATGCGGTTCGAAAGCTTCATCATTCAGGCTCCTGCGCGCCTGCGAGGAGACAGGCGGGCGGTGTGCGAGGCCGGTGGCCGGGATGCCCTGACAGACTGCGCCGGGGCCGGATATCCAAGCGCGCTGACTAGGACGGTTTGCCCATCGCGCGCAAATCCGGCGAACATGGGGCAGCGTCCCGGAGGCTCTGTTCCCCATGGCGGGGCGCGCCGACCTTGGGGGCATGCGACAGCACGTCACTGCGCGCTGGCAGCGGGGCTGGCCACGCTTCGAACATGGGCTTCTTGCAGCGGGCGCCCGCGCGCCCTATCGAACAGTCATGATTTCGGCCTTTGCGAACCCGAACAAGTTTCTGGCCCTCTCGGCCTGGCTGATGCCGGCGCTGGGGGTGCTGGCCGTGGCCCTGCTGCTGGTGGGGGTCCCGTGGTCACTGGTCTATGCCCCTGCCGACTACCAGCAGGGCGAGACCGCGCGGATCATGTTCATCCATGTGCCCAGCGCCTGGGTGGCGATGGGCGCCTATGTCGGCATGGCGATCGCCAGCATCACCTATCTGGTCTGGGGCCATGTGCTGGCCGACGTGGCGGCCCGGGCCTCGGCGCCGGTGGGCGCAGCCTTCACCGCCCTGTGCCTCGCCACCGGCTCGATCTGGGGACGGCCCACCTGGGGCACCTGGTGGGAGTGGGACGGGCGCCTGACCAGCGTGCTGGTGCTGTTCTTCCTGTATCTGGGCTACATGGCCCTGCGCAGCGCCTTCGACGACGAGACCCGCGGCGCCAAGGCAGCGGCGATCGCCTGCCTGGTGGGCTCGATCAACATCCCGATCATCCGCTTCTCGGTGGAATGGTGGAACACCCTGCACCAGCCGGCGTCGGTGATCCGCGAAGGCGGGCCGAGCATCGACCCGTCGATGCTGTGGCCACTCCTGATCATGGGACTGGCCTATCTGCTGGTGTTTGCGGCGCTGGTGCTGGGCGGGATGCGAGCCCTGGTGTGGCAGCGGCGCGCCAGGGTGCTGGAGGCCCGCCTTGCCATGGGCGAGGGCGCCCGCACCCTCGATGAGGCCGGTCTGCCCGGGCGGGCCGGCGCATGAGTGCGAGCCAGCCTCTGACCCCGCAGTTTTCCTCGCTCGAGGCCTTCCTGGCCATGGGCGGACATGCCCCGTATGTGTGGGGTGCCTGGGGCCTCTCGACCCTGGTGATCGGCCTGCTGGTCGTGGCGGTCATCACCAGCCAGCGGCACTGGAAGCGCCGTCTCGAGCAGCTCGAGGCGCTGTCGAGCGAGCGCCGGGACAGCCGCCCATGAGCCAGCAGCCTGCCCAGAAGCCTCAGGAGAAGACCCTGTTCGCCCGCCTGATGGCGTTTGCGCCGCTGGCGGTGTTTGTGGCGCTTGGCGCGCTGTTCGCCTTCGGCATGTTCGGCCAGCGGGTCGACCGGCACGCCAGCCCGCTGGTGGGCCAGCCTGCCCCGGAGGCCGTGCTGCCGGCCCTGGATGGCAGCACCTTCGACCTTGCGGCCTATCGCGGGCGTCCGGTGATCCTGAACGTGTTTGCCAGCTGGTGCGCACCCTGCCGGCTCGAGCATCCGCAGCTGATCCAGATGTCGCGGGACCCGCGCTTCGTGGTGATCGGCCTCGCCTATCGCGATGACCCGGCTGACACGACTGCCTTTCTGGAGGAGCTGGGCAATCCCTTCGCAGCCGTCGCCATCGACCGGCAGGGCGCGGCGGCTGTGCGGTTCGGCCTGACCGGCGTGCCCGAGACCTATGTGATTGATGCCAATGGCATTGTGATCCGCAAGTTCACCGGCGAGATCACCCCCCGCGACGCTGTGGAGCTGACCCGGCTTGCGGCAGGGGCCGGCTCGTGAGGCTGCCGGGCCTTGACCGGCGCGGGTTTCTGGCGGGCAGCCTTGGCGCCGCCGGACTGGCGGGGGGCCTGGTTGGGGGCTGTACCCAGCTGGACGCGTTCGACACCGTCATGCCCGACGATCCCGGCATCCGGCGGATTGCCCGGGGCCAGTCCTTTGCCCCGCATGCCCGTGGCAGCCTCGACGTCTATGCCCCCACCGGGCCTGCCCCCGCCGGTGGCTGGCCGGTGATGGTGTTCTGGTATGGCGGATCCTGGCGGTCGGGGCGCAAGGAAGACTATGCATTTGCCGCCTCGGCATTCGCCTCGCTGGGGATGATCTGTGTGCTGCCGGACTACCGGCTGGTGCCGGAGGTGGTGCATCCTGGGTTTGTCGAGGACGGGCTGGCGGCCCTCGCCTGGACGGTGGCCGGGATCGGGGCGCTGGGCGGCGATCCGCGCCGGATCGTGCTGTCGGGCCATTCGGCGGGCGCATGGATCGCGGCGATGGTGGCGATGGACCCGTCCACCCGTGGACAGGTGGCGGGCTGGATTGGCCTCGCCGGGCCGTACGACTTCCTGCCGCTGGATGTCTCCGCCACCATCAATGCGTTCGGACACCTTCAGGGACCGGCGCTGGAGGCAACCCAGCCCGTGCGGCTGCCAGCTGCCGGCACCCCGCCTGCCCTGCTGGTGCACGGCGAAGAGGACACGACCGTCCGCCTGCGCCAGAGCGAGCGGATGGCGGCCCACCTGCGAGCCGCCGGAATTCCCGTCGAGCTGGAGCCCCTGCCGAACGTGGGCCACATCACCATCCTCACCGCCCTCGCCCGCCCCCTGCGCGGCCGCGCCCCCACCCGCGCCGCCTGCCGCACCTGGCTCGCAGGCCGTGGCCTGCTGGCGGGGTGAGGCCTTTACCTTCTGACCAGGTTGAGGCACGTTGTTGGTCAGCGTATTGGTAAGTGCGGTCAGCAGGAGGCACGACGATGCGAATTCAGGTCAATGTGCTGGAGGCCAAGACAAGGCTTTCCGAGCTGTTGAAAGCAGCGAATGAGGGTGATGAGGTCATCATCGCCAATCGAGGGCGACCCGTGGGCAGACTTGTACCCGCAGAGTACACCCCGTCAGGCCACCGGCGCGGCAGCAAGGAAGCGATACTGCACGTGATCAACAACTTGCCTGAAGGCCCGTCTCGACTATCCGACGAAGAGATTGAGGATCACATTCGTCAGATGCGCGAGGACCGGGATTGATCTACCTCGATACTTGCATCGTCATCTACCTCATTGAACCCACATCGCAATTTCATGTGCCCGTCAAGTCAATCATGGACGAAACGGTTGATGCAACGTTCGCGGTATCGCACCTGACGAAAGCTGAGGCCAAAGTGCTCCCCCTCGTCAGTGGCGATACAGAAGTACTGTCGCGCTTGGAGAACGTGTTTGCCACTCTCACGGACCTCGCCTTGCCCCGTGAGGTGTTTGAGCTCGCTGCCAGTATTCGGGCGCAGACCCGGCTCAAAATGCCCGATGCACTGCATGTGGCCTGTGCGCGCTATCATGGATGCACCGAACTCTGGACCCACGACAGTCGCCTGGCAGCGGCTGCACCGGATCTCGTGCGCCCCATCCTCGCGCAGCTGTGATCGGATCGCACGGTCTTGTTGACGGACCGGCGCCTGTGGCCGGTAGGCGCGGGCGGCAGACTGGGGCACTTGCGGGGGCAGAACGGGTCCGGCGCTTTGCCGGGCCGCCCGGTGCCTGCCGCCCCCGCTGCCGGCACCCAAACAGTATGCCCCTGCAACCGGCGGCAGGTCCTGCCAGCCCCCGGTGACAGCGGGCCGGGAGAGCTTTCTGCCATGACCATTGCCGTCAGTCCGTCCAGCCTTGCCGATGCCACCCCGCTGGCGCGGCGCCCGAAGATCGTGGTTGCCCGCGGCGACGGGATCGGCCCCGAGATCATGGATGCCTGCCTCAGGATCTTCGCCGCTGCCGGGGCCGAGCTGGACCTGACCGAGATCGCCATTGGCGAGGCGGTCTACCTGTCGGGCCATTCCTCGGGCATCAGCCCGGACAGCTGGGCGGCGCTGCGCGGCGCCGATGCCTTCTTCAAGGCGCCCATCACCACGCCGCAGGGCGGCGGCTACAAGAGCCTGAACGTCACGATCCGCAAGACCCTCGGCCTCTATGCCAATGTCCGCCCGGTGATGAGCCTCGCCCCCTTCGTGGCCACCAAGCACCCGAAGATGGACCTGGTGATCATCCGCGAGAACGAGGAAGACCTCTATGCCGGGATCGAGCACCGCCAGACCGAAGAAGTGGTGCAGTGCCTGAAGGTGCTGTCGCGCCCCGGCACCGAGAAGATCGTGCGCTATGCGTTCGAATTCGCGCGCCAGAGCGGTCGCAGCAAGGTCACCTGCTTCACCAAAGACAATATCATGAAGCTGACCGACGGCATGTTCCGCAAGATGTTCGACGAGATCGGCGCCGAGTATCCGGACATCGCCCGCGATCACCAGATCATCGACATCGCCACTGCGCGCCTGGCCGACACGCCCGAAGACTTCGATGTGATCCTGACCCTGAACCTCTACGGCGACATCGTCTCGGATGTGGCGGCGCAGATTGCCGGGTCGGTGGGCCTTGCCCCCTCGGCCAATATCGGTGCTGGCGGGGCGATGTTCGAGGCGATCCATGGCTCGGCGCCGGATATCGCCGGCCAGGGGGTGGCGAACCCGTCGGGGCTGCTGCTGGCGGGGGTGAACATGCTGCGCCATGTGGGCCTGGGCGCCGTGGCGGCCCGGATCCAGAATGCCTGGGCCCGCACCATCGAGGACGGCATCCACACCGGTGACATCTATCAGGACGGCGTCTCGGCCCGCCGGGTCGGCACAGCCGCCTTCACCGACGCCGTGATCGAGCGGCTGGGCCAGGAGCCCACCCGCCTGCCGGTGGCCGTGGCTGGCGGCGACAGCGCCCTGGTATTGCCGCCGCTGAAGACCCGCACCAAGGCGGTGAAGACCCTGGAGGGCGCCGACCTGTTCGTGGACTGGGACCCGCCTGGCCGCGACGCCGACGCCCTGGCCGCCGGTCTGCAGGCCGCAAGCCTGCCGGACTTCACGCTGGAGATGATTACCAATCGCGGGGTGAAGGTGTGGCCGGGCGGCGTGCCCGAAACCTTCAAGACCGACCACTGGCGCTGCCGCTTCAAGCTGGCCCCCGGGGTGGCGGGTGATGCGGCGCTGGTGGCCCGCCAGTTCGCCGCCATTGCAGCAGCCGGTTTCGACGTGATCAAGACCGAAGGCCTCTACGCCTTTGATGGCACACCGGGTTATTCGCTCGGCCAGGGCCAGTAGGACACTCGCCAGACGTGCAGGACGCCGCATCCTTGTGCACGCCTGCACGCCTGACGGGCGATTGTGCGCCGGGCATGGTGAAAACGCGCACATGCGACATTTTGTGCATTGCAGCATGAGCCTGGCTGGCCCATGTCGGGTGGGCGGAGGCCGCCGGTAGCGGTCCCCGTAAATGCCTGACGGCGTTTCCTCCCAAAATGACTTGGCCGCGCCCCTTGTGAGGCGCGGCCTTTTTCTTTCAGGGTGTTGGCTGAGACGGCGCGGCCTACTGGCGGAACAGCGACAGGATCGACTGCGGCGCCTGGTTGGCGATCGACAGGGCCTGGGTGCCGAGCTGCTGCTTGACCTGGGCGGCCTGCAGGCGGGCGGCTTCCACCGCCATGTCGGCGTCGACGAGGTTGCCGATACCGCCCTTGATCGAATCCTGCAGCTTGCCGACGAAGACATTGTGGTTGTCGATCCGCTTGGCGGCGGCGCCAAGGCGGGCGAGTTCGGCGTTCACGAAATTCAGCGAGGCAGCCACCCGGTCCCGCACGATGGCGGCGTTGGCGGCGCTGTCGAGCACATCGTCGACTTCCAGATAGACATCGACCGGCGGCGTCGGCAGCACACCCGGTGCCGAGCCGGCGGCGCCGAGGTTCAGGTCCAGCACCGGCAGCGACACCGTCAGCGAGCCGGAGGTGTTGGCCAGGAAGTCGAGGGTGGTGCCGCCGCCATTGAGCAGGTTGCCGCCATCGAACACCGCATTCTGGATGATCGAGGACACCTGGTCGCGCAGGGCGATGAATTCCTGGTTATAGGCAGCGCGCGAGGTGGCGCTGGCCGAGGGATCGGCGGCGGCCACGGCCTTCTCGCGCATCTGCATGAAGATGTCCGACAGGCTCTCACCGGCCGCGAGGGCAACGTCGGCGATCGACTTGGCCCGGTTCAGGCTGGTGCGCACCGCATCGAAGGCCGAGTGGTCGGCCCGCTGCTGCTGGGCGATATTGTAGACTGCGCCATTGTCCTTGGCGTTGGAGACCTTCAGACCGGTGTTGATCCGGGTCTGGATGTTCTCCATGTCCCGGTT
This sequence comes from Alphaproteobacteria bacterium, assembly GCA_027484265.1. Classification (GTDB taxonomy): domain Bacteria; phylum Pseudomonadota; class Alphaproteobacteria; order Caulobacterales; family Aquidulcibacteraceae; genus JAIXTH01. The sequence goes on from JAIXTH010000229.1 coordinate 7,766, forward strand.
GGTCTTGTTGAGATTCTGCAGCGCCAGCATGGCGCCCATATTCGTGTGCACGCTCGAGGTCATGGCCCGCGCTCCGGTTCGGCTGGTCTTCCCCCGGCACGCGTTGCGCGCGCAGGATCAAGGTTCAGGTTGGAACATGGGATTCAAAAGGAAAAACATCGTAAACGCGCGGGTAAGGTTACCAGTTTGTGCAGTGATCAGACAGACAGGGCCGCCTCTGAACCTGCCAGGTCCGGCAGGACCAGCCGCACACGGGTGCCGCTGGCCCCTGCGGGGCCGATTTCGAGCCGGCCGCCCAGCTCTGCGGCGCGGCGGCGCATGTTGGCGAGGCCCCTCCCCGGCCGGGCTGCAGGATCGATGCCGCCGCCGCTGTCCTCCACACTGACCGCCAGCGCCCGGGCGCAGCCTGGCAGGGCGCCGGGGCCGGCTTCCCCGATCGTCACCGTGATCCGGCCCGCCGTCGCGTGGCGCAGAGCATTTGTGATCGCCTCCTGCAGGATGCGGTAGACCGACAGGACGGCGGACGAGGAATAGCCTCCGGCGGGCTCCACCAGCTGGTTCGACCAAACGAAATCCAGCCCTGCGGCCCGCACCCGTGGCCCGACCCGCTCGCGGAACAGCATCAGCGCCACATCCAGGCTGTCACCCACGCTGTCCAGACTGTCGATCAGGTGCCGCAGGTCGTCGATCGCGTTCTGGACCGAGGCCTGCAGCCGCGCGCGCGGCACGGTGTCGTCGCGGGTCTGCATCAGCAGGGCCAGCAGGTGCCCGCCCATGCCATCATGCACGTCGCGCATGATGCGGGCCCGCTCGCGCTCGCGGGTGGCGTCGGCCTCCTCGCGGCGCAGGGCCTGGTAGGTGGCTTCCAGCTCGGCTTCCTTCGCGGCGATCCGCTGGGTCAGGAGGCGGTTGGCGTCCTGCGCTGCGCGGAACAGACCCCAGCCCTGGCGCATCAGCCCGGCCCCGATCATGGCGACGATGCACAGGCTCGACAGCGGCAGCGCCAGGTGGCCATAGCCGACGATCGGCCCGCCACTGGCGGCGGCGTGCAGGCCGTCGGTGATCCCTACCACCGGCCCCAGGCTCAGGATCGCGATCTCCCACTGCAGCGGCACCTGCCCCACCAGAAACGGCGTCAGCAGCCGCGCGAACACGAACGCCCACAGCAGCAGCTGGAGCGCGGTGTTGCCCCAGAACGCCACGGCATTGAACACCTTCCACGGCAGCACCAGCCACAGGCACACCAGCACGGCCAAGGCCGCCATCAGAGCCGCCGCCAGCACCCGGCTGGTGGCGCGGTCCTCGCCGATCCAGTTGGCCGCCATCAGCGACAGCCCCGCCATCGCCACCACATAGATCACGTGCCCGGCCAGCACGTCCACGGCCCGGCTCCAGCCGGATATCGTGTCCACGGCCCAGGCCGCATTGAGGCCAAAGCCCAGCATGGCGAGGATGATCCCCGCCAGCAGCCCCCTGCCCAGCCCCAGCGGCACCAGCGCCAGCGCGGCCAGCAGCACCACCCCCGCCACCAGAGCGGTGACGATGGCGATACCGTGGAATGTCAGCTGCGCCCGTTCGGCCACTGGCAGCACGTCGGGTGCCGGTCCGGCATAGATCGCGCCGACATAAGTCTGGCAGCAGTCGCGGATCACCAGCAAGCGCAAATCATTGGCGCCGGCGTGCAGGAGGG
>JAIXTH010000085.1 GCA_027484265.1 Alphaproteobacteria bacterium
AACGTATAGAGATCAACCCGGTTGCCATCGTCCAGCTGATCGTCGGCCCGGGTCCAGTTGCCGGTGATGTCGATTGTGGTGGTGGCCTGGCCGCGCGCCGGAGTTGGCGCAGCGCGGGCTGCCGGGGGCGGCGGAGGCGAGGGCCGCACGGCAGGCGGCGGCGGCGGCGCGGGGCGAGGCGGCGGCGGCGAAGGCTGGGCCGACCGGCCTGCCCCTTGAACCGACAGGGTGAACGAGCCCTGCGCCCGCTCCATCGCCGTCAGCGCAACAGTATAGGTGCCGGCCGTCGGTGCGGTGAAGGTGACCGAGTTCGGACTGGAATCCTCGGGCAGGGCCGAGAAGTCATTGTCACCCAGAATCACCGGCACGATCGTGAGTGTGCGGCTGGTCACCGTAATGGTGACCGTCTCGCCCCGCCGCAGCTGGAGATCATAGCCGCGCAGCGGAAACTGATCGTCGAACAGCGGCTCGGTCCCGTCGAACCGGCCATTCACGGTCTGCCCGACCGAAATCTGGGGAATGCCCTGCGCGGCGGCCGCTTGCGGGAGGGCCGCGAGACCTACGGCCATGATGGCGGGACCGGACAGCACCGAAGCCGTAGCAAGGATCAAAGTCTTGAGTTTACGCATGTGAACAGTGTCTCCATTCCCTCACGTGCCAACGTGGCCGACCACGCACGGCTCGGTCAAGCCCAATAACGCCTGTGCCGCCGTCTGCTGGCACCATTGCCACACCGGCTGCCCGGCCCCGCAGATCCCCCAGCACAGGACTGTGAAAACAAGGGCCTTGCGATGGGGGCCCGACAGGTCGCCGCGAACGCCCCGCATCAGAGCCAGGGCCTTGATCCCCCGCAAGCCGCGGAACAGGGGGCGGCGGATGAAACCGTCCGCCAGCGCTCGCAGTGTCATTCAAGGCTGACCCGGCAGGATCGCAGCGTGGCTCAGAGCCCGCCCGTGGAGGTGATATAGTGCAGGATCTCGCGCCACAGTCCGGTGAAGATCAGCGCGAGGGCGCCGCCGCCGGCAAGGCCGATCACGAAGGTCAGCGCACGGCCGCTGCGTCGGACAGGACCATCCACCAGAGAATAGCGCTGCTCGCGCCCCCGCAACCCTGCGAGCAGCGTCAGAAGCAGGATTGTCCCGATTGGGGCCGCAATCAGCTGCCACGTCTCGATACCGAGACGTCCAGCGATCCATTCCGGGTCGGTCAGGTGCCACATGCGCCACACGGCGCAAGAACCGTGCCCATTAACCGCGCAGCGCCGGCGTCCCCCTGCGCGGTGGCTTTGCCAGGGCGGCGCAGCCTGCTAGGAGCGCGCGGCCATGCCGACTTCACCGTCCATCTGGCAGCGACTGGCGGAGCTGGCCCAGTCGCTGTTCCGCGATCCGGCTGCCGATGATCCGCAGACCGATGCGATGTTCGCCGCTGCCGTGGTGGCGCTGGCGGCCAAGATGGCGCGGGCCGATGGCCGGGCGACGCTGGACGAGGCGGCTGCGTTCCGCGCCGCCTTCCCGATCCGCCCCGCTGACCGCCCGCTGTTCGACCGGCTGTTCGCGCTGGCGCAGGAGACAGTGGCGGGTTTCGAGGGCTATGCCCGCAAGCTGGCGCGGCGCTGCCGCCGCCACCCGGGCCTGCTGGCGGATGTGCTGGAAGTGCTGTTTGCGATCGCCGCCGTCGACGGGCGTCTGACCGACGGCGAGGAAGACTACCTGCGCCAGGTGGGCGAGCTGTTCGGGATCCGGGGGCCGCATTTCGAGCAGATCGCCGGGCGCCACTTTCCGGGCCGCGAGCCGGACCCCTGGTCGGTGCTGGGCGTGGCGCCCGATGCCGATGATGCCACCATCCGCCGCGCCTGGCTGAAACAGGTGGCCGAGAACCACCCCGACACGTTCCTGGCCCGGGGGGCCCCCGAGGCCTTCATTGCAGCCGCCAACCGGCGCACGGCCCAGGCCAATGCCGCCTATGGTGCCATCAAGGCAGCCAGGGGCAGCTGACCGCGCCAGACAGAGCGCGCGCCCCCGGTGGAACCAGAGGCGCGCGCACAGGCTTTGACAGCTCAGAACTGACCGGTGAGCGCCCGGCCAAGGCCGATGTCCGACGGGGCCACCGCCAGGAGGATCAGCACGCCGTCATCGTCGCGGGTGTAATAGGCGCTGCGGTGCCAGTCATACCAGTAGCGCCGGTTCACGCCCCGTAGGAACACCCAGTCGCCCCGGTCGGCCAGCCAGAAGATCCGGTTCGAGCGGTCCACCCGCACATCCGGACGCGGGTCGCGCCAGCTGCGGAACACCAGCACCTGATAGACACGTGCGCCGCGCGCGGCCCGTTCCCAGACCCAAGGGCTCGGCACCCAGGCATGGCCGTTCCAGTAGAAGCCGCGGTTGCTGTTGGGCGGCGGGGCCGAGGCATTCCAGCCCGGCTGCCAGCCACGGTTCCAGCTGTAACCCGGATACTGCCAGCCCTGGTAGCCATAGCCCCAGGTGCCCTGCCAGCCGCCGCTCCAGCGCTGGTCATACCAGTCGCGGCGCCAGCCCTGGCGGCCGTAATAGTCCTGCCACTGACGGTCGCCCCAGCGCGGGTCGCGCCAGTCGCCACCGCCCCAGCCGCGACCCCGGTCGCGCCATTCACGGTCGCGGCGGCCCCGGTCACGCCAGTCGTCATCGTCATAGCGGTCCCGGGCCGGGCGGCCCTCGCCGCGTGCCAGGCCATTGACGGCACCGGCCGCGGGTCCGCTGCCGCGCACCGGAGGTCCGGTGAAGACCGGCGGTGGTGCAGGGGGCGGCGGCACGGTTACGGGCGGCGGCGCGCGCCAGTCTCCGCCCCGGCTGTCGCGGCCCCGGTCGTCATCGCGGTCACGGCCATAGCCGCCGCGGTCATCACGATCCCGGCCATCACGGTCATCGCGGCCCCGGCTGTCACGGACAGGCGGCGGTGCGGGGGGCGGGGTCCAGGCCTGGGCCACCGCAGGCGGCGGCGGGGGCGGCAGGACCGGCGCCGGGGGCGGTGTGTAGACAGGCGCAGGCTGTACGGGCGGCGGCTGCCAGCGCTGCTCGGGCTCGGGCGCGCGCCACTCCTGCGGCGGCGGGCCACGGCGTCCGCGGCGGCCTTCGGTGAACTGCGGATTGGTGTCGTCATCATCCGCTTCCGGGCGCGGCTCGGGATCGCGCACCCGCACGGGTGGATCGGCCCGGGCATAGTCGGGCCCGGCGCTGAAGGCCGTGCGCGCAGGGGCGGGGCTGAACCCGGTATCGGGCAGCGGCGCTGCCTGGGGCGCGGTTTCGGCGCGGGCTTCGGTCTGTTCCTGTGCTTCCTGGGCGGCGCGCGCCATGGCCCCTGGCCCTGCCAGAGCCGGCATGGCGACGAGGGCCGCAAAGGCAGCCAGTGAGGCAGTGGCGAGTAGGTGCGTCTTCATGACACGTGGCTCCTGGCGGCCGGGTGAATGCCTGTCCCTGACGGGTCCGGCCGACTGCATGGAAAGCTCGCATCCCCGCTCTGAACCCATACTGAACAAGACCTTCAGATAGGGCGTGATGCAGCTGGCAGCGCTCCGGCCCTCGCAGCCCGGCACGGGAAGTGATAGCGCACGCGGCGGGCGTCCGCGATTGCGTGTTCTGGGGATAGAGGCCGTGCGCATCCTGATTTCGAATGATGACGGCATCCATGCACCGGGCCTCGCGGTTCTCGAGGCCATGGCCCGCACCCTGACCGATGACATCTGGATCGTCGCGCCGGAAGTCGAGCGCTCGGGCGCCTCGCGCGCCCTGACCCTGACCGAGCCCGTGCGGATCCGCGAGGTGGCCCCGCGGCGGTTTGCCTGTTCGGGCACCCCCACCGACTGCGTGCTGCTGGGCGTGCGGACCCTGGTGGAGGGCGCCGCCCCCGATCTGGTGCTGTCCGGCGTCAACAATGGCCAGAACATCGCCGAGGACGTGACGGTTTCGGGAACCGTGGCGGCTGCGGTCCAGGGCATGCAGATGGGGATCCCCTCGATCGCGCTGTCGCAGGCCAAGGGCTTCCGGGCAGGCGCGTCGATCCCCTGGCAGACGGCTGCGGCCCACGGACCGGCGGTGCTACGCGCCCTGATCGCGGCCCGCTGGCCGGACGGTGTGGTGATGAACGTCAATTTCCCCGACTGCCTGCCCGGCGATGTCACGGGGATCGAGGCCACCTTCCAGGGCGAGCGCGACGAGGATGTGACCCATGTCGAGCGGCGCCTCGACCTGCGGGGCAACCACTATTTCTGGATCGGCTATGCAGCCAAGCTGTCGCGCCCGCCCGAGGGCTCGGACCTGCGGGCGGTGTATGACGGGCGCATCTCGGTCACGCCGCTGCAGATGAACCTGACCTCGGCTCCGACGCGGGCACAGCTGGCCCCGGTTCTGGCCGGGCTGGCGACGGCGGAGCTGGCGCCATGAGCGGCGCGGTGGACCCGCGCGCGCGCCTGATGCTGCAGCTGCGCAAGGCGGGGATTACCGATCCGACCCTGCTGTCGGTCATGGAGCGGATCCCGCGCGACCTGTTCGTGGACGCAGCCTTCGCCGCCCGTGCCTGGGACGACGCGCCCCTGCCCATCGCCGAGGCCCAGACCATCAGCCAGCCGTTCGTGGTGGGCGCCATGACCGCCGCCCTCGAACTCGACGGGCGCCAGAAGGTGCTCGAGATCGGTACGGGGTCGGGCTATCAGACCGCGATCCTCGCCCAGCTGGCGCGGCGGGTCTATACGGTGGAGCGCTACCGCTCGCTATTGCGCCTGGCGCAGGGGCGGTTCGAGGCGCTGGGGATCACCAATGTGGTGGCGACCTGTTCCGATGGCGGGGCCGGCTGGCCGCAGCAGGCGCCGTTCGAGCGCATCATCATGACCTGCGCCGCCCCCGAGCGGCCCGATGCGCTGCTGACCCAGCTGGCACCGGGCGGGGTGCTGGTGGCGCCCGTGGGATCAGGGCCGGTGCAGGAGCTCTTGCGCTACCGCCTGCGGGCCGACGGGGTGTTCGAGGAGGAGCATCTGATGGATGTCCGCTTCGTCCCGCTCCTGCCCGGCACCAGCAGCTAGAGCCCGCCCTCAGGCGAGCTCTTCCTCGCCTTCCACCAGGTTCGACTTGCGCGGCGGCTCGCCGCCCCGCTTGGGCGGCCACACCATCAGCACCGGCGCGGCGACATAGATCGACGAATAGGTGCCGATCACCACGCCGAAGATCATCACCAGGGTGAACACCCGCATGGTCTCGCCGCCCACCACCGTCAGGCCGATCAGCGCCAGCAGGGTCGTGAGGGCGGTGATGATGGTGCGCGACAGGGTTTCGTTGGTGGACAGGTCGATGATCCCGCCCAGCGGCATCTGCTTGTACTTGCGCATGTTCTCGCGCATCCGGTCGAACACCACCACAGTATCGTTCATGGAATAGCCGATGATGGTCAGGATCGCGGCGATGGTGGTGAGCGAGAACTCGAGCTGCGTGAGGCTCATGAAGCCGAGTGTCAGGATCACGTCGTGCGCCAGCGCCACCACCGATCCGAAGCCCATCTGCAGCTGGAACCGGATCCAGACATAGATCACCACCAGGCCGATGGCGATGAACAGCGCGATCAGCGAATTGACCGCAAACTCGCCCGATACCGCAGGCCCCACCACTTCGACCCGCGGATACTCGACGCCCGGCATGGTGCCGCGCAGGGTTTCCTTCACCCGGTCCACCGTGGCCGACGCGTCGGCGCCATCGGGGGCGAGGAAGCGGATCATCACCTGCTTGCCCGCCAGCGCCGGGTCGGTGCCGCCCACATCCTGCACGGCCACGTCCTTGAGGCCGAGCGGCTGCAGGGCCTGGACCACCTGGGTCTGGTCGATGGTCTGGGTCCAGGTGGCCTCCACCAGGGTGCCGCCCTTGAAGTCGATCCCGAGATTGAGGCCCCGGGTGAACACCAGCACCAGCGACGCGATGCACAGGATCACCGACACGATCGCCGCCGCCTTGGAGAAGCGGACGAAACCGAACTTGGTGTTCTTCGGTATGAGCTTGATCAGCGGCCACATGGCTGTTGGTCCTTGGGGTTTCAGGTTCCGTTGGCGATGGAGCCGGATCAGATCGGGAGTTTCTTGGCGCGGGTCGACCAGTACCACCAGGCCACCATCACCTGGGTCATCAGGATGGCGGTGAACAGCGAGGTGACCACGCCGATGGACAGGGTCCAGGCAAAGCCGCGCACCGGCCCTGCCCCGAAGAAGAACAGGATCAGCGCGGTCAGCAGGGCCGTGATGTTGGCGTCCAGCACCGTGACGATGGCGCGCTTGAAGCCCGCATCGATCGACAGCGCGGCGCTGCGGCCCGACAGCTCTTCCTCGCGCATCCGCTCATAGATCAGCACGTTGGCGTCCACCGCCGCACCGATGGTCAGGATCAGGCCCGCGATGCCCGGCAGGGTGAGGGTTGCCCCCACCACGCTCATGGCCGCGATGATCAAGGTCAGGTTCACCGTCAGCGCGATGATGGCGATGCCGCCGAACACCACGCCATAGGTCAGCAGCATGAACACCACCACCAGCACCATGGCGATCACGCTGGCCAGGGCCCCGGCCTGGATGGCCTCGGTCCCCTGGGTCGGACCCACCGTGCGCTGTTCCTGCACGATCAGCGGTGCCGGCAGGGCACCGGCGCGCAGCAGCGTCGCCAGTTCATTGGCGCTTTCGGGGGTGAAGCTGCCGGAAATCTGGCCGGTGCCCCCGGTGATGGCCTCGCGGATGACGGGGGCGGAGATCACCTTGTCGTCCAGCACGATGGCGAAGCGCTGACCCACCGCGCGGCGGGTGGCATTGCCGAAGTCGCGGGTGCCCGACGGGTTGAAGGCAAAGGTCACCACCCATTCGCCGGTCTGGGTATCCAGCGTGCCGGTTGCGTTCACCAGCTGCTCGCCATCCACCAGCGCCCGCTGGCGCACCACGATCGAACCGCCCTGGTCGACATTGGGCAGGATCTCGGAGCCGGGCGGCACGATCCCTGCCGCGATGTCAGATGGCGAGACCGTCTCGTCCACCATCTGGAAGGTCAGCTTGGCGGTCTGGCCGATCAGGCGCTTGAGGGTCTCGGGGTCGCTCTCGCCGGGGGCCTGCACCACGATCCGGTCGAGGCCCTGGCGAGTGATGGAGGGCTCGCGCGTGCCGGTCTCGTCGATCCGGCGACGGATCACCTCGATCGACTGGTCGACGGCGCGGCGGGTCATGGCGTTGCGCGCCGCTTCGCTGACCCGCACCTCGATGACGTTGCCGGGGGCAGTGGTGACTTCAAGGTCGGTGGTGGCCACCGTGCCCGAGATGCCGTCGACCGCCATGCCGAGCGCCGCGATCCGCTCGCGCGCCTCGTCCAGCTGGGCAGGATCTGTCACCACCAGCCGCACGAGCGTGCCGTCGGCACTGACGGCACGGCCGGTGAAGGCGATCGGGGCCTTGCGGTCCTCCGGTGTGTCGCCCGGACGGCGCCCGCGCAGGGCAAAGCCGGCCTCGTCAGCCACCGTCTCGAGGCGGCCCCGCACCAGGGCGCTGGAGTCCACCTCGAACAGCAGGTGGGAGCCGCCTTGCAGGTCGAGGCCCAGATTGACGCTCTCGCGCGGCATGAAGGCCGGCAGGGACTGGCGCATCTGCGGCGACAGGGCATTGGGCAGCGCCCAGATCACCCCGAGGATCGCAACGATCAGGACGGCGAAGATCCGCCAGCGGGCCACATGCAACACGGGATACCGACCTTGTCTTGTCGGGTGCGCGCGCCCTCAGAGCCGCGCACCGCCTGAAACCTCAACCGCCGCTGCGGCCTGTCACTTCTTGCCGTCGTTGGCCGGGACCGGATCAGTCTTGTTGCGGACTTCCCCGATCGTGTGGCGCAGCACACGGATCACTGTGTCGGTGGCGATCTCGACCGAGACTTCGGTGTCGTCCACCTTGGTCACCTTGCCGATGATGCCGCCTGAAGTGACCACGACATCGCCCCGGCGCAAGGCCGCCACCATGTCCTGATGCTGTTTCATGCGCTTCTGCTGCGGACGGATCAGCAGGAAATAGAAGATCACCAGGATCAGGACCAGCGGCAGGAGCTGGATCAGGAAGGCTTCCATGCCGGGCTGGCCCGCAGCAGACGAACCCGCCTGAAGCAGGGTGAAGGGGACTTGCATTGCATCCTCGCAGGTTTGGCGGCACCCCGCCCGACTGCCGGATAAAACAAGGCTGGCAGACCGGCAAAGGCAGGTGCCCATACGCAGGGCGCGCCTAGCACCCCTCGCGGCGCCGGGCAACGCGCAGGGGCAGGCGCCCCCGTCCCACTGCCACAGATCCGGTGCCGGCGCGCGCGACGCGGCGGGGCCCGGGCTTTGCTTCCCTGCGTCAGCGGGGGAGAAACCGGACGGCCGGAGCAATCTCCAACCTGCCCCCAACCCGCAAACCCGCGCTTCAATGCCCCCACGAAACCGGCCCCCAAGCCGGAGCCGACCCCCGTTCACGATCCCAGACCCCTGAAGCCGTCCAGGAGCGGCAGCGCTGCGACAGGCTGCGACGACCTGCCACGCACGGGAGGGCGGGTGCAGGGTCTATCAGGGCTCGCAGGACGCCGTCTTTGCTCCGGTGGGCGGGTCTGAACAGAGGATTGTCGATCATGCCACCGGACACGCCGCATTTCGTTGCCAACCTGCTGGTGGCATCGGCCATGGTGGTGCTGACCACCACGATCCACTTCTTCGCCATGCTGGCCCTCACCGTCGTGCTGCGGCGGGTGGCGGATGACCGGCTGGAGGAGCGGCGGCATCTGCTCAAGCGGTTTGCGGGCATCCTGTTCGTGGTGCTGGGGGTGTTCTTTGCCCATACGGTGGAGATCTGGAGCTATGCCCTGCTGTTCCGCTATCCGCTGGGGCTGTTCGGCGACATCGAGACCGCGCTGTATTTCGCCACCCAGAGCTTCATCTCGCTGGGCTACGGCGATGTGTCGGTGCCCACGGAATGGCGGCTGGTGGGCGCGATTGCTGCCTGCAACGGGCTGATCCTGGTGGGCTGGTCCACAGCTTTCCTGATCTCGGTGATGGGCCGTCTGCGCGCCCTCGAGCACGAATGGCTGGATCATTGACGAGGCGGCTGGCGCTTCCCGCCCCGCCACACCGCCACCAGCAGCACCACCAGCAGCACCAGCGTCAGCGCCCAGGTGCCGTAGCTGTCCTGATCGCCCACGGCCCCGAGCCCGGGCTCCAGCTGCCACTGCCACAGCGACCGCCACACCACGGTTTCGAGCCAGCTCCACAGGCCATGCGCGAGGCCGGCCGCCAGCACCCCGCCCGGGCCGCGCGCCACAAGGCCGAACAGGCACCCCAGCAGGAAGCTGTTCACCAGCAGCACCGGCGCCACATAGCCCTGCAACGCCTGCACCCCGGTCCAGACCAGCGCTGCCACCAGGATACCGGCCCAGGCACCGCGCCACCGCTCGGCCCGATCCTGTGCAAGCCGGTGCACCAGATACTGCTCGCTCAGCCCATGCAGCACCATCCAAGGCAGGGCGAAAGCCGCCAGCGCAACCGGCGCGGTAGTGTCGCCGATCCATCGGGGCGAAGACGCGGCTCCGGTGGCGATCAACAGCCCCCAGGCTGCCAGCAGGACACCCAGCGCGAGGACAGCCCCCACCATCGCGCCCGGCCCTGCCTGCCCCAGCCGGATCGCTGTCGCCGGCCCGAGCCTGCTGAAGGCCAGCCAGCCGACCGCCAGCACCATCAGCAGATTGAGTGGCTCGCGCAGCGGGACCTGCAACCCGGCAGTGACCAGCAGCCCCGCCAGCTCCGCCGACGCAAACCCCGCCGCCACGGTCCCGGCTAGCGCGATCAGCACCGCCAGCAGCACCTGCCGGCCGGACGACGGGCTGGCGGGACCGGTCATGGACGGCTCAGCGCCGCCCGGTGAGCGAATAGCGCCGGGCCTGGAGGGTCACGAGGCCCGCATCATCGGTGGGCATCTGGATCCGGATCGGCACGAAATAGCCATTCACCGGTGCCAGCAGGAACGTCAGGGTCGAGGCGGATGTGGGGTCGCTGAAGCCGGCGATCGGCGTGAACCGCACCGAGCAGCGCCTGGCCTCGCCCCGGAAACCGGCGATGTTCACCCGCTCGGTCCCGCGCGGGGTCATCACCAGATCGAACCGGCGCCGCCCCTCCATATAGATCCGCAGGGTCTGGCTGCAGGGATCGCCGCGCGAGACCAGCAGCTGGGCCATCATCGTCACCTGGTCGATGGTGTTGGCGCGCTGGGCCGGGGTGGCTGGCGGATTGCCCATGCCCATCGGCGGTGTTGCAGTGGTGACGGCATTGCTGTCCGAGAAGGCCACCTGGACCACCCGGTTCCGGCTGCCACCGGAGTGGCGGTAGGATCGGGGACGCAGATCCCCATCGGCTTCCTGGACCCCGGAAACCGAGTAGCTGTAATCCTGCGACGAGCCGCCCATGCTGCGGGCCACACCCGTGAGGCGATGGCTGGCGGTCGCCGAATAGCGCCCGCTGCCAAACGTGTACGTGTAGTTCGCCTCGGCAGCGGTGACGCCACGGGCAGTGACGCCGAACTGCACCGAGAAGGCCGTCAGCGGAACGGGCGCGGGCGGCGGGGTCTGCGCCCCCGTCGACAGGGGCACCGCGACCAGCGCGGCGGTCAGCAGAGCTGCAAGACGGGTTTTCATGGGTACCTCACGGGCCTAGGCCTCTAGCGCCGCCGCGGTGCAACCGCAACGCGCCAACAGTATCAACACACTGCACCCTCTGCCATGAATGCGGGCTGAAGGGCGCATGAGGCCGGACACGGCGCGGCACTGCCCCTACCCTGCAGAATCATGGAGTGATGAGCCTCATGGCACGTCGAGCACGCAACCTGGCCACGGCAGGCATCTTGCTGGGCAGCCTCCTGACCGTCGGCTGCGGGCCGAGCAAGCCGATGGGCGAGACCGTGGGTGGACCCGGCCCGGCCCCGGCTGGCTTCAACGCCGTGGCGGTGCAGCCGGGCGGACCGCCGGCGATGGTGCTGGCTCTCGACGGCAGGGATGGCGCCCGGGCCTGGGCGGCGGGACGGGCCCGGCGCGGCTCGGACGAGCCCGTCATGCCCGATGCGCCGGTGCGGATCGCCAGTGTCACCAAGACGTTCCTGGCCGCTGCCCTGTTGCGGCTGTGGGAACAGGACCGGCTGGATCTCGATGCGCCGATCCGCGCACTGCTGTCGGACGAGACCCGCGATGCCCTGGACGGCGACGGCTATGATACCGGCGCCATCACCACCCGCCAGCTTCTGGCCCATACCAGCGGCCTCGCCGATCACTGGGGCATGCGGCTGTATCAGCTGCAGGCCCGCTATCTGCCGGGGCGGCGCTGGACCCGGATCGAGCAGGTGCGGTTTGCCATGCGCCATGGCGAACCGGTCGGCCAGCCGGGCGAGCGCTTCTTCTATTCCGACACCGGCTATCTGGTGGCAGCCGAGGTACTGGAACGTGCCAGCGGCCAGACCATGGCCCAGTCGGTGCGGAGCCTGCTCCGCTTCGAGGCCATCGGCCTGAACGCGACCTGGTTCGAGACCCTCGAGGCGCCGCCGCCCGGCGCACCCCTCCAGGCCCGCCAGTATATCGGCTGGCAGGATGGCAGCAGCATCCACGCCTCGTTCGATCTGTATGGCGCCGGAGGACTGGTGGCGAGCGCCCCCGACCTCGCCCGCTTCTTCCGGGCATTGGCGGGCGGCAGCGTGTTCGAGCGGCCCGAGACCTTTGCCCTGATGGCGCAGCCGACGCCCCAGAGCCGCGCCGGTGGCGCCGACTATGGGCTGGGCCTCAGCCTGCTGACGATTGGCGGGCGGGCCTGCATCGGCCACGGTGGGTTCTGGAGCCACCTGGCCTGGGTGTGTCCGGATACCGGCGCGGCAGGCGCGATCTTCGTGACCGATACCGAGCGGGCAGGCGCCCTGGGTGCGGTGCTGGATTCGCTGACCCCTTGAGGCGGCAGGGCCGCTGCTCAGCTGACCGCAGGTGCCAGCAGGCGCAAGGTGCCCGCTCCCGCATCCAGCTCCACTTCCGCACCGAGCGGCAGGAAGGGCTGGTCGGCAATATGGCCGATCATCAGGCCGTTGAAGGCCGGCACGCCCAGCGGGCGGATATGCTGGTCGAGCAGCTCGGACACCAGGAAATTGCCATAGCCCGGGCCGCTGTCGGTGCAGCTGGTGCACTGGCCGAACACGAAGCCGGCAATCCCGTCCAACAGGCCTGCGAGCCTGAGCTGGGTCAGCATCCGGTCGATCCGGTACTCGGCCTCGTTGATGTCCTCCAGCACCAGGATCGCGCCGCGGGTGTCGGGCATGTAGGGCGTGCCGGCCAGGGCCGAGAAGACAGTGAGATTGCCGCCGATCAGGCGCCCGCGCGCCACGCCGGGGGTGAGGGTCACGGTGCGCGCCCGCCTTTGCACCAGCCGCTCTTCCCGGGCGGGCACGTTGCGGAACTCGGCCGCCGCGCCGTCCACCAGCAGCTGGTTGAACGAGGCCACGCTGAGCGGGCCCCAGGCATTGGCGGCATTGGCACCGTGGAAGCTGATCAGCCCCGCCCGAGCCTGCAGCGCCATGTGCAGGCCAGTGATGTCGGAATAGCCCATCACGGCCTTGGGGTTGGCGCGCACCAGATCGAAGTCGACGAACGGCAGCATCCGCGCCACCCCCCAGCCGCCGCGCACGCACAGGAGTGCCTTGACCTCGGGATCGGCGAACATCGCATTCACATCCGCCGCCCGGTCGCGGTCCTGACCGGCGAGATAGCCATAGCGGTCCATGCTGTGGCGGCCATGGCGCGGCACAAAGCCCAGAGCCCGCACCACCTCATCCACGATCGCCCGGTCGTCGGCCTCGTAGGTCGCCCCCGACGGCGCCACCAGCCCGATCACATCCCCCCGCCGCAGCCGCGGCGGTCGCACCAGCGACCCGGGAGACGGCGCAGCCTGTTCGGCCCGGACAGGGGCAGCAGCTACGAGACAGGCAGCAAGTCCTGCCAGAAGGGCGCGCCGGTCGGGCGTCATCGAAGCGGGTGACGGGTCTGCGGTCATGGGCAAGCTGTACCACGCCCGGCGCCGGACGGAAGCCTCCCCAAGGTTCTCCGTCCTCCTCCGGACGGGGTAGGACGGCCTGCACCAATTGTTCACGGGCTGTCTGGCAGATCAGGCGCGCGTTCGAGAATCAGGGGCAGTCATGACACAGCGCGTGATCGTGTGCGGCGGGGCCGGCTATGTGGGCAGCCATGCGGCGCGGGCACTGGCCGGGGCGGGGTATCTGCCCGTGGTGGTGGACAGTCTGTCGGGCGGACATGCCGATGCGGTGCGCTGGGGGCCGCTGGAGCAGCTGGATATCCGCAAGACCGCCGCGCTCGCGGACGTGATGCTGGCCCATGCGCCAGTCGCCGTGCTGCACTTTGCCGCGTCGATCGAAGTGGGGATCGGCGAGCGCGAGCCGCTGGCCTTCTATGACAACAATGTCGCCGGCACGATCTCGGTTCTGGCCGCCATGAAACAGGCAGGGGTCGGGAGGCTGGTGTTCTCCAGCACCTGCGCGGTCTATGGCGCCGCCGCCCCGCCTCTGACCGAGGAGATGCCGCACCGGCCCGGCTCGGTCTATGGGCGCACCAAGTCGATGGTCGAGACCATCATTGCCGACACCGCCCGGGTGCAGGGCCTGAAGGCTGCGTGCCTGCGCTATTTCAATGCCGCCGGCGCGGCCCCCGACGGGCTGACCGGCGAGCGGCATGATCCCGAGACCCACCTGATCCCGCTGGCGCTGGCGGCTGCAGCGGGGCGCGGCCAGGGCCTGAACGTGTTCGGCACCGATTATGACACGCCCGACGGCACCGCCCTGCGCGACTATGTGCATGTGTGCGACCTCGCCGATGCCCATGTCGCCGCCGTCCGCTGGCTGGAGGACGCCGAAGCCGGTGCCCATGCCTTCAATCTGGGAACCGGAGAGCCGCTGTCGGTGTTGCAGGTGATGGCCGCGGTCCAGCGGGCCACCGGCCTCGCCGTGCCACACACCCTCGGCCCGCGCCGTCCCGGCGATGTTCCGGTTCTGACAGCCGATACCAGCAAGGCCCGCACCGTGCTGGGCTTTGCGCCGCGCCTGTCGGACATCGATACCATCGTCCGGACTGCCTGGGCTTTCCATCGCCGCCAGTGGGGACTGTGAGCGCAGGTCCGCAGGACGCTTGCCGACACGCCACCGGGAGACCCGCCGCCCATGCCCGCCCAGACCATCCGCCAGCTCCAGCACTGGGCCTTCGAGACAGCCCTGCCCTTCTGGTTCGAGGCCGGACCGGACCGGGCTGCGGGCGGATTCCACGAGCAGCTGGATTTCGCCGGCAAGCCGGCGCCCTGCGGGTTCCGCCGCCTGCGGGTGACGGCGCGGCAGGTCTATGTGTTCAGCCATGCAGCCGTGCTGGGGCACACCGATGGCCTGGCGGCGGCGAGCGGTGCGCTGGACCTGATGTGGGAGCGGGCCTGGCAGGGACCGGACCGGGGATGGGCGCGGCTGCTGGATGACACCAACCAGGTGCTGGACCCCACCGCCGACCTGTATGACTGCGCCTTCATGCTGTTTGCCCATGGCTGGCACCACCGGGCCACGGGCGACGCCCGGTCGCTGGAACGGGCCGATGCCACGCTGGACTTCATCGAGCAGCGCATGGGCCACGGGGCAGGCGGCTTCGTGAACCTGCTGCCCGTGGCCCCAGGACCGCGCCTCCAGAACCCGCACATGCACCTGGTGGAGGCGCTCCTGGCGCTGGTGGAGGCCACCGGGGCAGACCGCTACCGCGATCTGGCGGCCAGTCTGATCGCGCTGATCCGGACCCGGGCCATCGACCGGGCAACCGGCACGCTGGGCGAGCGGTTCACCGATGACTGGCAGCTCTGGCCGGGCGCGGACGGCGCCGTGCGCGAGCCCGGACACCAGTTCGAATGGGTCTGGATCCTCGACAAGGCCCGTCAGCTGCTGGACATCGACATCACGGCGGATGCCCGCATCCTGTATGACAGCGCGGCGCGACTGGGCATCAACCGGGCCACGGGTCTGGTGTGCAACGCCATCGACCCGCAGGGCGCCGTGCTGGATGGCGGCTCGCGCTCCTGGACCAATACCGAGCGGCTCAAGGCCGAAGTGGTGGCCGGGCGCCTGTTCGGGCTGGACACCGCTGCCGGGATCGAGGCGAGTGGCCGGGCGCTCCTGGACCGCTATCTGGCTGCGCCGGTGCCCGGCACCTGGATCGATGCGTTCGATGCCGACGGCCAGCCGGTGGCAAAGGCCGTGCCCGCCTCGATCCTCTATCACCTGTTCCTGGCGATCTGCGAAGCCGGCTCAGTCCTGGACGAAGCCTGACGCCTTCAGCGCAGCCAGCAGATCCTTGGTGCGCTGGGCCTCGCCCTTGGGCAGTACCAGCACGCCCTGGGGCGTGGCGACCACGATCAGGTCGCTGAGCCCGTGCACCGCAACCGGCACGCCGTCGCCGATCACCAGACAGCCCGAACTGGCCTCCGCGACCGCCTGCCCGCGCAGCACCATCGCGTCGGTCCCGTCACCGGCGGACAGACGCCACAGCTCGGACCAGGATCCCACATCCGCCCAGCCGAACGCACAGGGCAGCACGGCCGACTGCGCCGTCCGCTCCATGATCGCCACGTCGAACGCCTGTGCCGGGACGGCGCCGAATGCCTCGGCCGGCAGCCAGGTATCCTTGCCGTCGCGCCGCGCCGAAGCGAGCGCGCGCAGCACAGTGTCGCGGATATCGGGTGCGAGACCGAACTCGGCGCGGACGGTAGCGGGTGCGAACAGAAAGATGCCTGCGTTCCACACATGCCCGCCCGCGGCCAGCATGCCCTCGGCGCTCGCCCGGTCAGGCTTTTCGCGGAAGCGGGCGATGGCGCGCACCGGACCGGCCAGCACCGGCCCCATCTCGATATAGCCATAGCCGGTTTCCGGCCCGGTCGGCTCGATGCCGAAGGTCACGATCCGCTCGCGTGCCACCGGTGCGGCGGCAGCCAGGGCTGCGTGGAAGGCCGCGGTGTCCTCGATCACATGATCGGCGGGCAGCAGCAGTACCAGCGCCTGCGGATCGATGGCGCCGGCCGCTTCGGCCGCCAGCAAGGCTGTTGCAGCCGTACCCCGGCCCATCGGCTCGAGGATCACACCGGCAGGGGTGATTCCGGCCTCCGCCAGCTGGTCGTGGACCAGGTCGCGGTGCCCGGCGCCGCAGATCACCAGCGGCTCCGTGAAGCGCAGGCCACAGGCAGACGCCGCAAACCGGCCTGCGGTGGCCTGGATCATGGTGTCGGGCCCGGCCAGACGATGGAACTGCTTGGGGCTGGCCTGGGTCGAGACCGGCCACAGCCGTGTGCCCGCACCGCCCGACATGATGGCAGGAATGATCGTGGTCATGGACTGTCCCTAGCATCCAGAGCTGAACGCTTGCTTGCGCTGGCACCGGATCGGGCGCGCACCTCAGCCTTCCTCGATCACCGGGCGCCGCGCCAGCAGCAGGAACAAGGCCCCCGCCAGCGGGAACAGCCCCACACCCAGCCACAGGCCGATATCATAGCTGCCGGTCGCGCCATGCACCCAGCCCATGAACCAGACCCCCACCGCCGTCCCCAGCAGACCCATCATCACCCCGGCACCATAGATCGACGAATAGCGCCGCATCCCGAACTGGCGCACCGTGAAAAAGGCCAGCAGGTCGGTCTCCGACCCCTGCTGCAACCCCACCAGAACAACGGCCACCACGGCCACCGCCGGGGTCAGCTCGGGCACCGCCACCAGCATCAGGCATCCGATCGCTGGCAGCGATGTGAACACCGCCGCCACCCAGCGCGGCGGCAGCCTGTCGAGCAGCAGCCCCGACCCGATCCGCCCCACCAGCACCGACACCGCCAGCACCGACAGCAGCCCCGCCGCCACCCTCCGCGTCAGACCCATATCGGTCAGAAGCGGCACCATCTGGGTCACCAGCGCGCTGGCCGGCGCATTCATCACCAGCAGGGCCCCGGCCAGCACCAGAAAGTCGCGCGACTTCCACAGCCCGTCCAGCTTGCGTCCGGGATAGGCTGTTGGCAGGGCCGGGCCGGGCTTGGGCGGCTCGGCCCGCTCGTGCACCAGGAACAGGATCGCCGGAATCGCCACCAGCAGGCACAGCCCCGCCAGCATCAGATAGCCCGCCCGCCAGGACACCGTGTCGATCACCTCGCGCAGCACGGGCGGCAGCAGCGTGGCGGTCACGGTCACCCCCGCCAGCGTCACCGCCAGAGCAAGGCCCCGACTGGCGCTGAACAGGCTGGAGATCGGCCGCGTCAGGGTCAGCCCCCCGGTCCCGGCGCCCACCATCGCAAAACAGGCCATCAGCACGAACAGCAGCGCCAGCGATGCCGTGGCGGCGGCAAAGCCGAGATACACCAGCGCCAGCAGGATGAAGCAGACCACGGCGGTGGGCCGGGTGCCGAACCGGTCGGTCGCCCGTCCGATCAGTGGCGCGGCCAGGCCGCCGACCAGGCCGATCGCGGAAGCCGTGGAGATGTCGCCCCGGGTCCAGCCCATCTCCTGCGACAGCGGCTCGATGAACAGGCTGGAGACATAGCCGAACAGGGCATAGCCGGTTCCGAATGCAATCCCGCTGCCCGCCACCACGCGCCAGTGCGCCGCCCACTCTTCCCGCGCACCCATCCAGCTGCCTCCGCCCCCGTGACCGGTCAGCCTAGCGCCGCCCGCCCCCTGTGCAACACAATTCGCCGGGGCACCGCCTCCAGCCCGTGCCAGTCCGCGAACACCCCGACAAATGCAACCGCCCCGGGACCCCAGCACGCGGGCCGGTTGCGACCCCTTGACGCAGAGGCAGTCGGATCAATATTGCGCCAAGTCGGCTTGACAGTTCGGACGCCAAGGCAATCGGACAGTTCATGGCGACGGTGCGGACCCCGACTTCCCGGAAGCGGTGTGTGCGTGCCGGAGTGGCGGGTTCGGGCGCAGACGGTTCTGGCGGCATCGCTGCCAACCAGTCTGCCACCAGAGGAAGACGGCGGGTCATGACAGGCAGGAATGGACCAGACGGGATGGAACTGGCGGCTGAACGGCCGCTGGATCCGGGCCTTGTCCTGCTGGCCGAGACCCAGGCTGCCCTGCGCGGCGATTCGGCCCGGGTGCGGGACGCAGTCTCGATGCTGGGCGGTGATGCGCTGGAGCTGGAAGCCCCATCGAGCCTGTCATTCGGTGCGCTCGACAGTGTGATGGCGCGGATCGACGCCCTGGAGACCGGCGCCGATCAGTCGCGCCGCGCCGGACGTGCGGCCGGGCGGGCCATCTCGGAAGTCCTCGAACTGCCGGAGCCCTTGCGGGAGGCTGCCCTGTATGCCCTGGGCGGACGTGGCTGGCAGATGGCCGGACCCGGCCTCAAGGTGCTGGATCTGGATGTCGGCTCGCAGCACGAGGTGCAGCTGCTGCGGATCGAGCCGGGGTCCGGGGCGCCGCGCCATGATCACTCCGGCATCGAGCATACGCTGGTGGTCACCGGCGCGTTCCGTGACGAGACCGGCCTGTTCCGCAGCGGCGACATCGCCAGCAAGGCGCCGGGCGACGTGCACCGCCCTGTCGCCGAACCGGGCCGTGTGTGTTTTGCCCTGGCGGTCAGCACCGGCCATCCGGAATTCACCGGCGCGCTGGGCTTCGTCACCCGGCTGCTGCGCCGCTCCTGAGCCACAGCCCTTCTGTTCCGAGCGGGGCTTGCACCACCGTCCAATCCGGTGAACGAGGCCAATGAACCAGGCCCGTGAGCGAAGTCCGTCGTATCACCCTGCGTCATGGAGCGCGCCCGATGAAGTCTGCCCCCTTCCTCGCCATCACCGCCCTCATCGCAGCATCTCTGGCAGGCGCCTGCCAGCGCGGCGTGGAAGCGCCGCCAGCGGCCAATAGCGGCACGGTCAAGCTGCAGGTGAGCGAACTGGCGACCGGGCTCGAATATGCCTGGGGCGCCGCCGTCCTGCCGGATGGTCAGATCCTGGTGACCGAGCGCGCCGGCCGCCTGCGGGTGATCCGCGATGGTGCGCTGGTGGCGCAGCCGGTGGCAGGTGTGCCGCCGGTGCTGGATGCCGGTCAGGGCGGGCTGTTCGATGTGGCGCTGCATCCGCAGTTTGCCGAGAATGGCCTCGTGTATCTGGCGCTCGCGCGCGGGACCCAGCAGGAAAACCGCACCGCTGTGGTGCGGGGCCGCTTCACCGGCACCGCGCTCGAGAACGTCGAGACCGTGTTCGAGGCCAGCCCTGCCAAGAGTGGCGCGGCCCATTTCGGTGGCCGCCTGCTGTTCCTGCCGGACGGGACCTTGCTGGTGACGCTGGGCGACGGGTTCGACCTGCGCGACGAAGCGCAGAACAAGGCCTCCGACCTCGGCAAGATCGTGCGCATCACCGACACCGGCGCCCCCGCCCCCGGCAATCCGTTTGCGGGCGAAGCCGGCGCCCGGGCCGAGATCTACACGCTCGGCCACCGCAATGTGCAGGGCATCGTCCGCGACCCGGCCAGCGGCACCATCTATGCCGTCGAGCATGGCCCCAAGGGCGGCGATGAGGTGAATGTGCTGCGGCCCGGTGCCAATTATGGCTGGCCGGTGATCACTTACGGGGTCGACTATTCCGGCCTGCCGATCTCGATGCGCTCGGCAGCGGACGGGA
Organism: Alphaproteobacteria bacterium; assembly: GCA_027484265.1. Taxonomy (GTDB): domain Bacteria; phylum Pseudomonadota; class Alphaproteobacteria; order Caulobacterales; family Aquidulcibacteraceae; genus JAIXTH01. Next base: position 19,714 of record JAIXTH010000085.1, read on the forward strand.
TGGAGCAGCCACTGGTCTATTGGGTGCCGTCGATCGCACCGGGGGGCATGGCCTTCTATGACGGGGCGATGTTCCCCGCCTGGCGCGGCGACCTGTTGGTGCCGGCACTGGCGGGCCAGCATTTGCGCCGGGTCGATCTGGAAGGCGGCACCGTGCAGGGGCAGGAAAGCCTGCTGGCCGAACGCGAGGAGCGCTACCGGCAGGTGATCGTCGCACCCGATGGTGCGCTGCTGCTGCTGACCGATGCGCAAGAGAGCAAGGTGCTGCGGGTGGTGGCCGCACCGTGAGCCAACCCGTGGACTTTGGCGAGCCGCTCGCCATCAGCCTCAGCGGACAGACCGGACATGTGGGCGGGCGCCGCTGGGGCCGTGGCCCGGCGGCCCTGGTGTTCCTGCATGCCAACGGCTTTTGTGGATCGACCTATGCCCCGTTGCTCGCACCGCTGGCAGAGGGGCTGGCGGGTTGCAGTGTGGTGAGCCTTGACTTGCGCGGCCATGGCCTGACCACCCTGCCCGCCGATCCGGACCGGCAGGACCGCTGGACCATCCACCGCGACGATATCGCCGCCGCCATCAACGCCCTCCCAGGCGGGCTGGTGCCGGAGGGCGCGGTGCTGGCGGGGCATTCCATGGGCGGGACCAGCGCGCTGCTGGCAGCGGGCGCCGGACTGGTGCCGGGGGTGCGCCAGCTGGTGCTGTTCGATCCGGTGTTCGCGCCGCGCGGATTCTATCTGTATGCCCGGGCGCCGTGGGTGTTTGCCCTGTGGCGGCGCCACTTCCCCATGAGCGCGGCTGCCCTGCGGCGGCGGCGGCAGTTCGAGAGCCGGGAGGCGGCGGCCGCGAGCTGGCAGGGGCGCGGGGCGTTCCGCACCTGGCAGCCGGGCTTCCTGGATGGCTATTGCCAGGACGGGCTGCGCCCCCGGCCCGGCGGAGAGCTCACCCTGTCGTGCGCGCCGGAGTTCGAGGCTGCCTGCTTTGCAGGACAGCGCCACGATCCGCACGGCGCCCTGAAGCGCCTGACCATCCCGCTGCAGGTGCTGCGGGCCGAGCATCACTCCACCCTGCGCGCCTCGCAGATCGCGGCCTTCATGCGCGCCGGCGCGCAGGTCGAGACCATAGCAGGCGCCAGCCACTTCCTGCCGATGGAGCAGCCGGACCTGTGCCGCGCGGCGCTGGCCGCCGCCATCACCCCACCGCCAGCACGGTGAGCACCACCCCCGCCACGATCAGGACCGAGCCCGCCACCTTGGCCAGGTCCGGCCGCTCCTTGAACCGGACCCAGCCATAGACCGCCGCGACCGGTGCATCGATCACCGCTGCCGCCGCCCGCACCAGGGCAGCGGGCGCGAGCGTGAGGGCGGCAAACCAGCACAGCGAGGCCGCTGCCCCGGCAAAGCCCGCTGTCAGCGACGCCTTCAGATCATCCCGCAGCGCCCGCAGTGCCCCCCGGTCCACCGCCAGCAGGATCGCCCCCAGCACCACCGTCTGCAGGGTCTGGATGATCAGCAGCGTCAGGCTCGAGGAGAAGAACGGCGAGCCGGGATCCAGCGTGGTGCCGCAGATCCGGTAGCAATTGGCCGACACCGCAAAGCAGGCCCCGGACGCCACCCCGAACAGCACCGACTTCAACCCCTGCACCCCGCTGCCAGGCCCGCCCAGCAGTGCCGGCAGCAGACCCTGCGGCGGCCGCGCCGCCAGCACCAGCCCGGCTGTGGCCAGGCCGATGCCGGCCCAGCCCGACAGGCCGAGCCGGTCCCCCAGCACCACCGCACCGAACAGGGCCGTGATCGGCAGCGCGAGGTGCTGGAACATGGTGCCGGGCGCAAAGCCGCTGACCCGCATCGCCTGCAGGAGGGCCGCCGTCGCCAGCACCTGTGCCGTTGCCCCCACCACCGCTGCCACCCAGAAGCGGGGCGGAAACTGCGGGCTGACCGGCGGGAACAGCAGATAGGCCGCCGCCACGAACAGCACGGTGAACGGCACCCCGAACGCAAACCGCACCAGTGTGGCACCCCACGGCCCGGCCTGGTCGGTCAGGCCGCGCTGGGCGCCGTTGCGCAGGGTCTGGAACAGGCCCGAGATCACCACCAGCGGCATCCAGATCGCCAGCATGCTCTGCCTCCCTCTCCTGCGCGCCCTGAAAAGCTGCAACACCGCGCCAGCGTCCTTGCAGGGCCGCGCCTACGGTTTCACGGCTCCCTGCCATGAACCGGCCTGAATGTACCACCACTGTCGCGGTGAGGGACGAAGAGGCAAGGGCGGCCGGCTGGCCGCATCAGGTACCGGGGGGCAGTCATGTCCGAACGCATTCCATCATCCGCCGCGCTCAATCTGGCAGCGGCGGCCATCCTGGCCGTGGGGATCGCAGCCGCAGGCTGGTTCGCCGGCTCGTCCCTCGTGGAATCGCGGCTGGGCTTCCGCACCGTGATGGTGAAGGGGCTCGCCGAGAAAGAGGTGAAGGCCGATCTCGGCTTCTGGCCGATCAGCTTCGTCGCCACCGCCGGCACGCTGGAGGACGCCCGCCAGCAGCTGAGCGGCTCCGAGGCAGCGGTGAAGGCGTTCCTCACCGCCCAGGGCTTCCCCGACACCGCGGTTCAGGTCCAGGCAATCCGGGTCGAGGACAAGTTCGCCAATTCCTATGGCTCGGTGGTGGAGGGGGCGCGGTTCGTGCTGACCGAGACCATCCTGGTGCGCACCACTGATGTCGACCGGCTGGCGGCGGCCTCGCGCAATGTGGGCGAGCTGATTCGCAGCGGGGTGGTCTTCTCGTCCAACGACATGGGCGCCGGGCCGAGCTATCAGTTCACCGGCCTCAATGACATGAAGGGCGAGCTGCTCACCCAGGCCACCCAGCGCGCCCGCGAAGCCGCCCAGAACTTCGCCCGCGAGAGCGGTGCCCGGGTCGGCGGCATCCAGAGCGCCAGCCAGGGCGTGATCGAGGTGAATGCCGCCGTCGAGATCCCCAACAGCTCGCCCGACAGCCAGATCGACAAGAAGGTGCGGGTGGTGACCACCATCACCTATTTCCTCAAGGGCTGAGCCCTTGTCCCAACAACGAAAACGCCGGAGCCATCGGCTCCGGCGTCTGCGCTGTAGCTGGCCCTGAGGCCTGCCATCGAACCGCTTAGCGGCTCGGGGTGGCGATACGGGTCGACAGGTTGCCGAACTGGTTCGCCATGTTGTTGCCGAGGGTGCCCAGGGCAGTGATCAGCATCACGGCGATCAGAGCGGCGATGAGGCCGTACTCGATGGCAGTGGCGCCCTTCTCGTCTTTGCGCAGACGCGCGATCATCTTCTTCATCTTCAGTCTCCCGTTTGTTGCACGCAGCAGGGACCTGGATGGCGTCTGTTCTGTTGCCACCGGTCACGGGCGGTTATCGCAGGCATATCCTAAGGCGGCGTGAAGCGCTGTGGTAAACGCGCCATCAATGTTTGAGGGACAATCCGATTGACTTGCAGCTGCTTCCTTCGCCCAAATCAAGGGGACAGCCGTGTGGAGCACGGCAGCCCGGGCAGGGCTGCCGGCACCGCGCCCACGGAGGAACCCGCAGGCATCACCCCCTGCCGTGCCTTCCCCCTCCACCACGCTCTGCGCGGTCCCCTCCGCGGCGGGCGCGGTGGCGAATGGCGCTAGACTGTCTCCAGGGCCTGGGTGAGGTCGGCTATCAGGTCGTCGGGGTGTTCGATGCCGACGGAGATGCGGATCAGGGCGTCGGTGACGCCGAGGCGGTCGCGCAGGTCGCGGGGGACGCCGGAGTGGGTGGTGCTGGCCGGGTGGCTGGCCAGGGTTTCGGTGCCGCCGAGGGAGACGGCGAGCTTCACCACCTGCAGCGCATCCAGCAGGCGGAAGGCTTCGGCCTCGCCGCCCTTGACCTCGAACGAGAAGGTCGAGCCGGCTGCCTTGCATTGGCGGGCATAGACCTTGCGGTGCGGGTGGCCCTTGGGGAGGAAGTCGAGGAACCACACGCCCGCGACTTTCGGATGGTCCTGCAGGAAGCGCGCGACCTTCACCGCATTGGCGGCGGCCCGCTCCATCCGCACCCCGAGCGTTTCCATCGAGCGCATGATCATCCAGCTGGTATGGGCATCGAGCTGGGTGCCGATGGCCCCGCGCAGCGCCCGCACCGGCTTCATCCAGGCCGTGGAGCCGGTGGCGCCGCCCGCCACCAGGTCGGAGTGGCCGCCGACATATTTGGTGAGGGAATAGACCGCCACGTCGGCGCCGTGCTCGAGCACGTTCTGGAACACCGGACCCAGGAAGGTGTTGTCGCACACCACCGGCGGGCGGTGACCGCCCTGCTGGGTGGCGATCCAGTCGGCCAGGTCCTTGACCATGGCGAGGTCCACCAGCGCATTGGTGGGATTGCCCGGCGTCTCGACCATGATGGCGCCGATCCGCCCCTTGCGGCCGCGCCCGGTCTGCTTGAGAGCCCGGCGGGCCGCAGCCATCGCCTCGGCCTTCGAGCAGCCGTCCTGCCAGGCGACGGGGGTGAAGCCATAGTTCGGCAGCACCTTCTCGATCAGGGTCTCGGTGCCGCCATAGAGCGGCTGGCAGATCAGCAGCACGTCGCCCGGGCGCAGGAAGGCCAGCAGCGTGGTGGAGATGGCCGACATGCCGCTGGAGAACACCGCTGCGCTCTCGGCCCGGTCCCAGATCGCCAGCCGGTCTTCCAGCACCTCGAGGTTCGGGTTGTTGAAGCGGGAATAGACCAGCCCGCCTGCCTTGCCCGGCGGCGGCTCGCGCCGGCCGGCGGTGAAGTCGAAGAAGTCCTTGCCGTCCTGGGCGGTCGGGAAGACGAAGGTGGAGGTGAGGAAGATCGGCGGCTTGAGCGAGCCTTCCGACAGATGCGGGTCGAAGCCATAGCCCATCATCTGGGTTTCGGGGGACAGCGTGTGTCCGCCCACTGTGCGCTTGTGATACCGGGCCAAATGATGCCCTCCCCTTGTGACTGCCTACCGGCCCATAGGATGCGCCGGGCAAGCTGGCGAGAGGCAGTTTGGACCGGGTGCGCCCGGATGGGGATAGCCTGGCATCAGACCGGCGCAGTTCCACCCGCCAGGGCCAGAACCCGGGTCCACTGCAGCTGCGTGACCGGCTGCACGGACAGCCGCGCCTGCCGGACCAGCGCCATGTCGGCGAGGGCCGGGTCGGCCTTGATCGCGGCGAGTGTCACGGGCTGACGCAGGGCTGCCTCGGCCACAAGGGTCACGCAGTCCCAGGCCGGGTCGGTGGGGTCGGGCCAGGCGGCGCGGATCACCCGCGCGACGCCCACGATCTGCCTCTCGCCGCCCGTGTGGTAGAAGAAGGCCTGATCGCCCACCTGCATCGCGCGCAGGAAGTTGCGGGCCTGATGGTTGCGCACCCCGGTCCAGGGCTCGCCTCCGGCGCCGCGTGCCACCTGGTCGGCAAACGAGAATTCGTCGGGTTCGCTCTTCACCAGCCAGCTCGCCATGCCATGCTCCCTTTGCCCGGTCTGATCCTGAACCCTGTTCCAGGCGGCCTGTCAGCCACCGTCGTGGCTGCGGTCGGCGAGGGCGCGGCGCAGGCTGCCGCCTGCTTTCGCCAGAAGCCCGGCCCGTGCAGCGGGATCGGTGATGCCGGCGCTGACGAGAACAGCCTGCTTGATGTCGCCGCCTGCCAGGTCGAGGGCACTGGCGGCGGCGGCGTGATCAACCCCCGCCAGCTCGGCCACGATCCGGACCGAGCGGCTGCGAAGTTTCGCGTTGGTGGCCTTCATCCCCACCATCAGGCCGCGATGCACCTCGCCCAGCTGCACCATCAGGGCTGTGGACCAGATGTTCAGCGCTACTTTCTGCGCCGTACCGGCCTTCATCCGGGTGGAGCCCGCCACCGGTTCCGGCCCGGTATCCAGCAGCACCGGACAGGCGGCGGCTTCCAGCAGCGGCGTGCCTGGATTGTTGGCCAGCGCGATGGTCAGCGCACCCCGCGCACGGGCCTGGCGGATCACACCGAGGGTGAAGGGCGTGCGGCCGCTGGCGGCCACGCCGATCACCACATCATCGGGCCCGACGCCCAGCCGGTCCATCTCGGCGGCGCCGGCCACAGCATCATCCTCGGCATTCTCCACCGCCACCATCAGGGCGTCGGGGCCGCCGGCCATGCAGAAGGCCATCCGCTCCCACGGCCAGCCATAGGTGGGATGCAGCTCGACCCCGTCCTGGACCGCTATCCGGCCGGAGGTGCCGGCGCCTGCATAGACCAGCCGGCCGGCCGTGCCGCGCATCCGCCCGGCGGCCGCCTCCACCGCTGCGGCCAGCTGCCCGCGCGCGGCGGCAACAGCCGAGACCGCTGCCATCTGGCCCTCCACCATGGCGCCGATCGCCTGCTCGGCGGGCCAGGCATCGAGGTCGGTGAAACGGGGGTCGTGGGCTTCGGTGGACATGGCTGCCAGACTAGCCACAGTGGCTGACGGTGACCAGCACCCGGCTGCCGTCAGCAGGTCGTGAACGCTGGCGGGCTTGAAGGCGCGCCAGCGCAAAGCCATGTCTGGTGCATGATCATCCTCGGCATCCTGGGCCTTGCCCTCCTTCTGGCGCTGGTGTTCGGCCCGCAGTGGTGGGTGCGGCACACGATCCGGCGCCATGGACGCCACCGCCCGGATCTGCCGGGAACCGGCGGCGAGCTGGCCCGGCACCTGCTGGACCAGGCCGGTCTTGGCGATGTGCGGGTCGAGGAGACCACCGAGGGCGCCGACCACTATGACCCGATGGAACGGGCGGTGCGGCTGTCGCCATCGGTGATGGACGCACGCTCGATCAGTGCGGTGGCGATCGCAGCCCATGAGGTCAGCCATGCCCTGCAGCACCGCGACGGCGATGCGCTGCTGGTGACCCGCACCCGCTGGGCCACCACGCTGGGATGGGTGGACCGGGCGGCGTTCTTCATCCTGATGTCGATCCCGGTGCTGGGGCTGATCCTGCGCTCGCCGCTGCTGGTCGTGGTGCAGATCGGAGCGATCGTGCTGCTGATGGGCGGACGGGTGCTGGTGCATGTGCTGACCGTGCCGCTGGAGATCGATGCCAGCTTCAAGCGGGCTCTGCCGCTGCTGCAGGCGGGCGGCTATCTGCCGGCAGGGGACATGGGGGCAGCGCGGTCGGTGCTGCGAGCGGCGGCGGCCACCTATGTGGCATCCGCGATGGCGACCCTGCTCGATATCATCCGCTGGATTCGCTAGCCGCGGGGCAGCCGGGGCAGCAGACAAAGAGCAGCAGACAAAAAAATGGCCGCGCCTGGCGAACCGGCGCGGCCTGCTCGGATGAACCGAGTCCAGAAGGCGTCTCCTCCCCGAAACGCCGCAGGCCCGAAGGCCTACACGGACTGTGTCGCAATGTGTCATTTGTGAGTCAAGCGCTGTTTGCGTAGCGGATATGTGATTTTGCATGGTGCAGCGCAACATGAATGGCCGGAGTGGCGGTCAGTCACCGCCGCCGCCTCCGCCACCATCACCGCCGCCCCCGCTACTGTCGCTGCCATTGCTGCCGTTGCTGTCAGCGACGGTATCGTTCCCCCATTTGCTGGAAGCACCGCCGCCACCGAAGCTGCCGCCCTCGCCATCGCCGTCGGGTGACCGGTCCAGCCGTGTGCCCACACTGTCGCCGCCGGGGGCGGACAGGCCAATAGTGGTCATGCCGCCATCATCGTCGCCCTTGCGCCGGGCATCGGCTCGGGCTGCCCGCGCCAGAATGCGCCGCTCCCAGTGCTTGGCCACCCGCCAGAACCGGTAGGAGGCATAGTTCATGGCGGTGATGAAGCCGTAGGTGCCGCGCAGCACGTGGCGGCGCTGGAAATAGGCCTTGAGGAAGGCGAACGGGAACTCGAGCAGCAGCCGGATCCACGGCAGCCTGCGGCCCCGGATATCGAGGTCCTCGGCCTGCATGTCGGAATAGCGGTTCAGCTTCTCCATCGTGTGCCCGATGGAGCGCGAGCAGTAATGCAGGATCCGGCCCTTGAGCTTGCGGGGCACCACGCCGGGTTCGAGCTTCACCCGGTCATGCACGATCGAGTCTGCATAGCGTCCGGTGCTGCGGTGCCAGAAGCGGACGATGTCGTCGGCAAAGGCCAGGCCGTGGGGGATGGTCTCGCCGGGGAACACCTCGACGATATTGAGGCGGTAGGCGGCGGGCTGCGGCGGGCCGCTGGCGAACAGGTCGCGCAGGGCCTGCGCCATGTCGGGCTGCATCACCTCGTCGGCATCCACATTCAGCAGCCAGTCGTGGCGGCACTGGTCCTCTGCAAAGCGCTTCTGCGGGCCGTAGCCGGGCCAGTCATGGTGGATCACCCGTGCGCCCGCCCCCGCGGCAATGTCCTGGGTGCCGTCGGTGGAGCCCGAGTCCACCACCACGATCTCGGCCACCAGCCCCTGCAGGGCTGCCAGAACAGGTGGCAGCCTGTCGGCTTCGTTCCGGGTGATGATGAAGGCAGAGATCGGCAGTGGTTGCATGGCTCCCTCCAGATCGGGGTTTCAGCCCATGGCGCCAAGGGCCTGCACCAGCGCTTGCGCAGCCGGGTGGATATCATAGCGCGACAGGGCTGTGGTGTGGGATCGATGGCCCAGGGCGCGGGCGGCTGCGGGGTCGGCGAGCAGGGCCTCCAGGGCATCGGCCAGGGCGGCTGCATCCGCCAGCGGGACCAGCCGCCCGGCCGTTCCGTCTGCGAGAATCTCGGACGGTCCCTCCGACGCCGTCGCGACAAGGGGCAGGCCCTGGGCCATGGCTTCGAGCACGACGATCCCGAACGGTTCATGATGCGACGGCACCACGGCGATATCGAGACTGTCGTAGAACCGCTGCCGGTCATCGACCCAGCCGGCGAAGCCGAGAACCGGGTCCAGGCCAAGACCGGAGGCCTGCGCCTTCAGTGCCGCCTCCTCCTCCCCTGAACCGGCAAGCACCGCCTGGAACCGGCAACCGCGGGCCAGAAGCAGGCCCAAGGCCGCCACAAACACCTCGAAGCCCTTCTTCGGCACCAGCCGCCCGATCGATCCGATGACCGGGGGATCGCGCCAGGCCGAGCGGGCTGCGGGCACGGTGGCCGCAACCCGCACCAGATTGCCGATCCGGTGGATCCGCTGCTGCGCCACGCCTCTGGAGGCCACAGCCTGCGCCAGATCGTGGGTAAGGGCCAGCACATGATCTGCGTGGGCGATGTGCTTGAGGGAATAATTGTGGGTGATGCCCACCACCTGGCAGCCCGGCAGTGCCCGCCGCACCAGCGGACTGGCCGCCAGCTTCAGGGCCTTGTTCCCATGGCACAGCACATGGGTCGGCCCGAAGGCCTGCAGCAGGCCGAGCAGCCGGAACGGCGCCCACAGCCCCTCCAGACCGCCCAGCCGCAGCTCGTCCCGCGCCAGCCCGGCGGCATCCAGCCCGGCACAGGCCCAGGCCCCCGGCACCGTGATGGTCTTCACCGGCACACCGGCCAGCTGGAGGGCTTCGGCGAAATCCACCGCTGCCTGCTCCAGCCCGCCGCGCCCGACGCCCAGCATCAGATTGGCTACACGCATCATGCCCCGTCCATGCCTGTGTGCACGGCTGCTGGAAAGGGGCCGGGAGGCGCGATCAGCCCTGGATCTCGCCCATGGCGGTCTGCAGGTAGTTTTGCAGGCCAACCTTGTCGATCAGGCCGATCTGGGTCTCGAGGAAGTCGATGTGCTCCTCGGTGTCGTCGAGGATCTTCACCGCAATCTCGCGCGAGACGAAGTCGCGCACCGATTCGAAATGCTGCACGGCTTCGATCAGCGTATCGCGCCCCTTGTATTCCACCGCCAGATCGGACGCGAGACACTCGGGCACTTCTTCCCCGACTTTCAGCTTGTGCATGTCCTGCAGGTTCGGCAGGCCATCCAGCATCAGGATCCGCTCGATCAGGAGATCGGCGTGCTTCATCTCGCCGATCGATTCCTTGTAGGTGACTTCACCAAGCTTGTTCAGGCCCCAGCTCTTGTACATGCGGGCATGCAGGAAGTACTGGTTGATCGCCGTCAGCTCGTTTGTGAGAATGGCATTCAATCGCGGGATAACGCCGTCGGCTGCTTTCATGGGACACGCTCCATCTGTCTGGCGTGTCACTTAGTCTGATCCGGACTGTGCGGCAAGTATTTCCAGATTATTCCGCTGCAAGAGCAACATTATTGCGCACGTTATTCAGAAACGTTTGCATCTCTTGCACGCAGCGCCCGCATTGTGCCTTGCAGCCCTGGCGCTGGAACACCTCGCAGGCCCGGTCGGCGCCATCCATGGCGGCCTGATGGACCTCGCGTTCGCGGATGCCATTGCAGTTGCAGACGTACATCGGGTGCAGACCTGTTCTTGCGACTTGGTCGCAATGAGATAGCGCCCCGCCCCGCCTCTTGCAAGTGCCTCGCAGATTCACGGATGCATGTGTCCACAGGGGGGACAGCAGTCGCCTGTGGCCGGACGCTTGGGCGGCGCGCAGCCTTCATGCTATCGCCCCCCGGCCATGCCTGCCGCCGCCCCTGCCCTGTTCCCGGACCCGCTCGACGATGTCCGCAGCCGCTATCCCGAAGCGGTGACGGACCAGATGCGGGCGCTGATCGATCCGGCCGATCCTGCCGATCCGATCGCGCTGCAGTTCCTGCCTGACCTGCGCGAGCTCGACCAGCTGCCGGTGGAGGATGGCGACCCGATCGGCGATGACCGGTTCAGCCCGCTGCCGGGGGTGGTGCACCGCTATGCCGACCGGGTGCTGTTCAAGATGATTGCCGCCTGCCCGGTCTATTGCCGCTTCTGCTTCCGGCGCGAGATGGTGGGACAGGGGGAGCCGGGTCTGAGCGGGCCGGCACTGGACGCGGCGCTGGCCTATGTGGCGGCGCGGCCCGCGATCCGCGAGGTGATCCTCACCGGGGGCGATCCCTTCATGCTGTCGGCCCGGCGGGCTGGCGAGCTGACACGGCAGCTGGCGGCGATCGCGCATGTGGAGCTGATCCGCTGGCACACACGGGTGCCTGTGGTGGATCCGCAGAGGGTGGACAGCACCTATGCCGAGGCGCTGCGGGTGAGCGGTGCCGCCACCTATGTGGCGATCCACGCCAATCATCCGCGCGAGTTCACCCCGGCGGCCGAGGCCGCGCTGGCGCGGCTGGTGGATGCCGGGATCGTGCTGGTGTCGCAGTCGGTGCTGCTGAAGGGCGTGAATGATGATGCCGGCACGCTGGCGGATCTGATGCGGGCGTTCCTGCGCAACCGGGTGAAACCCTATTACCTGCACCACCCGGACCTCGCCCCCGGCACCGGCCACTTCCGCCTGTCCATCGCCAGGGGGCAGGCGCTGATGGCACAGCTGCGCCGCACCATCAGCGGCCTGGGCCAGCCGACCTACATCCTCGATGTCCCAGGCGGTGCCTCCAAGGCGCCCCTCGGCCCCGCCTATCTGCGCGAAGACCCCGAGGGCGGCCTCGAGGTGCTGGGCGCCGCCAATGGCTGGCAGCCCGTGGCAGCGGCGCAGTCGCCCGGGGACTGACAAGGAGGTCAGGGCACGGCAGTCGGCCGCGTCTTGCGCCAGAACCGCACCGGCAGGATCACGGCTGCAATGGCGAGACCGGCGCCGAAGCCGCTCCACAGCCCGACCGCACCCAGCCCCAGCGGAAACGCCAGCAGCCAGGCCAGGGGCAGCGAGACCACCCAATAGGTCACCAGCGACAGGCCCGAGGGAAAGTCGGTGTCGTGCAGGCCGCGCAGGGCGCCCAGCGCCGACGACTGCAGCCCGTCCGCCACCTGCATCAGCGCCACCACCACGAATATCGCCCCAGCCAACCGGGCCACCTCCGGCTCGTCGGTGATCCGGCGCGCGAGGTCGTCGCCTGCAAACCAGAGGATCGTGGCCGTGGCCAGCATCCAGACCGTGACGGTGCCCATGGCCGCGAGGCCAATGGGCCGCAGCCGCCAGCGCTCGCCGGCGCCATCGGCCTGGCCGATCCGGATCGCCACGGCGCCCGCCATGCCCAGCGGCACCATATAGAGCAGCGAGCCCACCGAGCTGGCCACCTGATTGGCCGCCAGCACGACCGCGCCCAAGAGGCCCAGCATCAGCGAGGCCACCGCCATCGCACCGGACTCGGCTGCATAGCCAAGACCCAGCGGCGCACCCTCCCGCGCAAGCGCCAGTGCCGTGCCGGGCCGCGGCCTGCCGCGCACCCGCAGCCGCCGGGTGGACCGCGCCACCCGCCACCACAGCCACGCAGCCAGGCACGCCAGCGTCTCGGAGATCAGGCTCGCAATCCCGGCACCGGTGAGGCCGAGCTGCGGAAACGGTCCGATGCCATGGATCAGCACGTAGTTCAGCGGCACATTGATCACCACGCCGGTGAAGGCGAAGGCCACCCCGGTCCAGGGCCGGTCCACGGCCTCGAACAGCTGCTTGAAGATCAGCAGCACCGCGAATGGCACCAGCATCGCAGCCATCGAGAACCAGTAGGGGCCCATCAGCGCCAGCACCTCCGGCGGCTGCCCGAGATGGGGCAGCGCCAGCCACATCAGGCTGAACAGCACCGTCGCAACAGCGCCCCAGGCGAGCCCCAGCCGGATGCCGCTGCGCACCAGGGCGGCAATCACCCGCGCCTCGCCCGCACCCCAGGCATTGGCCACCGCAACGCCGAACGACGACAGCGCGCCATAGACGGCCGCATAGAAGATCACGATCACGGCGGTGGTGATCCCCACCCCGGCCAGCGCCTGCGTCCCCAGTGGCGCCACCATCACCGTGTCGGTCACGCCGATCAGGGTGGAGGCCGCAAGGCCGATGACCAGCGGTACCGCCAGCCGCACCAGCGACCCGATTTCGGCGAGCGCTGCGGGTATGGCGGGCCTGGGGCCGGGGGAAGGGGGCGGCTGGGTCATGCTGGCAACGGGAGGAGGCCGCGCTGCCTAGCCCGGCCAGCGCCATCTGGCGACGCTGCCATGAACACGAATGCGGCATCGCACAGCCCGAACACAGCTGCCGGCCCATCGCCCAGCACCTGCGCCAGCACCTGCGCCCCCGGCGGATGCCGGGGTCAGGACCAGTGGGGGGCTGCGTCGGGGAGCCAGTCGGGCCAGGGGCGGTTCGGGGCGAGCAGGCGGACGCGCGGTCCGTCGCTGGCGGCCGGTGGCAGGGGGGCCAGTGGCGGGGGGCGGCTGCGGCTGCGGGTGCGGATGTCGTGGGCCAGGGCGCTGAAGGTCAGGCCGGCCTCGGTGCTCCACAGCCTGCGCACGGTGCCCGGCACCCGCAGGTCCGGGTCGGGCACCGGCAGCCAGCCCGGATGGCGCCGGGCGATGGTCCAGGCCAGCCGCCGCGCCCGCTGCATCGGATCGTCGGCGATCGCCGTCAGCAGCTGCAGCCGCCGGTAGAGGCGGCCCATGAACACCGGGACCGGCGCGGGCGGGGCCCGCCAGCGCCGCTCCCGCTTCAGCTCGTCGTGCAGGTCCTCGATCCGGTCGCGGTCGGGCGCGGACATGAAGCGGTCGACCAGCACGCGGAACACCGGGCGCGGGTCGAAGCAGCGGCGGCTTTTGGTGCGCTTTTCCTGCCCCGGCCGGTCCACCAGCCCGTGCTCGAGCTCGAGTGCCAGCACGATCAGCACCCGGCGCAGATAGGCCTCGATCAGCCGGATCCCCGCCAGCAGCCGCCGCGCCACTGCCCTGGGCGCGCGGCGCGGGCGGTTGATGTCGACGGTGCCGCGCACGCTGTCCACCAGGTCCTGGAGGATGCGCAGGAACGAGCCGAAGGTCTTGAGGGCCGGATGCATGGCGGCATTGAAGCCCAGGTTCTGCGGGCGGGGATAAGTTTGCCGGGATCCACTGGCGCGCGCCCATCGACCAACCGCCGCGCAGACCTGTTGCCCCGCTGGACCGCGCGGCTCCTGCCGCGCCCATGGCGGGGGCGATGCGCGGCAGGAGCCGCGCGGTCCAGCGGTCCAATCGATACGAAGCAGCGCCTGCCCGACCGCCGCCTGGCCCCCGAGGTTCTGTCACCAGCCCTGCTGGCGCCAGAACCAAGACTACGGTGTTCCGCCTTGCGGCCCCGTCAAGGCAACCCCTCCGGGGCGGCTTCGCCAGCCTTGACCGGGCCGCAAGGCGGGTGGCCAGCTCCCCCTTTTATTTGGCGAGCCCCGAGCGGAAAAAGACCTCTCCTTGAGCTGGTGCGCGCCAGCGCACAGCTTTTGGCCCTTCCTCTGAAACCCTTTTCCCCGGTG
>JAIXTH010000295.1 GCA_027484265.1 Alphaproteobacteria bacterium
CCTGCCGGTCGTCGGGGATCAGCTGCGCCAGCTGGGCGACGCCCAGGATGCCGGCCACCTGCACCACTTCACCCGGCTGGGCATCGAGCTGGTCGATGATGAATTCCTTGAGGTCGGTGGGCATGGTGATGTCGAGCTTGAGCCGCACCACTTCGCCGCGCCGCCGCTCGCGCAGCACCGCCTGTGCCATCTGCACCAGGTCCTCGGCCTCTTCCTCGAACTCGATGTCGCTGTCGCGGATGATGCGGAAGGCGCCAGATGCCTCCACTTCGAAGCCGGGGAACAGCTCGGCCGCGAACAGCACGATGGCGGTTTCCAGCGGCAGATAGCGCCGCACCCGCCCGCTGCGCCCGGCATCCAGGAACCTCTGCAGCCCCAGCGGCACCGGCACCAGCGCATTCATGGTGCGCTCCTCCCCCTCGCGCCGCAGCCGGAAGGCAACCGTGAAGCCGAGGTTCGGGATGAACGGGAACGGGTGGGCCGGATCGATCGCCAGCGGCGTCAGGATCGGAAACACGTCGGCCAGGAAGCGCGCGCGCACGGCGGCCAGGTCCAGCGCCCGCGCCTCGGTGGCGGTCAGCACCTCGAAGCCTTCCGCGCGCAGCTCCTCCTGCAGGGCCAGCCAGCGGCTCTGCTGACGCTCCATCAACGCGCTCGCGACTTCGTCGATCCGCGCCAGCTGCTGGGCAGGTGTGAGGCCGTCATCGCTCTCGGTCTTGACGTTCTTCTGCACCAGCTCGCGCAGGCCCGAGACCCGCACCATGTAGAATTCGTCGAGGTTCGAGCCGCAGATGGCCAGGAACCGCAGCCGCTCCATCAGCGGGTGGGCGGGGTTCTCGCTCTCGTCCAGCACCCGCGAATTGAAGGCCAGCCATGACAGCTCGCGATTGAGATAGCGCTGCGCGCGCGGGACGGCGATCACGCCAGGCTCCTGCCTGGAGCCAGACTCCGCTGATGCCGCCTGCAACTGCCCGTCCGCCATCTGCCTTGCCTTCCCGGTCCGGGGCGGTGCCCCATCAGGTCATGTCGTTGTGCGCCGCCTCAGTCGCCAGCGCCGGCCTCGAAGTCGCCCCCGAAAGCCGCCTGCGCCGGTGCCTGCGCCAGAGCTGCCGCCAGCTCGCCTCTGCCCGGACGCCGTGACAGGCCGGTGACATCGGCCAGCGCCACAGCAACCGCGCGCGGCGATGCATAGTCCGGCGCGATCCGCTCGGCCAGCCACTTCAGAGCCGCAGGCACAGGCTCGATCCGCAGTTGCAGCAGATGCGCCGCCAGCAGCCGCTCCAGAAACGCCGTATCGGGCACTGGCAGCATCTCGACCGGCACCGACAGAAGCCGCGAGCGCAGGTCGGACAGCACCGTGTCCCACTGCCGTGGCGGCACCGCGTCTGTGAGCAGCACGAACGCCTCGCCCGCCTCGGCCCGCGACAGCAGCGCGAACAGCGCCTGCGTGTCGTGTCCCTGCCCCTCGACCCACACGGCAGCGCCCCGCGGACAGGGCGCGCCCGCCTGCCAGCGCTGGCCATCGGCAGCCTGGAGCCAGCCGTCAGCCAGCACGGTACGGGTGGCGGCGTCTCCCCCTGCCAGCACCAGCGCCCGGCCCGGCCAGCGCCGCCACGCTTCCAGCAGCCCCCGCGCCCGCTCACAGGCCGCCGCTTCCAGCGCACCGGCAGCGGCTGGCGGCACGGCGTCGAAGGGCAGGATCGGCTGGCGCATGGCGGACGGCATGGGACGCGCCCCGGCCCCTAGCGCGGCTGCTGGGCGGATGGGGTCTGGATCGTCACCACGGGACGCGGACTGGCCTCGCGCCACTGGAACCCGGCGCGCTGGACCCCTGCCACCAGCGCGGCCCGGTCAGTCCGGCCCACGAAGGTGATCACCGCGCCGCCGCTGGAGACCGCATCCACGGTGGCCGACACACCGTCGGGCAGCCGGTCGAGCATGGACCGCACCTGCACCCACTGTGCCAGACCCTGGAACGGCAGGTCGACGGTCACGCGCACCTGGCCGGCGGGCACGCTGGTGCCCTGGGCCCCGGCGGGACCATGGACAAGGACGGGCGCGGCAGCGGCTGCCAGCGCCAGGATCAGGGCGGTTCCACGACGGTTCATCATGCGGCTGTTTCTGCCACGCCATGCGCCCGGTTGGAAGCGCCTGCTTGAAGCAGAGGCCCTGCGCGGCTACCGCCATCCCCATGCCCGCGCAGCCACCCCCAGATTCTCCACACGGTGCCCCCAGTGACGCCGCCCCCGCCGACACCAACGGCCTGACCTACCGCAGTGCGGGGGTCGATATCGATGCCGGCGAGGAGCTGGTGCGGCGGATCGCCCCGCTGGCGCGGGCCACGCGCAGGCCGGGGGCCGATGCGGCGCTGGGCGGGTTTGGCGGCCTGTTCGACCTGAAGGCCGCCGGGTTCCGCGATCCGGTGCTGGTGTCGGGCACCGACGGGGTTGGCACCAAGCTCGAGATCGCGATCCAGACCGGCCAGCATGGCACCATCGGCCAGGACCTGGTGGCGATGTGCGTCAACGATGTGCTGGCCCAGGGCGCCGAGCCTCTGTTCTTCCTCGACTATTTCGCCTGCGGCAAGCTGGATGTGGATGTGGCCGAGCAGGTGGTGGGCGGGATCGCCCGGGCCTGCGCCGAAGCCGGCTGTGCGTTGATCGGCGGCGAGACCGCCGAGATGCCGGGCATGTATCCGCCCGGTTCCTATGACCTGGCAGGCTTCAGTGTCGGGGCGGTGGAGCGCGATGCGGTGCTGCCGCGCCTCGACAGCATGCGGCCGGGCGACGTGCTGGTGGCCCTGCCCTCCTCGGGCCCGCACTCCAATGGCTATTCGCTGATCCGCAAGGTGGTGGCGCTCAGCGGGCTGGCCTGGGACGCGCCTGCGCCCTTCCGGCCGGAGCTGACCCTCGCCGAGGCGCTGCTGGTGCCGACCGCGCTCTATCCGCGCCAGATCCTGCCGGCGATCCGGGCGGGCCTCGTGAAGGGCTGCGCGCACATCACGGGCGGCGGCCTCACCGAGAATGCCCCGCGCATGCTGCCGGACCATCTGGTTCCGGTGTTCGACCATGCCGCCTGGGAGCTGCCGCCGGTGTTTGCCTGGCTGGCCGCGACCGGCGGGATTGCCGAAGTCGAGATGCACCGCACCTTCAACTGCGGCATCGGCCTGGTGGCCGCCTGCGCCCCCGCCGATGTGCCGGCCCTGCTGGAAGCACTGATGGAGGCCGGGGGCGAGCCGTTCGTGTGCGGCGAGGTGCGGGCGGCATGAGCGGTGCGGGCCGCAGGCGGGTGGTGGTGCCGGTCTCGGGCGGCGGCTCGAACCTGCAGGCGCTGATCGACGCGGCCGGGGCGCCCAAATGTCCGTTCGAGATCGTTGCGGTGATCTCCAACCGCCCCGGCGTGCGGGCACTGCAGCGGGCGGCGGCCGCCGGCATTCCCGCGACGGTCATCGACCATACCGGCTTTGCCGACCGCGAGACCTTCGATGCAGCCCTCTCGGATGCGATAGCCGGCTTCCAGCCGGATTACGTGGCGCTCGCAGGCTTCATGCGGGTGCTGACGGCTGGCTTCACCGAGCGCTGGAACGGGCGGCTGATCAATATCCACCCGGCCCTTCTGCCATCGTTCACGGGGCTCCATACCCACAGGCGGGCGCTGGAAGCCGGCGTGGCGGTGCATGGCTGCACGGTCCACTGGGTGAGTGCCGGGGTGGATGAAGGCGCCATCATCGGCCAGGGCGCGGTGCCGGTCCTGCCCGGCGACACCGAAGACAGCCTCGCCGCCCGGGTCCTGGCCATGGAGCACCGCCTGTACCCCGCCTGCCTGACCGCTCTGTGCACCGGCACACCAGCTCTGCCCCTGGCAATGCTGGGGCAGGCGGGATGAGCCCGCGAGGCTCCCGGCACGCTTGCGACCCCTTGCCGACAATGGTATATACCAATTGGTCTATATCAACCGGTGCAATCAGCCATGTCCGCCACTGCCAAGCTCTTCATGAACGGTCGCAGCCAGGCCGTGCGCCTGCCCAAGGAGTTCCGGTTCGAGGGCTCGGAAGTCGCCGTGCGCCGGGAAGGGATCCGCGTGATCCTCGAGCCGCTCCCGCAGCCCGCCTTTGACTACAGCACCTGGCGCAGCCGGATGGATGCACTCGGTGCCGGATCGTTCCTGCCGGACGGGGAACCGGCCGATCCGCCGGCAGATCCGGAAGACCCTGATCTGGGCTGAGCAAGTCTATGGACCTGCTCGACACCAATATCGTGATTGCAATCATCAACGGGCGGGACACTGCCATCCAGGCGCGCTTTCGTGCCCGCCTTGCAGAGCCTGTTTCACTGGCAGTGTCGTCGGTGGTGCTGTTCGAGTTGCGCTACGGCTATGCCAAAAGCGACCGCGCGCGGCAGATGGCAGCGCTACTGGACACGTTTCTCTCTGCAGGGATCGAAGTGCTCGATTTCGATGCACAGGACGCCGAACAGGCAGGACTTGTGCGGGCCGAACTTGAAGCCGCCGACACACCGATCGGCGCCTATGACACGCTGATCGCGGGACAGGCCCGCAACCGCGGCTGCTCACTGATCACGCGGAATATCCGCGAGTTTTCCCGCGTGCGCGGCCTGCTGGTTGACGACTGGGGCAGCAACAGCGGCTAGCGGGACCAGCTCCGCCCTACGGCCCTGCCGCCCCCCGCTCCAGCCGGGTCACGAGACTGGAGGTGTCGAGGCGGCCGCCGCCCTCTGCCTGCACATCGCCGTAGAACTGGTCGACCAGGGCCGTCAGGGGCAGGCGGGCGCCGGTCTCGCGGGCCTCTTCCAGCACGATCCGCAGGTCCTTGCGCATCCAGTCGACCGCAAAGCCGAAGTCGAACTCGCCCTTCGCCATGGTGGTCCAGCGGTTCTGCATCTGCCAGGAACCGGCGGCGCCCTGGCTGATCGCTTCCAGCACCGCATCTGTATCGAGGCCGGACCGCTTGGCGAGGTGCATGGCCTCGGCCAGGCCCTGCAGCACCCCGGCGATCGCCACCTGATTGACCATCTTGGCCCCCTGCCCGGTCCCGGCCTCGCCGATCCGCACGATCCGGGCCGCATAGGCTTCCAGCAGCGGACGGGCGCGGGCCACATCGGCTTCGGCCCCGCCGCACATCACGGTGAGCTTGCCATTCTCGGCACCGGCCTGGCCGCCGGACACCGGCGCATCGACCCAGCCGATCCCGGCCTCGTCCGCGATCGCCGCCAGCTCGCGCGCCAGTCGGGGCGACGTGGTGGTATGATCCACATAGAGCGCGCCGCGATCCAGATTGGCGAAGGCCTCGAGCGCCACTTCCTCGGCGTCGGGATCATCCCCCACACAGGCCAGCACCACGCCAGCCCCGGCCACGGCGGCCTCCACGCTCTCGGCCACCGGCACACCGGGGAAGCGCGCGGCAAACCCCTGTGCACGCGCGGGCGAGCGGTTCCAGACCGATACCTCATGACCGGCCTTGGCCAGCCAGCCTGCCATTGGCGCACCCATGGTGCCCAGGCCCAGAAAAGCCAGTTTCGTCACGACAAACCCTCGATCCATCAGAATCCAGCCCGGCGGGCCGGTGCATACCACTCAGCCAGACACTGGCAGCGGCGCCGCCGCCCGACCGAAGCGGGAGCGGAAATAGGTCAGCCCGTCACCGGCACTCTCGTCGAGCCCGCAGGCGGTGACTTCTGCCAGCAGGATCACATGGTCACCGGCCACGATCCGCTCACGCACCGCGCAGTCGAGCCAGGCCAGCGTGCCACCCAGCACCGGCGCCCCGGAGGGCGCCGCCCGGCTCTCGTCCCCCGCCACCTGCTGGTCACCCTTGCCGGCAAAGCGCAGGGCCCTGGCCTCGTCACCGGCGGGCAGGATGTTCACCACATAGGACGGGCTGGTCATGAACAGCTCGAAGGCATCGGACCGGTCGCCGATGCACCACAGCACCAGAGGCGGGTCGAGCGACACCGATGTGAAGGAATTGGCGGTCAGCCCATGGCCTGCTCCCGCGCTGTCGCGCGCTGTCACCACGGTCACGCCTGTGGCGAAGGTGCCGAAAACCTGGCGCAGGAGTTCGGAGCGGAGTGGCGGGGGTTCAGTGGACATGGGCTCTTTTTGGTCACTCCGCCTTAACCGCGTTGCCCGATGAAGGCGATGCGCAAAGACAGAGATTGCCCGCCGTGTCTGCCAATCAACCCATCATCGTGAAGAAGGTCAAGAAGGTCGCCGGCGGCCACCATGGTGGTGCGTGGAAAGTGGCCTATGCCGACTTCGTGACGGCCATGATGGCCTTCTTCCTGCTGATGTGGCTGATCAACACCACCTCGCCGGAGCAGAAGCGCGGCATCGCCGACTATTTCGCTCCCGCCTCGATCTCCGCCAGTACTTCAGGTTCGGGCGGCATTCTGGGCGGGATGGCGCTGGGCATGGAAGGCGCCATGCAGAAGGGCTC
>JAIXTH010000098.1 GCA_027484265.1 Alphaproteobacteria bacterium
CCATGCTGATGCAGAACCACCGGCCGGACCGTGCCCGGCAGGCAGGCCAGCGTGTCGGCAAGGGCGTGGGGCCCGGACCAGCGCACGCCTGCAAGGTCGATCCGCCGCGCCAGCCGGTGCGACAGCCCCAGCAGCCAGTAGCCGCCATCCTCGGCTGGCCCCGCCACGGCCCCATGCCGGGCGGCGGCGCAGCAGGCCGCAGCCAGATCTGCGCGCTGCATCGACGGACAGTCGGTGCCGACGGCCAGCACCGTGCGGCCCTGTGCACCGGCCCTGCGAATCAGCCGCTGCATCCGGTCCCCGAGATTGCCCCGCCCCTGCCACCAGCGCGGCAGGGCGATCCGGTCCGGCCAGACGCCGGGCACCGCACAGGCCCGCTCGGCCAGCTCCGCCACGGCGAGCACCGTCAGCCAGCGCGGGTCGCGCACCGCGCGCAGGGTGATCCGGTCGAGGCTCCGCTTGGCCTGCCAGGCCCGCACCGGCCCGATATCGCGCGCCAGCCGCGTCTTCGACCGGCCCATGGCAGGCGCCTTGGAGAACACCAGCACCAGCGGCCTCATCGGTACAGCCTGGCGAGGGTGGCAGCGGGCACGCCTGCAAGAAAGGCGCCTGCGATCAGAATGTTACGCACGGGTCTGGCGAGCCACCCGTCACGCCGGTAGCGCTCGGCCGAGGTCTCGCTGACGGCATCGAGCGCCAGCAGCCGCCGACGTCCCAGCCGGCGCACCAGATCAAGGTCCTCCAGCAGCGGCAGCTCCGCAATCCCGCCCACCGCCGCCAGGGTCTCGCGGTGGATCAGGAGGCCCTGGTCGCCATAGGGCAGGCCCAGCGCCTGCGCCCGCCAGTTGGCAAGCCCCGCCACCCGGCGCGCCTGCGCCGTGGCCTCGTCGAAAGCCAGCCTGAAATAGCCAGCCGGGCGCAGGCCCATGGCTCCGGGCCGTGCTTGCGCCAGAGCGCCGTGCCGGGTCACATGCTGGCGGGCGGCGGCAACCCAGTCCGGCGACAGCACACTGTCGCCGTGCAGCAGCAGCAGCCACGGCGCCCGCGCCGCCGCGATCCCCGCCGCCAGCTGGCGCGCCCGGCCCCGCGGCGCCTCGATCACGCGGCAGCCCATATCGGCAGCGATCGCCCGCGAGGCGTCCTGCGACCCGCCATCGGCCACCACGACCTCGCGCAGCACCCCGTCCACCGCCCCCGGCACCAGTGCCGACAGGCACGGCACCAGCCGCGCGGCGGCATCGAGCGTCGGGATCACGGCGGATATCATGCCAGCTCCGCTAGCGGGCGGCCCGGCTGCGGGCAATGCACCTGCTGCGGCCCATGCAGGGCGGCCAGCGTGCCACGAATCCGCCGCAGCGGCACGCCACGGGCGGGTCATGCCCCGGTTTGCTGTCATGGTCTGGACTGTGTGCGTGGCCAGCAGCGCGCTGGCCGCAGCCGGCTGGGCGCTGCTCGGCCTGTCCGGGAGCGTCAGCGCGCGGGCCGATGCGGTCAATCATGTGGCACCGCTGGCCATGGCCGCCAGCCTGGTGGTTCTGCTGCTGGCCCTCACCGTGCGCTGCCGGGCCCGCTGGGTGCTGGTGCTGGCAGCCGCCGCAGCGGCGTTCCAGGCCTGGCGGGTGATGCCGGAGCTGCTCGCGCCGCGCCCGCCGGCTGCGGCACCGGGGGCGGCAGCCGACCTGACGGTTGTGACGTTCAATGTCCGGGGCTGGCACCTGCAGGATCCGGGCCCGGCCGCCGCCTGGATCGAGGCCCGCAACCCCGACTTCATCGCCCTGCAGGAGGTGCACGACGGCGGGGTCCGGCTCCAGCGCCGGCTGGAGGCAGCGGGCTGGCGCCATGTGATGGACTGCCCCGGGCGTGATGGCTGCGGCACCGTGCTGCTGGCCCGGACGGCGCCGCTGGTCCGCTCCGACGATGCCCCCCGGCGGCGCCTGCCCAGCGGCTGGGGGGTGTTCGAACTTGGCAGCGGTGTCGAGGTCGCGGTGATGTCGGTGCATCTGTCCTGGCCGCTGAACCGGCCGGTCAGCACCCTGCCCCCGCCGCGCCCGCATCAGGTCCGGCAGATGGCGGCGCTGGTCCGCACCGTGCGCACCGAGCTCGGCCCGGACCGGGCCATCGTGCTGGGCGACTTCAACTCGACACCCTGGTCGTTCGCCCTGGACCGCATGGTGCGCGACAGCGGCCTCACCCGCTGGAGCCGGGCGCAGTTTTCCTGGCCGACGCCGGCGCTCGCCGGCGGCCTGGTGCGCGCACCGGTCCTGCCGATCGACCATGTGCTGGCCGGGGCCCACTGGCAGGTGGTGTCGCTGGCGCGCGGTCCCGACCTCGGCTCGGACCACTTTCCCCTGGCAGCGCAGCTGGTCTGGACCGGCCCGGTCACTGCTCAGCGGCCGGACACAACAGGAAACCTTGATGTCAGCGGGTCAGCCAAGGTTCAGAATCGGTAGAGCAACCCTTGTGACGCAGCGGGTGCATGAAGTGATGTCCTGCACCTTGCCAACCGCACTGCTGACAGCCAATCGTCACAGCTACAAAGAGGCAGGAGACCGATGACCGCCAACGTCACAAGTGAGGCCCCCCCGAAGCCCGGGTTTGCCACCTTCTTCGAGCGCTCTGCTCTCGTCATGTTCGCTCTCGGTTTCGCCGCCGGCATGCCCAATCTGCTGATCGGCCAAACACTTATCCAGAACTGGCTGGCCACCGCCGGGGCCAATCTGTCTCTGATC
This sequence comes from Alphaproteobacteria bacterium, assembly GCA_027484265.1. GTDB lineage: Bacteria > Pseudomonadota > Alphaproteobacteria > Caulobacterales > Aquidulcibacteraceae > JAIXTH01. The sequence goes on from JAIXTH010000098.1 coordinate 2,730, forward strand.
GGGCTGCTTTCGCTGGTGACCATCAGCTATGCGCTGAAGTTCATTTGGTCGCCAATCGTCGACAAGACTCCGATACCGGTGCTCGACAAATGGCTCGGCAGGCGCAGGTCCTGGATGCTCCTGACGCAGGTCGTGATCGTTTTGGGAATCCTGGGCCTTGCAACGATTGATCCAAGCAGCGGCCTGGACTCGGAAGGCAACCCTTTTGGTCCCTTCTATCTCTTCATCTCGATCGCAGCGCTCATCACGTTTGCTGGCGCCACCCAGGACGTGGCTATTGATGCCTGGCGCATCGAAGTCGCGCGGGACAATGAGCGACTGGCAATTCTCACCGCAAACTACCAGATCGGCTATCGCGTCGCGATGTTCATCTCCGGAGCGCTCGTCCTGATCGTTGTGGGCTTGTTTGCAGGCCCGGCGGTGAAGGGCAAGCTGCAGGCCTATTCCTTCACCGGGTGGCGGATCTCCTTCATCGTGATGGCTGTCCTGATGAGCCTTTCGATCATCGCCACGCTGCTGGCTCCACGGGAAAAGGTGGCGCAAGACAATCGCTGGGTCCCGCCGAGCCACATTCCCAACCGGGGAGTCGTGGATGTGCTGGAATGGGTGGCGCGACTCGGCCTGATCGCGCTGGCAGCGTGCTTCATCGGCACGGGCATGTCAGGAAAGCCCGAGCCGCTTGCCTGGCTGTTCGGCAGTCTCTACCTGCCAGGGCCTGAAGCGGGAATGACCGCTCGCGAGGCCATGGGCGCTGCCCTGTCTGCCCGACCGTGGGGCGTGTACCAGCAACTCGGCTATGTCGTGGTGGGGCTGACGATGATCACGGCGGCCTGCTGGCGGGTGCCGTTCGTGCAGACTCGACCAGCTGCCTACCTGCAATCAGCTCTTGGCGATCCGCTGCGCGATTTCTTCGGGCGGTATCAGTCCGTCGCCATGACCATCCTGCTGTTCATCTGCCTTTACCGGCTCTCGGACTTCGTCCTGAACCTTGCCAGCACGATGTATGTGCAGATCGGCTTCAATCTCGAACAGGTGGGGGCGATCCAGAAAGGCTACGGTGTTGTCGTCTCGGCGCTTTCAGCCGTATTCACGGGTTGGGCGATCTCCCGGTTCGGTTTGTTCCGTTGCTTGATGGCCGGTGCGTTTCTGCAGCCCATCTCCAACCTGTCCTTTATCCTGATTGCCATCAATGGCCCCGAGCTGCCCTATCTTTTCTTTGCGATCGGGGTGGACAACTTCTCTGGCATGTTCGCGGGAACCGTGTTCATCGTGTACCTGTCGCAGCTCACAAAGGATGGGTTCACGGCAACCCAATACGCCTTGTTCACGTCGCTCTATGCCCTGCCGGGCAAGCTGATTACGGCGCTGGGCGGCAGAATCGTGGAATCTTTCGCTCGGTCGGCGGAGAGTGGGGGACCGGCATCCCTGGTGCTGCCATGGGTGCAGAACCTGCCGCCAGTGGCTTTCTCCGATGCTGGGGAAAAGCTTGGCGTGAGCGGCACCGCCTACGCGGCGGGCTACGTCATGTTTTACTTCTACACCACAGCGATGGGCATCGTCGGCATCATTCTGGCGTGGATGTGCTCACGCGGGAAGCCAAGACAGGTAGTGGAAGCTCACATCGCGGCCCAGCAAGCAGCGCAAGCCGACCGGCAAGCACAGGAAGCCGCCAAGGCCACCTGATACCATCGCCTGAAACTCCCAAGCGTCGGGCATGATCGTTTTGGTTCGGTCTGCCCGACGATGTGATCACACCAGGTGCGCCCCCGCGATCACAGTTCAGGGAAATCAGGGACTTTCGCGCAGGCGGGGCCTTGCCGCCCCTGTTGGCGCACGCAATGAGAGTGCCAGTACCGGTGCCAGGCACCCGCCCACAACAACCGGATCAGGGAGAGCAACGCCATGAGCTTCATCGGGACGCTGACGCGCGAGTTTGCCTATGTGTCGGCCCTTCTGAAGACCCAGAAGATGCTGGCGGACCTCCAGCCGGACGCCACAAACCTGCTGGCCGATGACTGGGAAGCCACCTGCGCCCGATTTGCCTCCAAGCCTGCGATCATCTTCGAGGGCACCCGCCTCACCTATGCCGAGCTGGATGCCCGCGCCAACCGGTTTGCCAACTGGGCGCTGGGCCAGGGGCTGAAGGCCGGTGAC
>JAIXTH010000290.1 GCA_027484265.1 Alphaproteobacteria bacterium
CCAAGAGCTGTGAGCTGGCGCGCACCAGCTCAGGGAGAGGATTTTTCCGCTCGGGGCTCGCCAAAGAAAAGGGGGGGCTGAGGGGAAGAGGAAGGGAAGAGGAGGCGCTGGGGTAAGGCAGGCCTTGAAGCAACCTGTCCCTCTCCCAGTCCCTGTTGGCTGGAGAGGCCCCGAGCGGAAAAAGGCCCAATCCTCCTGAACTGAAACTTGTTTCAGTTCAGGAGGGTGGCCTTCGTGAAACCTGTTGTCCGGCTTCGGCCCGTCGCTGGAGGCGTGGGCGCAGGCGGGGCGGTTGGCGTCAAGGATGGCGAAGCCACCGCTTGCGGCGCATCGAAGATGCGTCCTTGATGCCGACCGGGCCGTCTGCGACCAAAGCCGCAAGCGACGGGCCGAAGCCGGACAACAGGTCTGCGCAGCCCTTTCACAACCCCCTTCACCCGCGCATGGACCGTCCATGGTGCAGACCCCCGCTTGCCAAGACCGGGGTGGGGCGCCACCTGTGCAGCCATGGACAGCTCCCGTCGCCAGTTCGCCTCCGGTCTTGCCGCTGCATCGGCGCTAGCCACGATGCCGGCGGCGGCGCAGCCTGCGCCATTCCGGCTTGTCATGCTGGGTGACAGTGTGACCGCAGGCTTCGGCCTTGCCCGCAACCAGGCGCCGCCCGCGCGGATGGAGTTCCGGATGCGTTGGGCCGGGGTGAATGTGCGGGTGGCGAATGCCGGAGTGTCGGGCGACACCACCGCTGGCGGCCTCGCCCGCTTCGGCTTTGCCGTGCCGCAGGGCACCAGTGCCGTGATCATCGCCCTGGGCGGCAATGACATGCTGCAGGGTGTCGAGCCGGCCCAGACCCGCGAGAACCTCTCTGCCATGATCCGGGCTGCCCAGGCGCGGCGCATCCGGGTGGCGCTGTCGGGCATGCAGGCGCCGTCCAACTGGGGCGCGGACTACCGCCGCGCCTTCGATGCGATCTTTCCAGACCTTGCCCGCCAGTTCGCGATCCCGCTCGACCCGTTCCTGCTGGCGGGTGTCGCCCTCGATCCGCGCCTGAATCAGACGGATGGCATCCATCCCACGGCCGAGGGTGCCGACATCATCGCCTCGCGGCTGGCGGTGTTCGCGATCCGCAGCTTCGGGCTGCGGGCCACGCTTCCGCGCCGGACGGTCAACCCCTAAACCCGCGCCACCCGTGCCCGCGTCGCCGCGCTGTCCGGCAGGAGCCAAGGCCCATGATCCGCAAACCCCTCGGCCGTACCGGCCTGACCGTCCCGATCGTGTGCCTCGGCACCATGACCTATGGCCAGCAGAACACCGAGGCCGAGGGCCATGCCCAGATGGATTTCGCTTTCGAGCGCGGGGTGGATTTCTTCGACACCGCCGAGCTCTATGCGATCCCGCCCCGCGCCGAGACCTTCGGCGCCACCGAGCGGATCATCGGCAGCTGGCTGAAGGCGCGTGGCAACCGCGACCGGGTGACCATCGCCAGCAAGGTGGTGGGGCGCTCGCCGATGGACTGGTTCCGCGCGGGCGGGATCGAGACCCGCCTCACCCCGGCCCAGATCGATGTGGCGGTGGAGGGCAGCCTGCGCCGCCTGCAGACCGACTATATCGACCTCTACCAGCTGCACTGGCCCGACCGGCGGCTGGGGATTTTCGGCGGCCACCGCTACCGGCATTACGATGCCGATTATGTGCCGTTCGAGGAAACCCTGGGCGCGCTGGCACGGCACGTGGAGAAGGGCTCGATCCGCCATGTCGGTGTCTCGAACGAGAGCGCCTGGGGCGTGATGCAGTTCGTGAACCGCGCCGAGCGCGACGGCCTGCCGCGCCTGGTGTCGATCCAGAACGCCTACAGCCTCCTCAACCGCACTTTCGAGCAGGGGCTGGCGGAAGTGGCGCTGCAGGAGCAGGTGGGCCTCCTGGCCTATTCGCCGCTGGCGCAGGGCTATCTCACCGGCAAGTATCTGGATGGCGCCCGGCCGCCCGGCGCGCGCACCACGCTGTTCAACCGGGGCCAGCGCTACGAGAGTGCGGCAGCCGAGCGGATGGTGCGGGCATACGGCGAGCTGGCGGCCAGCCACGGCCTCACGCCGGTCCAGCTCGCCCTGAAATTCTGTGCGACCCGCAGCTTCATGACCAGTGTGATCATCGGCGCCACCACCATGGAGCAGCTGACCGCCAATCTCGACGCCTTCGATGCGCCGTGGAGCGACGGGCTGGAAAAGGCCGTCGATGCGCTGCACGCCACCTGCCCGAGCCCCTGCCCGTAAGGCCGGGAAACGGGCCTCAGGCCACGCCAGCCCTGAGCAGGTCGTGGATGTGCAGGATCCCGAGGGGGTGATGGTCGGCGTCGGCCACGATCATCACATTGCGCTGGCTGGTTGCCAGCTGTGCCATCACTTCGGCCGCCAGGATGCCGGGCGGGCAGGTCATGGGGTCGGGGGTCATCACTTCGCCCGCCGTCATGGTGCGCAGCCCCCGTCCGGCGCGGCGGCGCACATCACCGTCGGTGATGATGCCGATCAGCCGGCCACCATCGTCCACCACCGTGGTGCAGCCGAAGCGCTTGGCGGTCATCTCCAGCAGGGCGTCCAGCATCGGCGTTTCCGGCCCGACCTTCGGCAGGGCATCGCCGCCATGCATCAGGTCGGCCGCAGTCTTCAGCATCGCACCCAGCTTGCCGCCGGGGTGGAAGACCCGGAAGTCGCTGGCGGTGAAGCCCTTGCGTTCGATCATCGCCACCGCCAGCGCATCGCCCAGCGCGATCTGCATGGTGGTGCTGGTGGTGGGGGCCCGGGTCTCGCCGCAGGCCTCCGGTGCATCGGGCAGCAGCAGCAGGTGGGTCGCGGCCCGCCCCAGCGGCGAATCGGCTCGGGCCGTGATCGCGACCAGCGGCACGCCGAACCGTCCGGCATAGGCCAGCATGTCCGACAGCTCGGGCACCTCGCCCGACTTGGACAGGATCAGCAGCGCGTCATCCGCCCCGATCATCCCCATGTCGCCGTGGCTGGCCTCGGTCGGGTGCACGAACTGCGCGGGGGTGCCGGTGGAGGCCAGCGTGGCGGCCAGCTTGCGGGCAATGTGCCCGCTCTTGCCCACGCCCGCACAGATCAGCCGGCCCTTCAGGCCCGCCACCAGATCGCAGGCCGCAGCAAACCGCGCGTCCAGCGAGGCCGACAGCAAGGCGAGGCCGGCAGCCTCGGTCTCGATCACGCGGCGGCCGATGGCCAGGGTTTCGTCGGTGGTCATGGCAGTGGTCATGGTTGCGGCTCCGGAGCCACGGCGCTGGCTGCGGCGGCCTCAACCGGCTCCAGCCGCACACCGCGCAGCTCGATGCCCTTGCCGGTGCCCTCGACGGCAGGCCAGAGCGCCAGGGCCAGCGGCGCGCCAGCCGGGGCCGGCAGGTCCACCGTCACGGTGCCGCCATCTGCGGGCACATCGGCGAGGGTCCAGGAGGGGGGCGGCCCTGCCGTCACCCAGCCCACGGCCAGCTGTGCCGACGTGGTGTAGGGGATGGTTGCGACATCCAGGCTCAGCCGCACGGGGCGGTCCTTCAGGGCGGCGCGCAGCGCAGGGCCCAGCACCAGCCGCGCGCCCTCGCCGGTCGAGCCAGCCGCCAGTGCCGCATCGGCCACGGTGCGCGGGCCGGTCTGGGTTCCGTCCAGTCCGGGCGCGGAGGTCACCGGGAATCCGGGGGTCGGCGCCAGCTGGTTCACGGCAACCGCATCCAGCACCAGCGCGCCATCGGCGGCCACCGCCTCGACCGGCGCACCCGGGCGCGGCGGCGCCAGAGTCATGGCCACTGCCGCCATGGCGACCATCAGCGCCAGCATCAGGGGAAAGAACAGCCAGCCCTTCATCATTCCGTCCGGGTCAGTTCGGGGATCATGCGCGCTCTTTGGGGGTTCGGGGCGCCCGGGGCAAGGCGCATCACCGCACAGGCCTGCCCGGAAACCAGTCGGCAGGCGCGAGTTCGAAGCCCGCGAACCGGAAACCCGGTGCCACGGTGCAGCTGACCAGGGTCCAGGCCCCCAGGCTCTCGGCTGCCTGCCAGGCGCCGGCGGGCACGATCGCCTGCAGCCTCTGGCCTGCTCGCAGATTGGGGCCGAGGGTCACCGCCGAGGCCGTCACCCCGTCGAGGCTGGTGGACAGCACCAGCGGCCCGCCCGCCTGCCAGAACCAGCCCTCCACCGCATCCACCCGGTGCCAGTGGGAAACATCGCCTGCCGCCAGCAGGAAGTGGATCGCGGTCATCCAGCCGCGCCCGCTGTCATCGGGCCCGTCGGTGCTGCGGAACGTCTCCACATACCAGCCGCCTTCCGGGTGCGGCTGCATCCCCAGCAGCGCGATCACCTCGCGGGCCGGCATGTCGCCGATGAGCGCGGGTGCCTGCTGCGGGCTCACCGGAACACATCCTTGCGGCGGCGCACTTCGGCAAACAGCGCGGTGCGGCTGGCATCCGCCAGGCCCAGAGCGGCGCGCAGACCGGCCTCGTCGGCCAGCACGAACGGGTTGGTGGCCCGCTCGAGGCCGATGCTGGTGGGCACAGTCGGGCGGCCTGCGGCCCGCGCCGCATCGATCTGCGCGATCCGGCTGGCCAGCGCGGCGCTGGCCGGTCCCAGGCTCTCGCAGAAGCGGGCATTGGCCTGCGTGTATTCGTGCGCGCAATAGATGGTGGTGGCATCGGGCAGCGCCATCAGCCGTTCCAGACTGGCATGGGCCTGCTCGGCCGTCCCCTCGAACAGCCGCCCGCAGCCCAGCGCGAACAGGGCATCCCCCACGAAGGCCACCGTGTGCTCCGCAAAGTGATAGGCGATGTGCTCCAGCGTGTGTCCGCCCACATCCAGCACGGTGGCGATGCTGCCGCCCAGTGCCACGGTCTGGCCGGGAGCCGCCAGCACATCCGGCGCTGCCGCGATCCGGGCCACTTCTGCCGGACCGGTGACCTTCGCGCCGGTGGCGGCCACGATGGCGGCATTGCCGCCCGCATGGTCCGGATGCCAGTGGGTGTTCCAGATGTCGGTGATGGTCCAGCCGATCCGGGCCGCCTCGGCCAGGATCGCATCGGCGTCCGGCGTGTCGATGGTGGCGGTGCGGCCGGTGGCGGCATCGCGCACCAGGAAGCCGTAATTGTCGGACAGGCAGGCGAACTGGTGAATCTCGAGCTTGGCGTCTGGCATGGCGAAAGGCCCCCTCCCGCAGCGGGCGCACTGCGTGTAGCATGGCTGCGATGCGCGTCGATGTCCTCGAACTACAATCCTTCTATGCCAGCCCGCTCGGGGCGGTGGCGCAGGCGATGGTGCAGCGCCGCCTGCTCGAGCTGTGGCCCGACATGCGCGGGCTCGACCTGCTGGGCTATGGCTACGCCACCCCGTATCTGGCGCCGTGGCGCGCCGGTGCGCGCCGGGTGGTGGCCTTCATGCCCGCTGCCCAGGGGGTCGAGTGCTGGCCCTCCAATGGCGCCAATCTCACCACCATCGGCGATGAGGAGCGCACGCCGTTTCCCGAGGCGATGTTCGACCGGATCGTCGCGATCCATGCCCTGGAAGAGGCCGATGCGGTGCGGCCGCTGCTGCGCGAGCTGTGGCGGATCCTGGCGCCGGAGGGGCGGCTGGCGCTGGTGGTGGCCAACCGGCGGGGGCTGTGGGCGCGGGCCGATGGCACGCCGTTCGGGCAGGGGCGTCCCTGGTCGAAGCCCCAGCTGACCACCCTGCTGCAGGATGCGATGTTCCAGCCGGTGGCCTGGGGGCGTGCGCTGTTTGCGCCGCCGCTGCCGTGGAAGATTGCCGCAGGCGCTGCCGACGCCTGGGAAACCGCTGGCGGCCGGCTGTGGCCCACCTTCTCGGGTGTGCTGATGGTGGAGGCGGTCAAACGCACCTATGCAGGCGCTCTGCCGGGGCGCAGCGGCCGGGTTCTGCTCGCCCAGCCTGCAATCGCCCGATTCACGGGCAGTCAGGCTGTTGGGGCGCCCAAAAATCAGGCTTGACAGCCCTGCGGCCGGTTCTGACGCGCCGCCCCCCTCTCAAGCGCGCTGCTGGCGTTACAAGTCGCAAGACGCTAATGTTGCAAGGCCGGGCGCGGATCGCGGGAATTCCTGCGGTGTCTGACGTGCCTGCCGATGGACGATGAGGGGACTGGACGCATGAAGCTCGTGATCGCGATCATCAAGCCGAGCCGCCTGGACGCGGTTCTGGATGCCGCCACAGAAGTTGGTCTCTCGGGTCTGACCGTTACCGAAGTGCGCGGCTATGGCCGCCAGAAGGGCAAGACCGAGGTCTATCGCGGCACCGAATATGAAGTGAAGCTGCTGCCCAAGGTCAAGATCGAGGCGGTGGTCACTGACGACCTGGTGGACAAGGCAGTCGAGGCCATCACCAACGCCGCGAATACCGGCAAGATCGGCGACGGCAAGATTTGCGTGCTGGATGTCGAGACCGCGATCCGCATCCGCACGGGCGAGCGTGATGCCGCCGCGGTGGCTGGCTGATCCAGCCCACCACCGGACCAGCAAGGCTCCGCCCCCCGGGCGGAGCCTTTTTTTGATGGTGGCAGGTCCCGATCACGGCTAGCCCAATGGTTTGGTTGGACCGCTGGAGCGCGCGGCTCCTGCCGCGCATTGCCCCGGCATGGGCGCGGCAGAAGCCGCGCGGTCCAGCGGGGCGCGGGCCACCGGCGGTTTGTCCGGTGGTTAGTGGTCAATGGGAAGAGGTCCTCCGCCCGCCCTTTTCCCCGGTGCCCCCGCCGCTGCCAGCGTGGA
>JAIXTH010000230.1 GCA_027484265.1 Alphaproteobacteria bacterium
CGAGCAGGGCCTGATCGAAGACTGTGGGCGTTCCAGATTCCATGGTCCTTGTTCCAATGCGTCTGCCCGCCCGTCAACACCACCACACCTTGAATGGCAGTGATACACTATACCAAATCAAACTTAGGCTGAGGTCGGTGGCGGACCTGATTTGGCCGGCGCGTTCGCTGCTGTCGGACCAGCCGGTGGCCGATCCGGGCACGATCGAGGCGCCGCTGTGGCAGGCGCTGGACCGGCTGGCAGGGCCGCTGTGCACGCGGTGCGGGATCCCCCTGCCCGACAGCCCGGTGCCGGAGGCCACATGCGGTGCGTGCCTGTCCCGCAGTCCGCCCTACCGCCGCCACCGGGCCGGTCTTGCCTATGACGACCTGTCGCGGCCGCTGGTGCTGGGGCTCAAGCATGGGGGACGGCGCGAGGGACTGGGGTTCTTCGCCACCTTGATGCTGGATGCGGCGCCGTTCGTGCGGGAGGCGGACCTTCTGGTGCCGGTCCCGGTCCACTGGACCCGCCTGGCCACCCGCGGCTTCAACCAGGCGGCCTGGCTGGCACAGGCGCTGGCGCGGCGCACCGGCGTGCCCAGCCTGCCCGATGCCCTGGTCCGGACCCGCGCCACCGGCAGCCAGAACGGCCGTGGATGGGACAGCCGCCATGCCAATGTCGCAGGTGCCATCCAGATCGCACCGCGCGCCCAGAAGCGGGTGGCGGGACGCACCGTGGTGCTGGTGGACGATGTCTTCACCACCGGTGCCACCATCGAGGCCTGCACGACTGCCCTGCTGGCTGCTGGCGCAGCGGCGGTGGAGGCCGTAACGCTGGCGCGTGTGGTGCGGCAGCGGGAGAGCGCGGCGTGGCAGCAGGATTCCTGCGATACCTGAATGATCCAGCCCGGCGCCCGCCGCCGGTGTGGACCACGCTGGCCCTGTTTGCGGGCTTCTACGCCCTTCTGCTGGCGGCGATCATACTGGTGGGCATGGCGGGACACCATCTGAACCCGGCTGCCACGGGCAGTCTCGATGTCCAGACCCCCCTGAACCAGTTCCTGATCCTGGCGTTCGGCTTCGGGGCCCCGCTCGCAGCCCTGCTGATCTGGCGCCGGGCGGGTGAGCGGCGTCCGGTGGTATCGCTGATCCGGGTGGCCGGACGCTGGCGGCCCGGCCTCGGGCTGGCGGCCTTCGGCCTGATGGTGGTGTTCGTGACCGGAGCGGTGGCGGTCGTGATGCCCGGTGGCGCGGAAGCCTGGCTGCGGGCGGACCTGGGCGGCGCCAGTGGCGCACCGGTGGGGGCGCTGATGCTGGCGCTGCTGGTGATGGGCTTCTGCATCCAGGTGGGGTTCGAGGAGCTGTTGTGCCGGGGCTGGCTGGTGCAGCGGGTGGGCTGGCACGGCAGTGGCTGGCTGGTGGCGGGGGCAACCAGCGCGGCGCTGTTCACCGCCATGCACGCCACCACCAGCATCGAGCCTGCCGAGCTCGCGCGGGTGTTCATCCTGGGCGCGGCCTTTGTCCATGCGGTGGCGCGCACCGGAGGCCTCGAGGCGGCGTTCGGCGCCCATCTCGGCAACAATCTGACCGTCGGCATCGTGCTGTCGCCTGCGATGGCAGGGGTGGAGATGCCATCAGCCGCGCTGGAGCTGGGCCTTCCCCTGCTTCAGGGTCTCTTGCTGGTGGGCCTGGTGGAGCTGTGGCTGCGGCTGTTTCCGGACGGAGCGCCGGAACGCGGCTGAGCACCACCCTTGCCGGGTCCCTTGCCGGAGGCTTTGCCAAGTCCCTTGCCGGGGCCCTTGCTGGGGCCCTTGCCCGCGCCCGGCCCCTTGCGGCGGGCCGCCAGCGTGGCCGCGATCGCGGCTTCTTCCTCGAACGGATCGAGGCGCCGCTTGCCCTTGCGCTGCTGCGGGCGCCCGGGCCCGGCCGCCTTGTCGGGCCGCACACCGGCCCTGGAACCGGGGCGGGCGTCGGTCTTCGCGCCAGCCGCGCCGCCCGGGCGCGCATCCTTGCCCGGCTTGCCCGGCCTGCCCGGCTTGCCCGCCTTGCCTGCCTTGTCCGGCTTGCCTTCAGGCGCTGCTGTCACCAGCGGTTCCGGCGGGCGGGTGCCGCGCACCGGCTCGTCCGGCATCAGGCGGCCCAGCATCTCCGGGAAAGCCGATGCCGGCACCTCTTCCACCGTGCCTGCGGGCAGGTGACCCAGCTGGAAGGGTCCGTAGCTGACGCGGATCAGCCGGTTCACCTTGAGGCCAACGGCCTCCAGCACGGTGCGCACCTCGCGGTTCTTGCCCTCGCGCAGCGACACCGTCAGCCAGGCATTGGCGCCATCGGCGCGCTCGAGCAGGGCCTCCACCGGACCATAGGCAATCCCGTCCACCGTGATCCCCTGGCGGAGCCCCGCCAGAGCCTCGACGTCGGGCCGCCCGAACGCCCGCACCCGGTAGCGCCGCAGCCAGCCACTGGACGGCAGCTCCAGCGACCGCGCCAGCGCGCCATCATTGGTGAGGAGCAGCAGGCCCTCGGTATTCAGGTCGAGGCGCCCGACCGAGATCACCCGGGGCAGCTCCGGCGGCAGATGCTCGAACACGGTGGGCCGTCCGGCCGGGTCGCGGTGGGTGGTCACAAGACCTGCCGGCTTGTGATAGCGCCACAGGCGCAGGGCCTCGGGCCGCTGCACCGGCTGGCCATCGAGCGTGATGCGATCGCGCGGCGAGACCAGGAAGGCCGGTGTGGCCAGCTGCGTGCCGTTCACAGCCACCCGGCCATCGGCAATCAGCCGCTCGGCATCGCGGCGGGAGGCAACCCCGGCCCGCGCCAGTGCCTTGGCGATCCGCTCGCTGCCACCGGGCGCGTCGGCGGTTTCGGGGGCCATGGCAGGTGCAGCGGATGCGGCCGCCGGCTTCGACCGGCCCGCGGCGGCGCGGCCCGGGCGGGGGCCGGAGCCGGGATCGGAGCTGAAGCCCGGGCCCGGGCGGGGGCCGGAGCCTGCCGGTCGTTTGGAACGGGTGCCCTGGCGGGGCGGCGGCCTGGAAGAGCCGGTCATGGGTTCGGTCCATGCGAAGCTGCGGCCCGTCACGGGCGGCATGGGTTGGGTACGGCACAGTGATGCGCCACCGGCCGCGCGCTGTCGAGCCATGACAGCGCGCTTTTGCCGGCAAAGGTGCAGGCAGGACCTAGCTGCCCGCCGCCACCAGGCCTGCCGCGCCACCGTCCCAGCGCCAGGTGCTGCGGCGGCTGGCGGTGAAGTCCCGGGCGAAGACGGTGCTGATGGCGATGAAATCGGCACGGACCGCCTCGGGAGTCACGTCCAGCAACACGAAGCCACGCTGACCCTCGTGATGCTCGATCACATCCGGGGCGCCGCTGGCGATCAGCGGCCCGATCAGGCTGCCATCGAGGCCCAGGGCATTGAACGTGTCGGCAAAGTCCGGGCTGGTCACCGACGAGCAGCCGAACTCGACCCCCCGCAGCTCGCCGCCCGCATCCACCAGCCGGTTGGCCCAGCTGGAATGGGTGTCGCCCGTGAGGGTCACCAGCCGCACCCCGGCAGCCTTTGCCGCCGCATAGAGCCGCTCGCGCGCCGCCGGATAGCCATCCCAGGCATCGAGATTGAGCGGCAGGCCCAGCTGCGCCAGGTCCATATAGCCTTCCGCCTGCGGCAGGGCCTGCACCAGCCGCGTGATCACATCCTGCGGCAGGCCACCCCGGAAATCCGGTGCCGGCACCCGGGCCATGATAATCTGGTTCCCCAGCAGGTTCCAGCGCACCTGGCGGCCGGCATCGGCGGCAAAGCGCCCTGCCAGCCAGCTTTCCTGCGCCGGTCCCAGCAGCTGGCGCTCGGGATCGGCCATGGCCCGGTTCAGGCCAGCGAGCGCCGCCATGAAGGCCTCCGAGCCGGGCGTCAGGCCCGCCAGGGCCGCCGCCGGGTCGAGCTGCTGGGCACGGCCCAGGATCCGGGTCTCGAGCATGGTGATCGAGGCCAGTTGGCCCCAGTCGAAGGCGCGGTTGATGGCTTCGAAGCTGCCGCCGGGAGCCGGATCGCGCAGCGGCATCCACTCGTAATAGGCCTGCAGCGCCACGCCCTTGCGGGCACTCCACGGGCCTTCGGTGGCCTCGGTGTGGTTCTCGGCCCCGGCCATCCAGGCATCATTGGTGAATTCGTGGTCGTCCCAGGTCACCAGCCAAGGGGCGCAGGCATGGGCCGCCTGCAGGTCCGGGTCGGAGCGGTACTGGGCATAGCGGCGGCGATAGTCGTCGAGGCTGACGATTTCGTGCGGCGGATCGGGCACCCGCCCCACCTGCCGCCCGAACTGGGTGGCATAGCCACTGGCGCCGTACTCGTAGATGTAGTCTCCCAGGTGCAGCACCAGATCGACGTCGCCGCGCACCGCGATCGCCCGGTACACATTGAAATAGCCCGCGGGATGGTTCGAGCACGACACCACGGCAAGGCGCAGGGCCGCCACATCGGCCTCGCGCGCCGGAGCTGTGCGGGTGATGCCGGTGCCGGACAGATGGGCACCGCTCCGGAACCGGTAGAAGTAGCGCTGGCCGGGGGCCAGGCCGGTGACATCCACCTTGACCGTGAAGTCGCGGGCAACCCCGGTCTCGGCGCGGCCCGAGCGGATGATGCGGGCAAAGCCCTCGTCCTCGGCCACGTCCCACAGCACCTCGGCCAGGCGCGGCGCACCCTCGGGCGGGCTGATCCGGGTCCAGATCACCACCGCGTCCGGCAGCGGATCGCCACTGGCCACGCCATGCTGGAACGGCCCCTCGGCCGCCGAAGCCGCCGAGACCGTACAGGCCGCTGCCGCCAGAACCGATCCAGCCAGAATGCCACGCCGCGTCGCTGCCATCACCGTACCCTTCCAGTCATCTGGTATCCGTATACCGATCATTTCGCAGGCCCTCCAGTGGCTGCGGTGCCCGGGGGACGGCAAACCGCACGCAAGACACAGGCGTTTCCCACGGCGGGGGCGCTAGGCTGCTTCGGCGAATCTGGCGTGACAGGTGCGCGACAGGGCGATGACAGGCGCGGTCCAAGGGCCGGGCTGCGTGCTGGTGCGCAGCGCACCTTGCCCGCTGATGGCGAAGTGCCGATATCCACCGCCACATGACTGACCTGCCCGGCCTCCTTGCAACCCGTCCGCGTCCGCTGGTGATGGGTGTGCTGAACGTGACGCCGGATTCGTTCTTTGACGGCGGGCGCCTCGCCAGCGTGACCGATGTGGTGGACGCCGCCGCCCGCCAGCTGGCAGCGGGCGCGGACCTGCTGGATATCGGCGCCGAAAGCACGAGGCCGGGTGCGGACACCGTGCCGGTGGATGCCGAGATCGAGCGGCTGGTCCCGGCGCTGGAGGCGCTGGCAGCGCGTTTCGACGTGCCGCTGTCGGCGGATACCCGCAAGAGCGCGGTGGCGCGGGCGGCGGTAGCGGCAGGCGCCACGGTCTGGAACGACGTCTCGGCCCTCACCCATGATGAGGACAGCCTGGCGGTCGCCGCCGAGCTCGCGGTGCCGGTGGTGCTGATGCATGCCCGGGGCACCCCGCAGACCATGCAGGTGGCCCCGGCCTATCAGGACGTGGTGACCGAGGTGCTGGGCTTTCTGGTGTCGCGGATCGGCGCCTGTGTGCGGGGCGGGATCGCGCGCGAGCGGCTGCTGGTGGATCCGGGCATCGGCTTCGGCAAGACGCTGGAGCACAATCTGGCCCTGATGGCGGCCCTGCCGCGTCTGGCGGCGCTGGGGCTGCCGGTGCTGGTGGGCGCCTCGCGCAAGAGCTTCATCGGACGGATCGACCCCGGCGCGAGCGATCCCGGCGACCGGCTGGGCGGCTCGCTGGCAGCGGCGCTGCTGGCCCTGCACAGCGGGGCGGCGATCGTGCGGGTGCATGACGTGCGCGAGACGGCGCAGGCCTTTGCCGTGTGGCGGGCCGTGGAAGGAGCTTTGTGATGGCCGGGGAGACAGCGCAAACGGCGGCGAAGGGCCGGGTGCTGGTGGTGGCAGGCTCGGACAGTGGCGGCGGCGCCGGGATCCAGGCCGACATCAAGGCCATCACCATGACCGGCGGCTATGCCATGACCGCCATCACCGCCATCACGGTGCAGAACACGCTGGGCGTGACCGACGTGGTGGCCGTGCCACTGCGCACCATCCGCGATCAGATCGCCAGTGTCGCCGGCGACCTTGGCGCCGACATCATCAAGACCGGCATGCTGGGCACGGTGGAAACCGTCGAGACCGCGGCCGAGGCGCTCGACACCCACGCGTCCGGTGTCGGCCGGGTGGTGGACCCGGTGATGGTGGCCAAGGGCGGCCATCCGCTGCTGGAAGAGCGGGCGGTGGAGGCCGTGCGCTCGATCCTGGTGCCGGGCGCGACGCTCCTCACCCCCAATGCCCCCGAGGCGGCCCGCCTCACCGGGATTGAAGTCGAGACCCTGGACGGACAGCGGCGCGCGGCCGAGCGGCTGCTGCGGGCCGGTGCCCGGGCGGTGCTGGTCAAGGGCGGGCATGTGGAGGGTGCGCGCTTCACCGACCTGCTGGCCACGCCGGATGGCGAACTGTTCTTCGTGGCCGAGCGGATCGAAACCACCTCCACCCACGGCACCGGCTGTACCCTGGCCAGTGCCATCGCTTCCTACCTGGCACAGGGCCGCAGTCTGGAAGACGCGGTGGATGCGGCCCGCACCTATGTGCTGGGCGCGATCCGCCATGCGCCGGGCCTTGGCGGCGGCCACGGGCCGCTGGATCATGGCTGGAGGCTGCGCCTTGCCCCCGTCTGAGGCCGAGGCCCGGATCGAGGCGGCGCTGCGCGCGAGCCCCCGGGTGATGACGGTGCTGGAGACCATCGCGGCGGCGGGCCTGCCCGACTGGCGGCTGGTATCCGGGGCGGTCTATGGCACGGTCTTCAACCACATGACCGGCCGGGCGCCGGACTATGGCATCAAGGACTATGACATCGCCTATTTCGACCCCGACACCTCGTGGGAAGCCGAAGATGCGGTGATCCGGCGGGTGGAGGCGGCCCTGCCCGAGGCGCTGCGGCCGCTGGTGGAAGTGCGCAACCAGGCCCGGGTGCATCTGTGGTTCGGCCAGCGGTTCGGCGGCGACTATCCGGCCCTGCCCTCGACCGATGCGGCACTGGAGCGGTATCTGTGCACGCTGCATGCGGTGGCGGTGCGGCTCGAACCCGACGGGCGCCTCAGCTTTGCCGCGCCGTTCGGCTATGGCGACCTGTTCGCGATGCGCCTGCGCGGCAATCCCGCCACCGTGAACCCGGCCAACCGCGCCGCCAAGAACCGCGAGCTGATCGCCCGCTGGCCGGAACTGGTGGAAGTGGCCTGAACGGCCGGGCGGCGGCCCCACCGCGACCTGCTGCCAGCCAGTGCAGGCCGATGGCCGCGCCCCCCTGTCGCGCGGGCCGCAACGGTGTAAACCGCGCGCCATGGGCGAAGCACGGTCTCTTGTTGTCAGCATCCACACCGACGGTGCCTGTTCGGGCAATCCCGGCCCGGGCGGGTGGGGCGCAGTCCTGCAATGGGGCGGCCACGAGAAGGAGCTGTGCGGGGGCGAGGCCAACACCACCAACAACCGCATGGAGCTGATGGGCGCGATTGCCGCGCTGGAAGCGCTGAAGCGGCCCTGCACCGTGACCCTGCACACCGACAGCCAGTATGTGCGCCAAGGCATCACCAGCTGGATCCATGGCTGGAAGAAGAACAACTGGCGCCGCAAGACCGGCGAGCCGGTGGTGAATGTCGATCTGTGGCAGCGGCTGGAGGCGGCCGCCGCGCCGCACACGGTCGAGTGGCGCTGGGTCAAGGGCCATGCCGGCGATCCGCTGAACGAGCGGGCCGATGCCCTGGCACGCGACGCTGTGCCGGGCGCCCGCAGGCGCCGCAGCCCCGGCTGACCGGCTCACGCCCGCCCGAGCGATCACGGATCGCTCAAGACATTGTCATCTGCCACCCCGTGCAAGGCCGGTCGCAACAGGCCAAAGCCAGCGCGCGTGGTGCATGCTAGGGGGAAGGACGCGACCGTGTTCAGCGTCCGGCCCGTCGATCGCCAGCAGGCCGGGACTGTCCGGGCCCTGATCAATGGGAAGGTGTCTTGTGATGGCGGTGTCTGGTTCCGACAGGAAGATCCTGGGCATCCTGCCGGTTGATGCCGGGCCGGGCGCCCTGCTGGTGGCGACTGCCATAGCAGCGGTGATCGTGGTGAACTCGCCGCTGGGGCCGCTGCATGCCCAGGCGCTGGCCACCCCCTTCACCATCGGGCCAGAGGGTGCGGGCATCACCATGAAGGTGTCCGACTGGGTCAAGAACGCCCTGATGGCGATCTTCTTCTTCTTTGTCGGCCTCGAGCTGAAGAAGGAGCTGCTGGAGGGTCAGCTGTCGGATGCGCGCGCGGCGATCCTGCCGGTGGCAGGGGCAGCGGGCGGGATGGCGACGCCGGCCCTGATCTTCCTGGCACTGGCGGGGCCTGGCGGTTTTGCCGACGGCTGGGCGATCCCGGCGGCGACCGACATTGCCTTTGCCCTGGGGGTGCTGTCGCTTCTGGGCAGCCGGGTACCGGCGGCGCTGAAGGCGTTCCTGCTGGCGGTAGCGGTGGTGGACGACCTCGGTGCGATCCTGATCGTGGCCTTTGTCTATACCGACCAGATCTTCGTCGACCAGCTGCTGTGGGCGGCAGGCGTGCTGGCACTGCTGGTGGCGATGAACCGGCTCGGCGTTTCCCGGGTGGGGCTCTATGTGATGGTGGGGCTGGTGCTGTGGGTCTTCATGCAGAATTCCGGCGTGAACCCCACCATCGCGGGCGTGCTGATCGCCGCCTGCGTGCCGCTGAAGGACAGGCGGGGCAACAGCCCGCTGCACCAGGCCGAGCATGACCTGCGGCCCTGGGTCCACTTCCTGGTGATGCCGGTGTTCGCCTTCGCCAATGCCGGGGTGAGTTTCAGCGGCGGTCTCGAGGCAGCCCTGCACCCGGTGTCGCTCGGGGCGGCCCTGGGGCTGTTCCTCGGCAAGCCGCTGGGGATCACCGCCTTCACGCTGCTGGCAGCTCTGGCCCTGAAGGCGCCAAAGCCCGGCACCCTGATCCAGATCGTGGGTGTGGCCTGCATAGCCGGTATCGGCTTCACCATGAGCCTGTTCATCGGGGCGCTGGCCTATGACGATCCGGCGCTGGCAGCGCCGGTGCGGATCGGGGTCTATGCCGGCTCGATCCTGTCGGCGGTGGCGGGTCTGATCATCCTGTCGCGGGTCCTGCCACGGATGGAGGCCTGCAAACCCGAGGAAGACCCCACCCATCCCTTCATCGCCCCCGAGCCGGGCTATGAGGAGCGGCGTTGAACCGGCGGGCCGGGCGCGCCACAAGGCGGGGATGATCCGCACCCGCGCGCCTGTCCCCTTCACCGCTGCCGCCGACGCCATCGTGGCCGCGGGCCGCTGGCTCGACCGGCGCGGCTGGGCACCGGGGGGCGGCGGCAACTACTCGCACCGGCTGGACGACGGCACGCTGGCGATCACCGCTTCGGGCACCCACAAGGGGCGGATCGAGGCCGCAGACGTGATGCGCATCACCCCGGACGGCACTCCGCTCGATCCGGCCAGGCCCTCCGACGAGACGCTGCTGCACTGCCAGATCTACCGGCTGTTCCCGCAGGCCAACGCCGTGCTGCACAGCCACGGCACCGCCAGCCTGATCCTGGCCCGCGCCCGCCCGGAGGCACTGGCGATCCGGCTGGCTGGCTGGGAACTGCTCAAGGCCTTCCCCGGCATCACGACCCACGACACCGCGGTGGCCCTGCCCGTGGTGGACAATGACCAGGACATGGTGCGCCTGTCGGCCCGGATCGAGCCGCAGCTGCTGGCGCAGCCCGCGCCGCCCGCCTATGTTATCCGCGACCACGGTGTCTATGGCTGGGGCCGGTCGATGGACGAGGCGGCCCGGGTGGTGGAGACGGTGGAGTATCTGCTCGGCCTCGAGCTGGGCCTGATCCAACTGGGAGCCAACCGATGAGCCGCCTGACCATCACCCCCGACAGCGATCCGGACCGCATCCTGTTCGACAGCACCGACGGTGCGGCCATCGCCGCGCGCCTCGGCGCCGCCGGCGTGGCCTTCGAGCGCTGGACACCGAAGGCGCCGCTGCCGGATGATGCGGCCGACACGGCGGTTCTGGACGCCTATGGCGCCGACATCGACCGGTTGATTGCCGAGGGCGGCTATCAGTCTGTGGACGTGATCCGGGTGCTGCCCGACAATCCGCAGAAGGAGGCGCTGCGGGCCAAATTCCTCAACGAGCACACCCATGCCGATGACGAGGTGCGGTTTTTTGTCGAGGGCTCAGGCCTGTTCTATCTGCGCATTGATGGCCACGTGCTGATGACCCTGTGCGAGGCCGGCGATCTGATCGCGGTGCCCAAGGGCACCACCCACTGGTTCGACATGGGCACCACGCCGCGCTTTGCCGCGATCCGCCTGTTCACCAGCCCGGACGGCTGGGTGGCCGACTTTACCGGCGACACCATCGCCACGCGCTTTCCCGACTATCACGCCGCCACCGCCCGCCCGCTGGCCGACGCGGCCGCCTGAACCCCATGACCACACCCGCCGCCTCAGGTGCCAGCAGGCCCCGCGCCATCGTCACCGACATCGAGGGCACCACCTCCTCGATCAGTTTCGTGCACGAGACCCTGTTCCCCTATGCCGACCGGCATCTGGCGGACTTTGTGGCCCGCAACCCGGACCTCGCCCGCCCGCATCTCGACGAGGTGCGCCAGATCGAGGGCGCGCGGCATCTGGATGACGCCGGCTGCGTGGCGGTGCTGCGGCGCTGGATCGCACAAGACCGCAAGATCACCCCGCTCAAGGCGCTGCAGGGCCTGATCTGGGCCGAGGGCTATGCGGCGGGGGAGCTGACAGGGCACATCTATGACGATGCCGCCGATGCCCTGCGGCGCTGGCATGGGGCGGGCCATACCCTGCATGTCTATTCCTCGGGCTCGGTCGCGGCACAGAAGCTGATCTACGGCCACTCCAATGCCGGCGACCTGACCAGCCTGTTCAGCGGCTGGTTCGACACCACCACCGGCCCCAAGCTTGCCCCCGACAGCTATGCCGCCATCGCTGGCGCCATCGGCCGGGCACCGGGCGAGGTGCTGTTCCTGTCCGACCACCCCGGCGAGATCGCTGCCGCCCGTGAAGCGGGCCTCGCGACGGTCCATGTCGACCGGGCGGACGGCGGTCCGGCCCCCGGCTGTGTCGCGAGCTTTGCCGACATCGACCCGGAGGCGGGCCGGTGAAGCTCGGCGGCGTCTGGCATCGCTCGATCAGCCTGTGGGATGACGGGCGCGCGGTGAAGGTGCTGGACCAGCGCCTGTTGCCCTGGGACGTCCGCTGGGTGCGGATCGAAACGCTGGACGAGGCCTGCGAGGCGATCGCAGCGATGTGGGTGCGCGGGGCGCCGCTGATCGGCATGACCGCCGCCTGGGGGCTGGTGCTGGCGCTGCGGGACGATGCCTCGGACGGGGCGATGGAGGCGGCCGCCAGCCGTCTCGCCGCCACCCGGCCAACCGCCGTGAACCTCGCCTGGGCGCTGGCCCGGATGCTGGAGACCCTGCGGTCGCTGGCTCCGGCCGACCGGGCCGCAGCCGGTGCGGTGCGGGCGCAGGCGCTGTGCGACGAGGATGCAGCGCTGTCGGAGGCCATCGGCCGCCATGGCCTGCCACTGATCGAGGCGGCGCTGGCGGGCAAGGCGGGCACACCCGGTGCGGCGGGGCCGGTGAATATCCTCACCCACTGCAATGCCGGCTGGCTGGCGACTGTCGACTGGGGCACGGCGCTCGCCCCGATCTACCGCGCCCATGATGCGGGCCTGCCAGTGCATGTGTGGGTCGACGAGACCCGCCCGCGCAATCAGGGCGCCCTGCTGACCGCCTTCGAACTCGCCCAGCACGGCGTCCCGCACACGGTGATCAGCGACAATGCGGGCGGGCTTCTGATGCAGCGCGGCCAGGTGGATCTGGCAATCACCGGCGCCGACCGGGTGGCCGCCAACGGCGATGTCTGCAACAAGGTCGGCACCTATCTGAAGGCGCTGGCTGCCGCCGATACCGGCGTGCCGTTCCATGTCGCCCTGCCCTATTCCACCTTCGACCCCGCCTGCCCGACCGGCGCCGCCATCCCGATCGAGGAGCGCGCCGCGAGCGAGCAGCAGCTGGCAACCGGCCCGGTCACTGGCGCGGACGGGCGCGACGGCCCCCTCGCCACCATCCGTCTCACAGCCTCCCCCGCCGCCAACCCGGCCTTCGACATCACCCCGGCCAGGCTGGTGGCGGGCTATATCACCGAACGCGGCTCTGGCAGCCTCGAAGTCCTGGCGCACAGCCCTGGATGAAATCCGGTCGGATAGCAGGCCTTCCTCTGTGCGGCGCCATCGTGTTGAGACTGTGTCTGGGGCGGGGCCCCGGCTGCAGATGCCCGATGCGCCGTCAACTGGCCCTGCGGCTCACCGGTCTTCTTGTGGCGAGGGCCAGCGGCGACCACGACAGGACACGGGCGATGTCCCAGCTGGAGGCAACGCGCCCGGCTTGCAGCCGGCGGCGGCGCTCGAAGGCTGTGGGCAGGCCAGCGATGCCGTCGCGCATCGCCCGGCCATAGGCTGGCCCCGCCCCGCGCCAGATGGCGTGCAGCCACAGC
>JAIXTH010000187.1 GCA_027484265.1 Alphaproteobacteria bacterium
CGGTGCGCGCCGTGACGCACCCGCCGCTGCGGTCGGGACACTGGACGCAGGCAGGCCCGGCGCCCTATCGGACACGCCATGATCGAAGCCCCCTTCCCCACCGCCTTTCCGGTACCCGATCCGGTCGGCAGTCAGGTCCTGAACCAGCGGATCGCAGGGCTGACGGCCCGGATCGACGCTGCCGCCCTCGCCTGCGGCCGGACTGCCGGCGCGGTGACCCTGACCGCCGTGGTCAAGACCCAGGCCCGCCAGACCCTGGCCGATGCCCTGTCAGCCGGGCTCACCGTATTCGGCGAGAACCGGGTGCAGGAGGCGCGCGATCACTGGGCGGGGGTGCCCGGGCGCGAGCAGCTGGAGCTGCGGCTGATCGGGCCGCTGCAGACCAACAAGGCACTGGATGCGGTGCGGCTGTTCGACGTGATCGAGACGCTGGACCGGCCCGCCCTGGCGGACGCCCTGGCAAAGGCCTGCGCGAAAGCCGGGCGCAGCCCGCGCCTGCTGGTCCAGGTCAACACCGGGGCCGAGCCCCAGAAGGCCGGGGTGCTGCCCGATGACGTCGCCGCACTTCTTGCCCACGCCCGCACGCTGGGGCTGAGGGTGGAAGGGCTGATGTGTATTCCGCCTGTGGACGAGCCGCCCGAGCGGCACTTCACGCTGCTGGCGCAGCTGGCCGTCCGGCATGGGCTGACGGTGCTGTCGATGGGGATGAGCGGTGACTGGGAAGCGGCAGTTGGCTGCGGCGCCACCCACATCCGTCTGGGTACGGCGCTGTTCGGCGCGCGCTGAGCCGGACGCCTCCGCGCCACTGTTGCTCGCGCTTTCGTGAGCAGTGCTGCCCCTGCCCCCGGGCGCCGGTTTGGCTACACAGGCACTACAACTGACACACCACAGGCACCGGTCCTGGCCAGAATGGCTGCCCGCACCTGATGGTTACTCCCGGGGGATGCGTTTCATGTCCGATTCCAGCCAAGCTGCGGTGCGCAAGTCCGCTGCCATGCGGATGCTCGACGCCATCGAGCGGGCCGGCAACAAGCTGCCCGACGCCACCACGCTGTTCTTCATCTTCATCGGCATCCTGATCGTGGTGTCGGTGATCGGTGCGGCGCTGGGCTGGAGCGCGGTGAATCCGGGCACCGGCAAGACCATGGAGGTGACGAGCCTCCTGTCGAACGAGAACCTGCGCAAGCTGCTGGAGGAGATGCCGAGGACCCTCACCGCCTTTGCCCCGCTGGGCACGGTGCTGGTGATGATGCTGGGCACCGGGATTGCCGAGAAGTCGGGCTATTTCTCGGCGGCGCTGCGCGGGGCGCTGAAGGGCGCCAGCAAGGCGATCCTCACCCCGCTGGTGGTGTTCCTGGGCTGCATGTCCTCGATTGCCGTGGATGCGGGCTATGTGGTGCTGGTGCCGCTGGGGGCCGCGATCTTTGCCGCCGCCGGGCGCCACCCGATCGCGGGCCTTGCCGCAGCGTTTGCGGGGGTTTCGGGGGGCTTTTCGGCCAATCTGTTCCCGTCGTCGCTGGACGCGCTGCTGCTGGGCATCACCCAGGAAGCCGCCCGGATCGTGGACCCGACCTGGACCTACACGATCACCGACAACTACTATCTGATCATCGCCTTCACCTTCCTGGTGACGCTGCTGGGCTGGTTCGTGACCGACAAGATCGTCGAGCCGCGCCTGGGCACCTGGTCGGGCCATGCCGATGCCGCCGCCAGCGAGGTCAAGCGCGCCGAGCTCACGCCGCAGGAGCGCAGCGGCGTGTTCTGGGGCACGGTGTGGCTGGTGGTGCCGATCGTGGCGGTGTGCCTGATGGCGCTGCCGGGCGGCGCGCTGCGCGATCCGGAAGCCGGGCCCGACGTGATGCAGCAGATGGGGCCGTTCTTTACGGCGCTGGTGGCGGCGCTGGCGGGGGCCTTCTTCCTGGCAGGCCTCGCCTACGGGATCTGCACCGGCCGCTACAAGTCGGACAAGGACGCGGTGGCGGACGTCAACAGCTCGATGGCCGAGATGGGCGCCTATATCGTGCTGGCGTTCGCGGCGGCGCACTTCATCGACATGTTCAACTGGTCGGGCCTCGGTGCCGTGCTGGCGATCAATGGCGCCGAGGGGATCAAGGCGCTGGGTCTGCCGGCCCCGATGCTGTTCGTGCTGCTGATCATCATGACAGCCTCGATCAATCTGCTGATCGGCTCGGCTTCGGCCAAGTGGGGGATGCTCGCCCCCATCGTGGTGCCGATGTTCATGCTGATGGGCTACAGCCCCGAAGTGGTGACCGGTGCCTACCGGCTGGGCGACAGCTCGACCAACATCATCACGCCGCTGATGGCCTATTTCCCGATGGCGCTGGTGTTCGCCCAGCGTTACGTGAAGGACTTCGGGATCGGCTCGATGGTGGCCACCATGCTGCCGTTCTCGATCGCGATCCTGTTGGGCTCGCTGGTGATGATCTCGGTGTGGGTCGGGTTCGGCTGGCCCATGGGACCGGATGCACCGATTGCCTATCAGCTGCCGGCGGCGGCCGCGCCAGCCGTTCAGTAAGCGCAAACCATCTGCCCACGATCCGCCATCATCCTGCCAGTCCACCGCCCCGGACCGGTCCAACTTGTGCCACCGGAGCGCTCCACCAGCGCTCCGGTCGGGGGACCGGGGGCCTGCAGCGGTTTGCCTTGCCCCGCGACGCCGGATACAGGGGCTTGACCAAGGGGCTTGCATGACCACCACCATCGCGCTCGTCGATGACGACCAGAACATCCGCGCCTCGCTGGAAATCCTGTTCCAGTCCGAAGGTTACACCGTCCGCGCCTATGCCGATCCGGTGGAGGCGCTGACCGCCCTGATCGCCCAGCCGCCCGATATCGCGGTGCTGGACATCAAGATGCCGCGGATGGACGGGGTGGAGCTCCTGCGCAAGCTGCGCGAGACCAGCCAGATGCCGGTGATCTTCCTCACCTCCAAGGATGACGAGATCGACGAGGTGATCGGCTTCTCCATCGGCGCCGACGATTTCATCCGCAAGCCGTTCTCCACCCGTCTGCTGTCCGAGCGGGTGAAGGCGGTGCTGCGCCGCGCGCGCGGCGGCCCCAACATGGACCCCGCCCAGTCGGGGCCGCAGGAAGGCGACCGCAAGGTCGTGACCCGCGGCCTTTTGACCCTCGACCCCAACCGGCACATCTGCGCCTGGAAGGGCAAGCCGGTGCGCCTGACCGTCACCGAATTCCTGCTGCTGCAGGCCCTCGCCCAGCGCCCCGGCTTCGTGAAGAGCCGCGACCAGCTGATGGATGCGGCCTATGACGACAGCGTCTATGTCGACGACCGTACCATCGACAGCCACGTGAAGCGCATCCGCAAGAAATTCCGCGAAGTCGACACCGAGTTCGACATGATCGAGACTCTCTACGGCGTCGGCTACCGCTACAAAGAGTAGCTCGGCTTGGGGCTCCGGCTATCCAGCCACCCGTACCGGTGGCAGACTGCCAGCTGAACGCGTCCCATTCGACACTGCGCTCGTCCTTCACGGCTCCGCGCTCGTCCCGCGTCGGCGTTTGCCGAGGCTGGTGCGCGCCCCACCGCATTCGCGTTGGGACGGATATCAAGCCAACCCCATCTAAGCCTGCAGTTCATTTTCAGGCTGTACATCCGAAGAGGGATCCTGGCGGCAGCTGCACGGATTCGAAAAATACACACTTCAGGCTGTGCGTCACTTGACTCGTCCAGAATAGCACATACTAATTCATATGCACTTAACCGTGCACCGTTCTTTGGATCAGGGAAGGAGACCCCCATGAGAGAGCTGACGCAAACTGAAGTAGCTCAGGTGAGCGGCGGAAATGTGGACGTGGTGGTGGTACGCGGTAGAAGCTATGGTGGCCTCGCAGGTTTCGATATCATGGAGGCGGTCTACGGACCGGGCTATCAGGCACTGCAAACGTACATGATGTCACAAGGAGCCTATGCGGTCCATGAGATTGGCCGTGAATGGGATGATCCCGAGTTCCTCAGCGAAATTCTTCTCAACCTCGCAGTGGGGCTCTATCAGCGGGGCCTCACCCAGAGCGATATCACCACGACTACCGAGGGCAATATTGTGCGGCAGAGCTGGACAAAGGACGGATGGACTTATTCGGCCCGGGATGATCGCACAAATGGCATCGGCTTCGATCAGCTCGCTCGGGTCAATGCGGCCGGTCAGGTCCAGGTGTTCAGCAACGGCGCTTGGTTCTACAACAACTGATCCATGAGCAGGACAGTCCATGCGCCTTCATGCCGTCACAACTCTGGCAGCTAGCCTGACAGCAGCATGCACGGTTATGTCGGCGCATGGTCTGGCCCTCGATGCGCAGAGCCAACCGACCACCGTTCCGTCCGTCGGACAACGCGAGCCGCAACCAGAAATAGCGCCTAATACCCGTCGCTTCTCAGAGGGCTGGACAGGCGATCCGGTCTGTAAAGCAAGTAGCCTCGAACTTGCGCCCGGCGGCGCACATTTGCTGCTGGTTCAAAAGGGTGTTCCCGAAGCATCATCCAACCCATTGGTGGAAGAAACGAGTGCGCAGGCCCTTGCCTGGCCGGATGCGCAAGGGATCTCGCAGGTATGGCGGGTGTCGGCTGACGCCGTGGCTGCCCGCTTTGTTTCGGCCAGTCGGCTACTCATCGCCGACGAGCAACTCCGCCAGCTTGTTACCTTTGACCTCATTGACGGGCAATGGAGCCCGGGAGCTCAGACGGGCCGTTATGCCCCCTCGATGGTCGAGAGTGTGCTGGTGCACACCAGCCTGGCTGCAGATATCGGTGGCGCGCGGGCCCGCCCCCCGACCGGGTCGGCCTTCAGCACGGCTGGATTGACCCCGTTCTCTTTGGCCTTCGACGGGCCCGTTGCACGAACACTGATGCCCGATGGCACCCTGACCGTCCACGCTACAGCTGGCCGAGACCTCATGGTCGTGGGTGATGGTCAATACTCAGGCTTTCACGCAGCAATGGACCCC
>JAIXTH010000241.1 GCA_027484265.1 Alphaproteobacteria bacterium
CACGGCAGCGCCTGCGCCGCCGCCCGATATCGAGCCACAGGTCACTCAGGCCGCGCGCGCCTTCATGGCGCGGACATTCGCACCCGGACTGGCCATCGGCCTGACCGGTCCGGCGGGGCGCCGGCTGTTCCACTTCGGCCAGCGCGATCCGGCAGCGGGCCTGCCAGTGGTTGACGGAACGCTGTTCGAGCTGGGGTCGATCAGCAAGACCTATACGGTGGCGCTGGCAGCGTTGGCCGTGCAGGACGGGGCGATGCGCTGGGACGATCCGCCGGCGCGGCATGTGCCTGAGGTCCGCGGACCCGGCACCGACCGCCTGACCGCCGTGCATCTCGCCACCCACTGCACCGGTGGAATGCCGCTTCAGTTTCCTGACACGGTGACCGACTGGCCAACCACGGCGGCCTGGTTCCAGACCTGGCGGCCCACGGCGGAGCCCGGCACCGCGCGGTCCTATGCCAACCCGTCCATCGGCCTCTTGGGCGTGATGGCAGCCCGGGCGCTGGGCGGCCACTTTGCCACGCTGGTGCGCGAGCGGGTGCTGGCGCCCCTGGGCCTCAGCGACACGGTGCATGAGCTGGGGGACCGCGAGATGGCGCGGATGGCCTGGGGTCACCGTCGCGGCGAAGGTGGGGCGCAGGTCCGGGTCAGCATGGGCCCGCTGGGGCAGGAGGCTTATGGGGTGCGGGCCTCCGTCTCCGATGTGCTGGGCTTTATCGAAGCGCATCTGGGCTTGCGGGATGCGCCGTCGCCAGTCCTGTCGGCCCTGCAGGCCACACGGCTGGGCCACTACCGCACGCCGCCGTTCGTGCAGGCCGGAGTGTGGGAATGGTTTCCGGCGCCAGCCGACCCGCCAACCGTGATGGAGGGGATATCCGAACGCGTGGTGTTCGGGCTCAATCCGGCCGAACCCCTGGTGCCGCCACAGGCGCCGCCGCCCGGCGCCTATGTCCACAAGACCGGGGCCACCAGTGGCTTTGGCGGCTATGCCGCCTTCTGGCCCGACCGGCAGACCGGACTGGTGATCCTCGCCAATCGCGGCCACCTCACAGCCGAACGGCTGGTGCTGGCCGAGCAGCTGCGGCCGGTCCTGGACCGGTTTGCGGGCTAGCGCCGGGCGGGGCCTGCCACGGCGCGGGCGCGGGCCAGCAGGCCGTCCACGCCGATCCCGTTCCCGGCTGTCAGGTCGGTGGTGTAGTCGCGGATGATGCCCGCCCGGTCCAGGATCAGGAAGCTCGGCACCCATTGCACCTGCCAGGCGCGGTAGGCGGCCTGATCGTCGTCCACGGCCACCGGAAAGCGATAGCCCTTCTCCTGGAAGAACGGCTCGAGCGCACCCCACCGGCCATAGCGGCCACGGGTATGCACCGAGACGAACCCGACCCCGCGCTCGCGCTGCACCCGCCGGTTCAGGTCCGCCACATCATCCACATCCGCCAGGCAGTCCGGGCACCACAGGCCCCAGAACTGCACGATGGTGGCGCGGTTGCGCGCGAACAGCCGGTTGTTCAGCCGTCCGCGCTGCCCGGCCAGGGGCAGGTCGATCGCGGGCGCCGGCTGGCCCAGCAGCGCATGGGTCCGCGGGCGGCGGTCGACGGGCGGAGCCGCCTGGGCTTCGGCGGCAATCGGGGCGAGGGACATGGTGGCGGCTCCTGAAAGCACCACGGTGCGGCGGCTGGGCAGGTGGACACGGGTCATGGCGGGGATGTGCCCAAACCGGCGCCCCTTGCCAAGCCGTCCGGTGTTGAGGTTTTCTCAACCTCGCTGTGGCCGGATCACGGGGCAGGCGCGCCCGCGCCGGTTGACCCGGCCGCCGGTCGGTGCAACGAAATGGGGCAGGGTCCGCCAGAAGACCCGTCCTTGGCCCCTGCAGGGCCGGTCCGGAGCGCGTACCGTCATGATTGCTGCCGCCATCAATTCCGCCACGCCCAAGTCTGGTGCACCCTCCTCCGGCCGCGCGCGGCCCGGCGGTTCGGGCGACAGGTCCGGGCGGATCAAGCCTCCCTCGCCCCTGCTGCTGCTGTCCGAAGGGCGCGCCTGGATCGAGCTGGCCGGAACCGTAGTGGCCCAGAAGGCGCTGATGGAAGCACCCCGCGGAGATGGCCATCCCGTGCTGGCGCTGCCGGGCTTTCTGGCGGGCGACCGCTCGACCATACCGCTGCGCCGGTATCTCGGCGCTTTGGGCTATGATGCCCGCCCCTGGGGCCATGGCCAGAATCTGGGACGCTTCTACAAGATGCGGGATGTCCTGGCCGGCCAGGTCGAGCGCATCCACCAGGACTCGGGGCGCAAGGTTTCGCTGGTTGGCTGGAGCCTGGGCGGCGTGTTCGCCCGGGCCCTGTCCCTCATGCTGCCCGACAAGGTGCGCAGCGTGATCACGCTGGGCTCGCCGTTCGCGGGCGATATCCACGCCACCAACGCGCGCCGTCTCTATGAGGCGATGAGCCGGGAAGGGCCGGCCAATCCGGACGACCTGGCGGCACTGGGCGGTGACCTGCCCGTGCCCAACAGCTCGATCTATACCCGCCTGGACGGGATCGTGAACTGGCGCACCAGCATCCCGCGTCCGGCCCCGAATGCCGAGGCCATCGAGGTGCGCCTCGCCACCCACATCGGCATCGGCGTGAATCCGGCGGCGCTGTGGGCGGTTGCCGACCGTCTTGCGCAGCCGGAAGGCCAGTTCCGGCCATTTGCAGGCGGCGGACCGTTTGCACTTGCCTACGGTCCGTGATTGTCTGCCTCACCAGCCGTGAGTGACCTGCGAGCATGACAGGTCCCCGTGCTGGCCGCTGACCGGGCGCAAGGGGCGCCTGATGGCGGAACGAGGGGGGATTTCACATGGCCGGTGCCCTGCGCCTGTCCACGCTGGACGCGGCATTCCTGTATCTCGAGACGCCGGAATGCCCGATGCATGTCGGCTCGCTGTCGCTGTTCCAGCTGCCGGACGGCTATGACGGCGACTTCACCGAGGCCTTCAAGGCACAGATCGCCAGCCGCATGGATGCGGCACCGATGCTCCGCCGCAAGCTGGCGCCCACCCTGCTGGACCTCGATCACCCCAGCTGGGTGGAAGATGACCAATTCGACATCGACCGGCACATTTTCCGCGGCGGGCTGCCGGCACCGGGCGACATGGCCACGCTGCGCCGCCTGGTCGGCTGGATGCATGCCAAGCTGCTGAACCGGGCCCGGCCTCTGTGGGAATTCTATGTGTTCGAGGGCCTGCCGGACAATCAGGTGGCGCTCTATGCCAAGATCCACCACGCCATGATCGATGGCGGAGCCGGGGTGGCGCTGTCCAAGATCGTCTATGACCTCGTGCCGGACCCGGCCCCGCGCGAGGCGGCGGGTGCCAGTACCGCTGCCAGCGACCGCAAGACAAGCGCGGCCGAGCTGGCGGGCGCCATCGCCCAGACGGCTTTCGGCCTGTGGCGCCGCCCGTTCGACAAGGAGGCCGCCGCCGCACCCATCAGCCTGCCCCGCACCGGTCGCACCGACTTCGGCTCGGTCCTGATCGACCATGCCCTGACCCAGGTGGAGACCGGCCTGAAAGTCGCGGCGGCGATGCCGGCCATGGCCAGGTCTGCCGCCGAAGCCCTGCCGGGCCTGCTCGACCCGCAGAAGCTCAAGCAGCTGCCGCAGATGGTGCCGCCCTCCACGCCCCTCAACACCGCCATCAGTTCCGAGCGGTCGTTCGGCACCTCGACCCTGTCGCTCAAGAAAGTGAAGGCCGTGGCCAAGGCCGCAGGCGGCAAGGCCAATGACGTCATCCTGGCGGTGTCGGCAGGTGTGCTGCGCCGCTGGCTGCAGGAGCGGGATGCCCTGCCCGACAAGCCATTGAGCGCTGCCGTGCCGGTCTCGCTGCGCGAGGAGGGCAATGCCGATACCAACAACCAGGCCTTTGCAATGACCTGCCGGATCGCGACCGATGTGGCCGACCCCAAGGAACGGCTGGCACGGGTCATCGCGGCATCGGGCGAGGCCAAGGCGATGATCAGCCCGCTGAAGGACTTCGTGCCGCATGTGCAAAGCGCATCGACCCTGGGCATGCCGATCGCCATGCAGGTCCTGGCGCTGCTCTATGGGCGGTCGGGTCTGTCCAACGTCCTGCCGCCCACCGCCAATGTGATCATCTCGAATGTGCCGGGCCCGCCTGTGCCGCTCTATGCAGCCGGGGCCAGGATGCTGGACCTGTGGCCGGTTTCGATTGCCGTCCACGGCATGGGTCTGAACATCACGGTCCAGAGCTATATGGACAAGATGGCGGTCGGCCTGATTGCCGGTGCCAATGTGCTGCCCGACGTGCAGCGCCTGGCGGACATGATGGTCGAGGAACTGGACGTGCTGGCGGCGGCCTGACGGGGTGTGCCGACAGGCCAGCCAGCCGGCGGCTACATCGCCGAGATGCCGCCGTCGATCTTGATCTCGGAGCCGGTGATGAACTTGCTCTCGTCGCTGGCCAGGAACACGGCGGCATAGGCCACATCGTCCGGATCGCCGAGCGTGCCCAGCGGCACCTGGCGGGCCAGCTTGGCATAGCCCTCTTCCTTCGAGCCCACCATCGCCGCGATCCCGTCGAGAATAGGCGTCTTGATGAAGGTCGGGTGGATCGAATTGGAGCGGAAGCCCGGCGCCTTGCGCGCGCAGTGCAAAGCCACCGACTTGGACAGCAGCCACACCGCCGACTTGGCGGCATTGTAGGCGGCGTAATTGTGCGAGGCGATCAGGCCGGCGATCGAGCTGATATTGATGATCGAGCCCGGCCCATAGGGCCGCATCACCGGCAGGGCATACTTGCAGCCGAGAAAGACCGAATCCACGTCGATCTCCATCACCCGCTTCCAGTTTTCGAAGCTCTCGTCCTCCACCGAACCGATCGAGCCGATCCCGGCATTGTTCACCAGCACATTGAGCCCGCCCATGGCGTCGTGGGCCGCGTTGATGACGTCCTTCCAGCGATCCTCGCTGCGCACATCCTGCTGCAGGGCAAAGGCGCTGCCGGGGTGGGTGGCATTGATGGCGTCGGCCACCGCCTGGGCGCCCGCGCCATTGACGTCGGTGACAGTCACCTTCGCGCCCTCGCGCACGAACATCCGCGCCATCGCAGCGCCGAGCCCCTGGGCCCCGCCCGTGATCAGCGCCATCTTGCCATTCAGACGTCCAGCCATCCTGTCCCTCCCTGACCGGTCCTGTGTCCTGCCGCTGTTGCGGTCCTGGCCGGCACACCGGCTCAAGCATGCCGTGCGGCTGGCAGTCAAACCCCGTCTTGCTGGCGCTCTGCCCTTGCCAACATAGTTTCAGATGTTACTTGTTGCCCGGTATCAGCGGAGGCGTTCCATGGCAGACCTGTTCGACAACCCCATCGGCACCGACGGGTTCGAATTCGTGGAGTTCACCGGGCCCGATCCGGAGGCGCTGGCGGCCTATTTCCGCCGCATGGGCTTCACCGCCGTGTCGCAGCACCGCTCGAAGAACGTGCTGCGCTTCAAGCAGGGCGACATCAACTTCATCCTCAACATGGAGCCGTCGGGCCAGCCGGCCGACTTCCGCACTGTGCATGGCCCCAGCGCCAATGCCATGGCCTTCCGGGTGCGCGATGCCGGTGCCGCCTTCGCCGAAGCGGTGCGGCGCGGCGCCAAGCCGGTGACCAGCCCGGCCGGGCCGATGGAGCTGAACATTCCCTGCATCGAGGGGATCGGCGGCGCCAATGTCTATCTGGTGGACCGCTATGGCGCCGACAGCATCTATGATGTCGACTTCCGTCCGATCCCCGGCGCTGCCGAACAGGAGGCCGCCAACAGCGTCGGCCTGACCTATCTCGACCACCTGACCCACAACGTCCATCGCGGCAATATGGCCACCTGGGCCGGCTATTACGAGCGCATCTTCAATTTCCGCGAGATCCGCTACTTCGACATCGAGGGCAAGGTGACGGGCCTCGTATCCAAGGCGATGACCAGCCCCTGCGGCAAGATCCGCATCCCGCTCAACGAGAGCAAGGGCGAGCCGGGCAAGGTCGACCAGATCGAGGAATTCCTGCAGCGCTACAATGGCGAGTGCATCCAGCACATCGCCCTCTGCTCGGACAATCTGATCGCCAGCGTCGACCAGCTGAAGGCCAATGGCGTCGCCCTGCAGGACACGATCGAGACCTACTTCGACCTGGTGGACCAGCGCCTGCCGGGGCACGGCGAGGATGTGGAGGCGCTGCGGGCGCGCCGGATCCTGATCGACGGCGCCCCCAGCCAGGGCCAGGGCCTGCTGCTGCAGATCTTCGGCCAGGATGCGGTGGGCCCGATCTTCTTCGAGTTCATCCAGCGCAAGGGCAATGAAGGCTTCGGCGAGGGCAACTTCAAGGCCCTGTTCGAATCGATCGAGCTCGACCAGATCCGCCGCGGCGTCCTCAACGCCGAACCCGCCTAAGGCGGCCTGCCCGGCACGCGGTGCCGACCTGTGTGCCGCGCGCGCATGGTGGTTGAACCGCGCCATTGCGTCGCTACATGCGGCTCACACCTCCGCAAGCGGGCTATGGCGACGTGAGTGACGACTACTACGATCTTCTGGGCGTTGAGCGCAGCGCGGATGAAGCCGCGCTGAAGAGCGCGTTCCGCAAGGCAGCCATGAAGTGGCACCCCGACCGCAATCCGGGCGATGCCGCTGCCGAAGCGCGGTTCAAGGAAATCAACGAGGCCTATGCGGTGCTGTCCGACCCGCAAAAGCGCGCCGCCTATGACCGTTACGGCAAGGCGGGTCTGGGCCAGGGCGGTCCGGGTGGCCCGGGCGGCTTTGGCGGCGCCGATGTGGGCGACATCTTCGAAAGCGTGTTCGGCGATATCTTCGGCGATGTGTTCGGCAACCGCCGTGGCGGCAGCCGCAGCGGCGGACCGGCCCGCGGCGCCGACCTGCGCATGGACCTCGAGATCACGCTGGAAGAGGCCTATCTCGGCAAGGACGCCCAGCTGAAGGTGCCCACCGAGGAAACCTGCACCACCTGCGACGGCACGGGCGCTGCCCCCGGCACCAAGCCCGAAACCTGCGGCACCTGTGGCGGTGCCGGCCAGGTGCGGGTGCAGAACGGCTTCTTCATGATGACCCGCACCTGCCCCACCTGCGGCGGTCGCGGCACCATCATCAAGAGCCCCTGCAAGGCCTGCAACGGGCGCGGCGCGGTGAAGATCGAGCGCACCTTGCAGGTGGCGATCCCGGCCGGCGTCGAGGACGGCACACGGGTGCGGCTGGCGGGCGAAGGCGACCGGGGCGCACGCGGCGGCCCGCGCGGCGACCTCTATGTGTTCCTGTCGGTGCGGCGCCACGAGATTTTCGAACGCGACGGCCGCGACCTCTACTGCCGGATCCCGGTGCCCATGACCACGGCTGCCCTCGGCGGCAAGGTGGAAGTTCCCACCATCGACGGCGGCCGCGCCGATGTGGACGTCGGCCCCGGCAGCCAGACCGGCCAGCGCATCCGCCTGCGCCACCACGGCATGACCCAGCTCAAGACCGTCGCCCGCGGCGACATGCACGTCGAGCTGTTCGTCGAAACCCCCCGCAACCTCTCGGCCAAGCAGAAGGACCTGCTGCGCCAGTTCCAGGCCGAATGCGGCGACGCCAGCCACCCCGAACACCACGGCTTCTTCGAAAAGGCCCGCGGCTTCTGGGAGAAGATGACAGGGGCCTGAGGGGGGCCACTGAGCATCGTTTGCCCGCTGGACCGCGCGGCTCCTGCCGCGCCCATGGTAGGGGCGATGCGCGGCGGGAGCCGCGCGGTCCAGCGGGGCGCAGGCGGACTGGTTGGCGTCTGCGGCCGAAGCCGGACAACAGGTCTGCGCGCCCCCTACCCCCCCTTGGAGCGCTGCTGCTGGCAGCAGCGGAAGCGGCGCGGAGCGACGCTCATTCGTTAGGCGCGTCGCTTCGAAGATCGTGGCACTTACGCGCCTGCGCAGGTGCAAGCACCTGCGCTCCAGTGGACAGCGTGCGCGGCAGCATCGACATCAGGCAGCCCGGTTTCAGCGCCTCACGGCGGATCACCCACCGCTTCGGCCAGCAGGCTTTCGGCTTCGGCTTCGGCGAGGATGGCGTCGAGAGCGGCCCCGGCCACGCTTTCCTTGCCGATCTCCAGCATCAGCGGCACGGCGAACGGCGAGATGCGGTCGAGATCGAGGTGGCGGATGTGGCCGCTGATGCGGCGCAGGAGTTCGCCGAGGCGGTGGATGTCGAGCAGGCCCGCGGCGGCGTCGTTCCAGGCGGCTTCCAGCAGGATGTGGTCGGGCTGGTGGCTGCGCAGCACGTCATAGATCAGGTCGGTGGAGAAGGTGACCTGGCGCCCGCTCCTCTCGCGGCCGGGGATGCGCTGCTCGATCAGGCCGGCAATCACCGCGCAGGTCCGGAAGGTGCGCTTCATCAAAACGCTTTCCGCCAGCCAGGCATCAAGGTCATCACCCAGCATGTCCTGGTCGAACAGCCCCGCCATTTCGAGGCCGCTCATGTCCTTCTGGCCCCAGACCGCGATGGCATAGTCGTTGGCCACGAACCCCAGCGGCTCGGCTCCCACCCGCTCCAGCCGCCGCGTCAACAGCATGCCGAGGGTCTGGTGCGCGAGGCGCCCTTCGAACGGGTAGGCGCACAGATAGTGGCGGGCACCCCGGGGAAAGGTCTCCACCAGAAGGTCCGACGGGCCGGGGATTGCCGACACCGCCCGTTGCAGCATCAGCCATTCCTGCAGCTGCGGGTGCAGCCGCTCCCAGCGGTCCTCATCGGCGATCATGGCACGCACGCCTTCGGCGAGGAAGGTGCTGAGCGGGAACTTGCCGCCGCCCCAGCTCGGGACCTTGGGGTTGGCGTGCGTGGTGCGCGAGACCAGGCAGTCGGTCTGCGAGACGCCCTCGAACCGCCAGACCTCGCCGGCGAACAGGAAGGTGTCGCCCTGCGACAGGCCCTCGACGAAATAGGCCTCGACCTCGCCGATGATCCGCCCGCCGGTCAGGACGCCGGCCTTGCTGGCACGGCGGGCGGCGCCGGGTGAGGTGAGCTTCACCTTGAGCATCGGTGCCTCGACGATGGTGCCCACATTCATCCGCCAGCGCCGGGCCGTATCGGCATCGCGGCACACCAGGCGGCCATCGCCAGCCGGTACCAGACGGCGGAACCGGTCATAGGCGTGCAGCGCATAGCCGCCATCCACCACGAACCCCAGCACCCGGTCGAACTGCTGGCGGGTGAGGCCGTGATAGGGCGCCGCAGCGCGGACCTCGTCGAACAGCGCATCGGGGTGGAACGGCCCGGCCACACCCCGGCCCATCACATGCTGGGCCAGCACATCCAGCGCCCCGGCATGGGGTGGCGGCGCATCCAGCCTGCGGGCGGCCACGGCATCCTGCGCCGCCCGGCACTCCAGCATCTCGAAGCGGTTGGTGGGCACCAGCAGGGCCCGCGACGGTGTCTCCAGCGTGTGGTTCGAGCGCCCGATCCGCTGCACCAGCCGGGCCGCGCCCTTGGGGGCGCCCAGCTGGATCACCAGGTCCACGGCGCCCCAG
Organism: Alphaproteobacteria bacterium; assembly: GCA_027484265.1. Taxonomy (GTDB): domain Bacteria; phylum Pseudomonadota; class Alphaproteobacteria; order Caulobacterales; family Aquidulcibacteraceae; genus JAIXTH01. The sequence goes on from JAIXTH010000241.1 coordinate 9,534, forward strand.
TCGATCCCCAGATCGAGGGTGGAAGTGCACACCACGGCGCGCAGCTCGCCTGCTGCCATCGCCGCCTCCACCCGCCTGCGCCGCTCGGCCTCCAACGAGCCATGGTGCAGGGCGATCGGCAGGTTCAGGTCATTGATGCGCCACAGCTCCTGGAACGCCAGCTCGGCCTGGAAGCGGGTGTTGACGAACACCAAGCTGGTGCCGGCGCCTGCAATGGCACGATAGACATCCTCGATGGCGTGGCGGCCGGTATGCCCAGCCCAGGGCACCCGCCCAGCGCCCAGCAGCACACCGACATCGGGGTCGGCGCCGTCCGGACCGTGCACGATCCGGGCCATGAACTCCTCGTCCACCCCCTGCGGCACCAGCCAGCGGGCGAGGTCTGCCGCGTCGGCCACGGTTGCGGACAGGCCGGCACGCCGGGCGTCCGGGGCGATCCGGTTCAGGGCTGCAAGGCCGAGACTCAGCAGGTCGCCCCGCTTGCCGGGTGCAAGCGCATGGGCCTCGTCGATGATGATCCGCTGCAGGCCGGCAAACAGGGTGCGGGCCTCGGGCATGCCGGCAAACAGCGCGATCTGTTCGGGGGTGGTGAGCAGGATGTCGGGCGGGTCGGTCTTCTGCCGCTGGCGCTGGCCGGCGGGGGTGTCGCCGGTGCGGGTCTCGATCCGGACATCAAGCCCCATGGCCTCAGCGGGGCCGATCACATTGCGCGCCACATCTGCCGCCAGCGCCTTCAGCGGCGAGACATAGAGGGTGTGGACACTGCCGGTCTGGCGGGACTGCGATCCGCTGCGCGCCAGCTGGTCCAGCGACGGCAGGAACCCGGCTAGGGTCTTGCCCGCTCCGGTGGGCGCCACCAGCAGCGCATGCTCCCCCGCCCGCGCCGCCTCCAGCATCGCCAGCTGGTGCCCGCGCGGCGCCCAGCCGCGCGCGGCAAACCAGGACTGGATCTGTGGCACCAACGGCTCGGGCATACCCCCAGCCATGCCAGTCCACAGCCGCCGCGCCAAGGACGCTGTAGCGGCAATCAGAGAAACGCCCCCGCCCAACAACCTCTACACAATTGAAGCTCTTCAGGGTAGAGTGACGCTCAATGCCTGGCAGCACAGCGCGCAGGCTTGAGCTAGGATCATGACGACAGGCCCAGCCACTCAAACCACGATCCGTAACGGCATCAGGGCCGCGATTGCTCGGCAAACAACTGATGCAGATCGGGTTGCCAGAGTTCTGCATGCGGTGTTTGTCGTTGGGGGAGCCTTGGCAGTCGCGGTGGCGCAGGTGCTGACCGAGGACAATCGCAAGTACGTTGGCTTCCTGGTTGACTGGCAGCTGGGTATCACCTGGCTCGGGGCAGTTGTGGCCGCCTTCGGCGGATGGCTGACATTCTGGCTGCAGCGGCGCAACCCTCAGGAGCTTCAGCTGGCCAGCGAGGCGCTGAGCCTGGCTGATGCGGAGCGGCTTGCTCTCGTCGAGGAGAGGCTTGCGCTGGGACGGGAGTACAGGCTGGTCTCCGAGCGCGATGAGCGGCGTCGCCAGATCGCCGCAGCTCTCCTGGCGATACTCGAGGCGGTGGACCGTATTCTGGTCGAGAGGCCGCGTCGGAATATCAGGCGGGATATCGAAGGCATTCTGGAAGCTGGCGCGGACAGCATTCTTGATGGTCTGAACATCCGGTCTGACCGGTACTGTTTTTCGGTCTTCCAGAGACAGGGCGAGGCCGGGGCGGAGGCTATGTCCCTGCTTGCCGAGCGCCGGGCCCGTTCCCTCAAGGCCTCGGGCGGCACCCATCGCCGATGGGCAAAGGGGAAGGGTTACACCGGCTTTGCCTGGGGACTGGGATATGAGGTGGTCATCCCGGATACGACCCTGGCACACTGGCGGCAGAACTGCCGGGCCGAAGAGGGCACGACCGAGGAAGATCGCAATGTCTACCGTTCCGTCATGAGTGTTCCGATCAGGCCCGGCCCGGATCGCGGTGAGCCCTGGGGCATGATTACGGTCACGTCCGACCGGGCTGGGCGGTTTGGCGATCCGGAGCAAGGGGCGGACATCAATGCCGATGCTGTCCGGGCCATCGCGAAGGCGCTTGCGATCCTCGTCGCCGCACGTTACCTGTAGACGAGCATGACGGTTCATTCACCTTTCCTGCCAGGGGCATGCGACATGGCTTTCGACATCATCGGCCAGGATCCAGTGTCGAAGATTGACCAGCAGGTCAGCGATGCCGTGCACGAGCTGGTCAATACAACGGGTCTCGAGCGCGCCGAAGCCTCCAAGCGGATCAGTGCGTTGCTTTCTGAGCGTGTCAGGCTGACGCGGCCGCCTGTTTTTGACCGCATCGAAAGACTGCTGGGCCTTTAGGCGCTCGTCGCCGAGGAAGTGACCTTACCTCACGCCGTTCGGGTCACCTTGGCTAGATAGGGCGGGGCGTCGGGGTTGTGGCCGCGGGCCAGCGAGAGCTGCTCGGCCATCCGGTAGAAGCAGGTCAGCTGCACCACCGGGTCGATCAGCGGGTGCAGGGGGGGCGGTACAGGCAGGGCCAGGCCCGCCGCCATCGATCCATCCGCTACAAGAACCGGTCCGCCACGGGCAGCAAACTCATCGAGCAGCGGTGCCATGCCGATGGCGGACAAGTCTGCCGGCGGGAAGGCCAGCACCGGAAAGTCCGGCCCCACCAGCGCCATCGGCCCGTGCCGCACTTCGGCTGACGAGAAGCCCTCGGCATGCAGGCCGCAGGTCTCCTTGAGCTTGAGGGCCGCCTCCATCGCCACGCCAAAGGTCAGGCCCCGGCCAAGGGTGAACAGGCTGGCGGCCCGTGTCAGGGCGGCCACGCCGACGGACCAGTCAGCCTCCGCCGCAGCGTCGAGCACGGATGGAGCGGCGGCGAGCGCAGCCTGCAGGGCATCCCGCTCCTCACCCTTCGGCATCAATGCGGCAGTGAGCGACACCAGCGACAGCATCGCTCCGGCGCAGGACTTGGTGGCCGCAACCGCCCTCTCCGGGCCTGCGAGGATCGGCAGAACATAGTCGGCCAGCCCGGCGGCCGGCGAGGCCTCGTCGTTGACCAGCGCCACGGTGACAGCCCCGGCCTCGCGGGCCAGCCGGAGCGATTCGAGGATATCCGGACTGCGCCCCGACTGGCTGATGGCCATGAACAGCGCGCCCTGCAGCCCGCGCAGCCGGGTGGCAAACAGCGACGAGGTCGACGGCGCATGCGATGCCACCATTACGCCCAGGCGCGGCTCGATCACATATTTCCCGAACGACGCCGCATGGTCCGACGAGCCGCGCGCACAGGTCACGACCAGCGGCGGCGGCGCCGCGCCCAGCCGCCCGGCCAGCGCTTCCAGAACCGCCGCCTGTCCCGCCAGCTGCCGCCGCAGGGTAGCCCCGATCTCGCGGGTTTCGGCGGCCATCAGGGTAGTCGGGGTGGTCATGGGGGTACACTCGTGGTCTGCGGCAATGCCCGCTGGATACAGACAGCGGCGGCCTGGACCAACCGGGGAAGTGTGGAATTCGAGGACAGATGTCAGGCACTGTTCCGCGAGATCCCGGTCGCGAGTGCCTTGAGGTGTCGTCCGATCTCGTCACACAGCTCATCCCATGCTGGCTGCTCGAGGGGCAAGTGCGAGCCATTGGTGAGCTCACGCATTCGCTTGTCGGCCCTGACCCGGTCAAATGCCGGCCGGCTCATCGCGGTGGGGGTCCATTCGTCTGCCCCCGGATGCAGCAGGAGGAACGGGCAGGACACAGACAGATCGCCAGATGGCGGGTGCCAGCCATGCAGGGTCCGAAAGAACCGCCCGGGGACACGAAGCCCGCCCAGCAGCGGATCGGATTCGAAATAGCGCCGCAGCTCCGGTGCCGATGTCAGCGCCGCAAGCGGCGCCAACCACTTCAATGGCATCCGGACCGGGTCCACGAGCCACGGAGCCACCCGGCCTGACAGCCGTGCCAGACGCCCCAGCCACGGCCACCGCGCCGCCCGGTCGAACGTGTCGGGATCCGACATGTCGAGCAGGGTCGTCGCCACCACCGCATCAACCCGCCGCGCCAGCTGCGCCGCGCCCAGTGCCGTCATCCCGCCAACCGAGAACCCCATCAGCACCACGGGGCCGTCTGGCGCAGCCTGATCAGCCAGATAGGCCACGAGGCGCGGCCACGCCGCATAGTCCCAGTCCCATTCCCTCGCCGGCTGTGTCAGTCCGTAACCAGGAAGATCGGCCGCCAGGACCCTCCACCCGAGGGCCGCAATCCGATCGCCAGCCGGTGCCAGCAGCCGACCGTGACCTCCGCCACCATGGACCAGGATCACGGTGCCGGATGCAGCGACAGGCTCCGGCGGGTTCCATACATCCAGATGAACGCCATGCCCCTCCCATTCAAACCACTGTTCTTCGGGCTCGGCGTGGATGGCAATCCCGAAGCAGGCCTGGACCAGTTGGCGGTAGCGAAGCCAGCCGGGGTTGTTGCGATAGGTCGGAAACGCGCTTGCCATCAGGTTCATGGGCCTTATGTCGAGCAAATATTCGGATTTCTCAACTCGGGTTTCCCGCTCATGCCAAGCCCCGCTCATGTCCGCAAAAAGCCTGTGAGAACAGCGCGTCAGAGCCGGTCCCGCGCGACAGTCGAAGCCATCCTAGGGGCAGCGGCTCGGGTTCTGTCCAAGTCGGGTTGGGCAGGCCTCACCACCAATGCCGTTGCAGCCAGGGCAGGCGTTTCCGTGGGATCCCTCTACGAGTATTTTGCCGACAAGCAGGCCATCGTCGATGCGCTGCTCGACCGGCATCTCGACGACGCCGAGCAGGCCCTCGCAGCGGCCGCCGCCGAGGCGATGGAACACGCTGGTCCACAGGACACCGTCAGGGCGCTCGTGGCTGGCTATGCCGCGCTCCACACGGGCGACCCCGGCCTGCACCGGGCTCTTTCAAGTCAGGTCCCGATTGGCAAGCGGCACCTGGAGCGCCTGAAGGCCATCCAGACCCGGACAGTCGAACTGGTTGCGAGCGCACTGCAGGGCCACGTGGCCGATGCTGCCACCACAGCCCGGGTGCTGGTGGATACAGCAGACACCCTGACGCATCGCTGGATCGCCGAGGAGACGGCCGAGCCGGACCGGCTGGCCGCACTGCTGGATTCACTCGCGGTCATGCTGGCCGCGTTCGTGCAGGCACGATCACAGCCAGAAGCCAGGGCTGCCTAGCCCAGCGCCGCCTGCGCCGCGGCCAGGCGCGCGATCGGGACGCGGTAGGGCGAGCAGCTGACATAGTCGAGGCCGGCGGCTTCGCAGAAGGCGATGGAGGCGGGGTCGCCGCCATGCTCGCCGCAGATGCCGAGCTTGAGGCCCCGGCGGCTCGCACGGCCCCGGTCGCGGGCCAGCTTGATCAGGTCGCCCACCCCCGCCTGGTCCAGCGTGACGAACGGGTCCTTCTCGAAGATGCCCTGTTCGACATAGGCGCCCATGAAGCGGCCCGAATCGTCGCGGCTGATGCCGAGCGTGGTCTGGGTCAGATCGTTGGTTCCAAACGAGAAGAACTCGGCCTCATGGGCGATTTCCCCGGCCATGATGGCGGCGCGCGGCAGCTCGATCATGGTGCCCACCATATAGGTGACCGAGGCGCCCCGCTCGGCGAACACTTCAGCGGCCACGGCATCGACACGGGCCTTGAGGATCGAGAGCTCCTTCTGGGTCGCCACCAGCGGGATCATCACTTCCGGCACCGGCGCCTCGCCCGCATCGGCGGCCACCTGCAGGGCGGCCTCGAAGATGGCGCGGGCCTGCATCTCGTAGATTTCCGGATAGGTGATGCCGAGGCGGCAGCCACGGTGACCCAGCATCGGGTTCACCTCATGCAGGTCGCGGGCCCGTTCGAGCAGCTTCTTCTTGTCGAGACCGGTGGCGGCGGCCACGGCTTCCACATCCTCTTCCGACTGCGGCAGGAACTCGTGCAGCGGCGGGTCGAGCAGGCGGATCGTGACCGGCAGGCCAGTCATGATGGTGAAGATCTGGCGGAAATCCTCGCGCTGCATCGGCAGGATCTTGGCGAGTGCCGCCACCCGACCGGCGCGGTCCTCCGACAGGATCATCTCGCGCACGGCTGCGATCCGGTCGGCATCGAAGAACATGTGCTCGGTGCGGCACAGGCCCACGCCTTCGGCGCCGAACTCGCGGGCGGTCTTCACGTCGTGCGGGGTCTCGGCATTGGCGCGCACCTTCAGGCGGCGCACCTTGTCGGCCCACACCATCAGGCTGGCAAAGTCGCCCGACAGTTCGGGCTGCACCATCTCGACCGCACCCAGCAGCACCTCGCCCTTGCTGCCGTCCACGCTGATCACGTCGCCGCGCTTCACCTCGCGGCCGCGCACCTTGAACACGCCGGCTTCAGCATCGATGCGGATGTCGCCGGCACCCGAGACGCAGGGGCGGCCCATGCCGCGGGCCACAACGGCGGCGTGGCTGGTCATGCCGCCGCGCGAGGTGACGATGGCGCGGGCGGCATGCATGCCGTGGATATCTTCCGGGCTGGTCTCCTCGCGCACCAGGATCACGTCGCGGCCCGCCTTGGCGAGGGCCTCGGCCTCGTCGGAATCGAACACCACTTCACCCACGGCCGCGCCCGGCGATGCCGGCAGGCCCGTGGCCAGCACGTCGCGCCTTGCGCCCGGTGCGATGGTCGGGTGCAGCAGCTGGTCGAGGGCCGCCGGATCGATCCGCTTCACCGCTTCTGCTTCGGTGATCAGGCCTTCGGCCACCATGTCGACGGCGATCTTCAGCGCGGCCTTGGCGGTGCGCTTGCCGTTGCGGGTCTGCAGCATCCACAGCTTGCCCCGCTCCACGGTGAACTCGATGTCCTGCATGTCGCGGTAGTGGCCTTCGAGCTTCTGGTAGACCTCCACCAGCTGCCCGAACACCTCCGGCAGGGCCTCTTCCATCGACAGGCCGCCCTCGCCCATGCTCTCGCGCTGGCGGGTGGTGATGCTCTTGGGGGTGCGGATGCCGGCCACCACATCCTCGCCCTGGGCGTTGATCAGATACTCGCCATAGAAGGCGCGCTCGCCGGTCGAGGGGTTGCGGGTGAAGGCCACACCGGTGGCCGAGGTCTCGCCCATATTGCCGAACACCATCGCCTGGACATTCACCGCCGTTCCCCAGCTTTCCGGGATGTCGTGCATCTTGCGATAGAATTTGGCGCGGTCGTTCATCCAGCTCTTGAACACGGCGCCGACCGCGCCCCAAAGCTGCTCCATCGGGTCCTGCGGGAAGGGCTGGCCGTCGCGTGCATCCTCGACTGCGCGCTTGTAGCTGCGCACCACCTTTTCCCAGTCTCCGGCATCGAGCTCGGTGTCGCCGCTGTCGTCGTGGGTTTCCTTGTAGCTCTCGAGGATGTCCTCGAACATGTGGTGATCGAGCTCGAGCACCACGTTCGAGTACATCTGGATGAAACGGCGGTAGCTGTCGAAGGCAAAGCGGCGGTTGTCCGACTGGGTGGCGAGGCCCTCCACCGTGATATCGTTCAGGCCGAGGTTCAGCACCGTGTCCATCATGCCCGGCATCGAGGCCCGCGCCCCCGAGCGCACCGACACCAGCAGCGGATTGGCCGGATCGCCAAAGCCCTTGCCTACCGTGGCCTCGACCTGCGCCAGCGCCGCGCGCACCTGCTCTTCCAGTCCCTCCGGATAGGTGCGGCCCAGCGCGTAGAAGGCGGTGCAGACTTCCGTGGTGATGGTCAGGCCCGGCGGCACCGGCAGGCCGATCCGGTTCATCTCGGCGAGGTTGGCCCCCTTGCCGCCGAGCAGGTTCTTCATGGAGGCATCGCCTTCAGCTGCACCGGCGCCGAACGAATAGACGAACTTGGTCATGGATCCTGCTTTGCCCCTTGCTGGCGCCCGGAAAGCCCGGTGCACCGTGCATCTGCCGCAGCTCTCCTAAGGCCGTCCGGGAAAGGTTCAAGCCAGAGCTGCGCACGCCGCCCCTATCCCTGTGCCGCAGCGCAACACGAATGGCAGCAATGTAGTTCCACTACAGTGCATGCCAGCCAAGCGCCTGCTGTTTTTGCACCGGACCGCGAAGCGGTTATGCTGGCGGCATGTCCCTGTACGACCGCCTGGCCCGGTTCTTCACCGAGATGGATTCGACCGCTGCACGCGCGGTCTGGATCGCGTTCCTGCTGTTCACGCTCGCCGGTGCCGTTCTGGCGGGCGGGATGCTGTTCCTGGATCTGGACCAGGGCGGCGTGGCGGACTTCCTGCGCGGGCTGCGGGATGTGTGGTGGTCGCCGCTGGCGGTGACGGCCACGTTCACGGTGCTGGCGTTCGTGGGTGCGCCGCAGGTGGTGCTGATTGCCGCCACGGTGGCGGTGTTCGGTCCGGCTGAAGGCATGATCCTGTCGTGGATCGCCACCATGATCTCGGCTTCGGTGGGCTATCTGATCGGCCGGATCGGGGGGGCGGAGGCGCTGCGCAGACTGCTGGGCGGACGCGGCACCCGGGTTCTGCGCTTCATCGGCGACAACGGGTTTCTGGCCAGCCTGATCATCCGGCTGGTGCCGTCGGGGCCGTTCATTGTCGTCAATATGGCGCTGGGGGCGGCCAAGGTCGCCTCGATGCAGTTTGCCGGCGGTACCGGGATCGGCATCTGGCCCAAGATCGCCCTGGTGGCCTTCGGCGCCCATGGTCTCGACAGGATGCTGCGGGGCGACGGCCTGCCCGCCCTCGGCTTCTTTGCCGCCGCCGCCGTGGTCTGGGCCCTGATCGCCTTCGTCGTGCGTCCCCTGCTGCGCGACAAGGACGCCTTGAAGACGCTGACCGACAGCCAGGAAGACCGCACTTGAACTTGCGGGCGCAGGATCAGGGGCGGTTTCTGACATGAGCCCGCCCGTTATGTCAGAAAGTCGGGACTTTCTGACATAACGGGCAAGAACATACGTTAGTGCAAGGCATCGAACCTGCTGGAGCGCGGCTGGTTGCCATCACCGGGGTGCTGCACCCAGTGCGGTTTGCAATCCGCAGTCTACCCGGCCGCGGCCAGCGGCTGCTGTTCGTTCTGCAGTTCGATCTGGCCGGCGAGACCCTGCATGATCATGCGGTTGATCTCGATCAACGGCTCCATGTCCGCGTTCTTCTGCATCACTTCTGACGAGTGCCGGCCGACAAACAGGCTCAGCGACACGATCGAGGCGCGCAGCTGCGGCGGCAGCTGATTGGCATCATCAAGGCAGTCGGCAGCCATGGCCGACCAAACCCTGCGGTTCCAGTCAAGGACATCCATCCGTCGGGCGATCTCGGTCCGGGGCAATTCCTGGATTTCCAGCAGCGCCCGGGTCACCTGCGCGAACAGGCGATACTCGATCTCACGCGGCGTTTCGGCCCGACGCTGTGCTGCCTGGTACGCGTTCAGCGACATCCCCCAGCCTTTCCTGCTCGTAGTCGATCATCTTCCGGCACCGGGCCAGAGCCTTGTAGTATTCGCCCTGCATCACATCGCGCGAGGTGGCGACGCATTCGGCGAGGATATCGGGGTTGCGCACCACGCTCATGAACTCGGTCATCCGCAGCGCAAACTCGTTGTAGAGCTCGGCATCGTCCTGGCCCGACAGGTACATCATCATGATCGGGAAATAGATCCGCCGCGCGGGCGTATCGGCTTCGTCCGACTGCATGATGTCCTTCTCGCGCAGCACAGAGGCTTTGTTCTGCAGCAAGAGGGTCGACCGCCGGTCGCCGTTCTGGATCACGGCTCCGTTGAGGACGATCTTCTCGTTCGGCTTCAGCGACAGCTTCAGCGGCATGGTCCGCTCCCGTGGTTGCCCTGGCCCCGTCCCGTCCGATCCGAATCCGGATTGGGTCAGGTTGATGCCAGCTTTGTCTTTCGAGACGGTAAGGGGGGACGGTTAACGAAACCTGTCCCCCGCACAGCTGTTCGCAGGGCCTCAGGCGGCCCGGACCCGCTGGATGAACCCGGTCACTTCGCGGCTCAGCTGATCGGCCTGGGCGCCCAGCTCGCGGGCAGCGGCGAGCGACTGCTCGGCGGCGGCGCCGGTCTGGGTGGCGCCCTGTTCGACCTGCACGATGGCGGTGGAGACCTCGGTGGTGGCGGCCGCCACGTCCGAGGTCGAGCGGGTGATCTCGTGCACCGCTGCCATCTGCTCTTCCACGGCAGCGGAGATCGCGGTGGTGATCTCGCTCAGATGCCCGATCACGGTGCCGATCTCGCCGATGGCGCCCACGGCCTGGCCGGTTGCGGCCTGCACGCCGCCGATCTGGGTGCGGATGTCCTCGGTGGCGCGGGCGGTCTGCTCGGCCAGGCTCTTCACTTCGGACGCCACCACGGCGAAGCCGCGACCGGCCTCGCCGGCCCGGGCTGCCTCGATGGTGGCATTGAGGGCCAGAAGGTTGGTCTGGGCGGCGATTTCCGAGATCAGTCCCACCACCTGGCCGATGCGCTCGGCGGCTTCCGACAGGGCCTGGACCGTGGCGTTGGTCTCGTCGGCCTTGCGGCTGGCGTCGCGGGCAATGCCGGCCGCACTGGTGACCTGCTGGGCGATCTCGCTGACCGAGGCCGACATCTCTTCGGCAGCGGCCGCCACGGTCTGGACGTTGCTGGCGGAGACCTGCGCGGTTTGGGACACGCTGGAGGAGTGGGTGGAGGTATCGCGGGCGGTATGGGTGAGGGTCTCCGACGTGGCCTCCAGCTCGGTGGCCGCCGAGGCCACGATCTGCACCACCTGGCTGACCGAAGCCTCGAAGGCATCGGCCAGCTCGTTCATGTCGGCCTTGCGCTGGGCGCGGGCGCGCGTCTCATCCTCGGCCTTGCGGGCTTCGAGCTCGCGGACCTGGCGGGCATTCTCCAGGAACACCGCCAGCGCGCGGCGCAGGCGGCCGACGTCGTCGCGACGGTCGGGGTCCTCGACCTGGACCGACAGGTCACCGCCGGCAACCTGTTCCAGCTGCGCGGTTGTGGTGGCGAAGGGGCGCGCGATCAGGCGGGCCATCAGCGTCACCAGCAGCATGCCGCCGACCAGCAGGACCGCTGCGAACATCACCGATGACTGGCTCATCTGCTTGAGCCCGTCGGTCATGACCGGACCCATCTCGTTCTGCTGCGCATCCAGGCTGGCATTCAGCGCGTCGAACTTGGCGATCAGGCTCTCGGCAATCGCGGCCCGGGCCGCGCCGTTGTCGGTGGTCGCAGTTCTGGCAGCTGCACTGTAGGACGGGACCTGCGACTGGATGGCCGTCAGGGCTGCATCGTTCTCCGCCGCGCGGGAGACCTCGATGGCTTCGGTGACAAGCTCCTCCACCCGGTCGGCATAGCGCTCGACCGCGTCGATCTGGGTGGGATCGCCCGTGGCCTGGAACTCGCGGGCCTCGATCCGCATGGCCTGGAAGGCCACTTCGGCATCCGAGACCAGATTGTTCACCCGGGCCGTCTCCCGATACTGAATGGCCAGACTCTCCTTGGCGCCGGCCATCCAGCTCATCCAGCCGGCACCCAGGGCCGCCAGAAGCAGGATCGCTCCGAAGCCGACCTGCAGCTTGCGTTCGACAGGAAGGTGACGATTGAAGGTATCCAGCATCACAGGCCCTCACTTCTTGGATTGGATGCCAACTTAAGCGTAACTCTTGGTTACATGGCCAGCCTCCGGTAGGGCCGCACTGGTTTCCAAGGAATGAATAACGACGCACACGCCGCCAAACTGCGCAGTACGCACATGAACGCTGGGGGCGCGTGACGTTCAGGCCCGGTTCAAGGCGAGGGTCCTACACAGGTCCTACGAGGCGGCGGCGGGCGTTTTCCCGTCCCTCAAGCCCGGCGCCACCCCTCCAGCCCCGGATGCCCCGGCATCCGGGGCTTTCCCCGTTGCGGCCGCGGCCATCCGCCCGATCCGGCTCCAGATGCACGGCGTCTGTGACAGGCGGGTGGACAGCGCCGGGCCAAGTCGCTAGAGAGCCGCCTCCCGACAGACGGGCGCCAGCAACGGCCCCGTCAGCACCGGTCGCCCAGGTAGCTCAGTCGGTAGAGCAGCGGATTGAAAATCCGCGTGTCGCTGGTTCGATTCCGGCCCTGGGCACCACCTTTCTTGTCTCATGCTCTGAAGGCGCTCCGACGGGGCGGCGCACGCGCGCCGGCGCCCGGTCGGGCTTGCGAACCGCAGGGCGGTTCGAGACCAGACCGCTTCCGCGCACCATTCCCCCTAGACGTATCGCTGGACCGCGCCGCCTCAGCGGCGCCTCGCGTCCCACATGAGGCGCGGCAAGGCCGCGCGCTCCAGCGGGGTGCCTTGATCAGGCCGTTCAGCCCATTGCGGCCCGGATGGCGGCGAGGCCGTCGGCGGCTTTGGTGCCGTCGGGGGCGCCGCCTTGGGCGAAGTCGGGTTTGCCGCCGCCGCCCTGGCCGCCCATGGCCGTCACGGCGGCCTTGACCAGCTCGACCGCATTCACGGTCGCTGCGGTGGAGGCCACCGCGATGGCGGCCTTGCCGTCGGCGACGGCGACATAGGCCACCACGCCGTCACCCAGGCGGGCGATGGCTTCGTTCACCATCGGGCGCAGGTCCTTGGGGCCGATGCCGTCCAGCACGCGGGCATCCAGCTTCACGCCGCCGATCTCCTCGATGGCCGCAGCACCGCCGCCGCCGCCACCCAGCGCCAGCGCCTTCTTGGCTTCGGCCAGCTCCTTCTCGAGCCGCTTGCGGTCGGCCAGCAGGCTGTCGATCCGGGCCGGCAGTTCCGCCAGCGGGGCCTTCAGCGGCTCGGCCGCGGCGCGGGCGATGTCGGCCTGGGCCTTCAGCCAGTCGAGCGCGGCCTGGCCGGTCATGGCCTCGACCCGGCGCACCCCGGCGGCCACCGCGCCTTCGGACACGATGGCGAAGGCACCGATGTCGCCCAGGCGGCCCACATGGGTGCCGCCGCACAGCTCGATCGAATAGGCCTTGGGCGCACCTGTCAGGTCGGCGCCCATCGCCAGCACCCGCACCTCGTCGCCGTACTTCTCGCCGAACAGGGCCATGGCGCCCTCGGCGATGGCTTCATCGGGGCTCATCAGCTTGGTGGAGGCGTCGCCGTTCTGGCGCACCACGGCATTCACCTGGCCCTCGATGGCATCGACCTCGCTGCGCGACAGGCCGGCGCCATGGGCGAAGTCGAACCGCAGCCGGTCTTCCTCCACCAGCGAGCCCTTCTGCGTGACATGCGGGCCGAGCACGTTGCGCAGGGCCGCATGCATCAGGTGGGTGGCCGAGTGGTTGGCGCGGATCCGCGCCCGGCGCCCGGCATCGATGGTGAGGGTGGCGGCATCGCCCGGCTTGACCGAACCGGCCACCAGCGTGCCCTTGTGGGCATGGATCGCACCGGCGCGCTTGAGGGTGTCGGCCACTTCGAACACGGCGCCATTTTCGAACCGGATCGTGCCGTGGTCGCCTGCCTGGCCGCCGCTTTCGGCGTAGAAGGGGGTCTGGTTGAACACCAGTTCGGCCTGGTCGCCTGTGTTCAGCTGCTGCTGGCGGGCGCCGCCCGCCACGATGGCGGTGAGGGCAGCCACCGTCTCGCTCTGCCGGTAGCCTAGGAACTCGGTCCCGCCCTGCTCGTCCTTCAGCGCCAGCCAGACACCATCGGTGCCGGCCTCGCCCGAGCCCTGCCAGGCGGCGCGGGCGGCAGCGCGCTGCGCGTCCATCGCCTGCTCGAACCCGGCCATGTCGACGCCAATGCCGCGACCGCGCAGCACGTCCTGCGTCAGGTCCACGGGGAAGCCGTAGGTGTCATAGAGGGTGAAGGCCGAACGGCCGGGCAGCACATCGCCGCTGGCCAGCCCCGCGCTCTCCTCGTCGAGCAGGGCAAGGCCCCGGCCCAGGGTGCGACGGAAGCGGATCTCTTCCTGCTCGAGGGTCGAGGTGATGAAGGCCTCGGCGCGGCGCAGCTCGGGATAGGCGGCGCCCATCTCGTTGATCAGCGTGGGCGCCATCCGGTGCAGCAGCGGCTCGCTGGCGCCCAGCATGTGGGCATGGCGCATGGCGCGGCGCATGATCCGGCGCAGCACATAGCCGCGGCCCTCGTTCGACGGGGTCACGCCATCGGCGATCAGGAACGAACTGGCGCGCAGGTGGTCTGCGATCACCCGGTGGCTGGGGGCCCGGTCGCCTTCGGCCTTCACGCCGGTGAAGGCCTCGGAGGCAGCGATGATCGTCTTGAACAGGTCGATGTCATAGTTGTTGTGCACGCCCTGCAGGATCGTCGACAGCCGCTCGAGGCCCATGCCGGTGTCGATCGAGGGCTTGGGCAGCGGGGTCTCGGTGCCGTCCGCATGGCGCTCGAACTGCATGAACACCAGGTTCCAGATCTCGATGAACCGGTCGCCGTCCTCGTCCGGGCTGCCGGGCGGGCCACCGGGGATGTGGGGGCCGTGGTCATAGAAGATTTCCGAGCACGGACCGCAGGGGCCGGTGTCGCCCATGGACCAGAAGTTATCGCTGGTGGCGATGCGGATGATGCGCTCTTCCGGCAGCCCGGCGATCTTGCTCCACAGCGCGGCGGCCTCGTTGTCGGTGTGGTACACCGTGACCAGCAGCCGGCTGGCATCCAGACCATAGCCCTTGGTCAGCAGCTCCCAGGCATGGGCGATGGCGCGTTCCTTGAAATAGTCCCCGAACGAGAAGTTCCCCAGCATCTCGAAGAAGGTATGGTGGCGCGCGGTATAGCCGACATTGTCGAGGTCGTTGTGCTTGCCCCCGGCCCGCACGCACTTCTGGCTGGTGGCGGCGCGCGGCGGCTGCGGCGCGGCTTCGGCCCCGGTGAACACGTTCTTGAACTGCACCATGCCCGCGTTGGTGAACAGCAGTGTGGGGTCGTTGTGCGGCACCAGCGGCGACGAGGCGAGGACCTGGTGGTCGTTCGCCTTGAAGAAGTCGAGGAAAGTGGCGCGGATCTCGTTGACGCTGGGCATGGGCTACTCGATGGCAAAGGCTGCGGGCTTGAACGTCCGGCAGCGGCCTGTGGCTATAGGCAGTCGGACCGCCCTAGCCAAGGTGTGGCACGGCTGGCGGGACAGCGCGGCGCAACCGGTTCGGGCTGCATTGCTGCAGACCTGCTGGCAGTAGCCGGGACAGTCACCGGGTTGAATTGGTGCCGCGATCCGGCCAATCTCCGCCTGTCGGAGCCGGGTGGCGCCGGTGCTGTCTGCGCCTGCCCGAAGCCGCCGTCCAAGCCGATCCAGCAAAGCTGCCTGACCAGACACCATGGCTGACCTGATACCGAAAGGCGCCCGTGCGCGCATCCTGCTGGCAACGGCCATGGCTGCGGCCGTACTGGCCGGCACCGCTGGCTGTGCGGGTGCGCCTGGCGAGGGCCGCGACACAAGTCCCGCCCCGCTGGTCCGGATCGAACAGGCGGCGGCCCCGCGCGAGGACCGGCTGCCCTGCAACCGGGGCGCCAGCCCGGTGTGCGACCTGCGCATCTATCACGTCATGGTCTCCAGCTTCCGTGATGGAGCGCCCGGTGTGCAGGTGCGCGATGCCTGGGGGCCGGGGCCGCACACCGGCGACATCCGCGGCGTCACGCTGGAGCTGGACCGCATCCGCAGCCTGGGCTTCAATGCGGTCTGGCTGACCCCGGTGTTCGACAGCCGCGCCGGCGAGCCGCAGCAGCGCGCCGATGGCACCATGGAGGTGGAGCTGAAGCTGGACGGCACCGGCTATTTCGCCCGCGATTACTTCAAGGTCGACCCGCAGTTTGGCACCCTCGCCGATCTGGAAGAGCTGGCGCGCGAGGCACGCGCACGCGGCATGGGCCTGATCCTCGATGGCGTGCTGGGGCACCACAAGGGCGCGGCGGTGCCGTCGCCATCGGGCCTCGTCCCTGCCGACAGCCAGGTGGCAGCCGACTATCGCGGCCCGATCGCGGGCTATCCCGGCGTTGTCACCGACTGGCGCCAGCCGGCCACCCGCGCCTTCTATGCCGAGATGATGCTGTACTGGACCCGTCTGCTGGGCCTCACCGGCTGGCGGCTGGACCAGGCCTATCAGGTGCCGGCCGATGGCTGGGCAGAGCTCGAGCCGCAGGTGGCGGCCGCTTCGCGGGCAGCCGGTGGAACCGGCGCGATGATCGGCGAGGTGTGGGGCTCGGCAGACGAACTGATGGCGACCTTTGGCACCAATGCCGCGCCCGGCCTGTCATCGCTATTCGACTTCCCCACCCGCTATGCACTGGTGCAGGCGCTGGCCGGTGACGAGAGCGGCAAGCGGGGGCCGCTTTCGGCGGTGAATGATGCCTGGGCCATGGGCGCGCACCGGCGCTATCCCGACCATGCGATCCCGGCCCTGATGGTGGGCAACCACGACCTGGTGCGGTTTGGCGATCTGATCCAGCGCGCGGGCCTCGGCGGCCCCGAGACTGACGGCTATTGGGCGCGGCACCGGCTGATGCAGCTGTTCATGCTGGCCTGGTCGGGGCCGGTGACGGTGTTCTATGGCGAGGAATACGGGGCCGAGATGCCGGGCTTTGCCCGGGCCGTGCGCGGGGCCTGCTGGCGCACCGACCGCTGCGACGACCATGTGGCGCGGATGCTGCTGGAGCTGTCGCCGCCGTCCGGCAGCCCGGCACAGGCGCTGGCTGCCACCTTGAACCTGCGTCTGCGCGACGCGATCCCGGCGCTGGCGCGCGGTGCCCGCACGCACCTGTTTTCGGACGCCACCGGCTATGTCGATCTCAAGACCGCGCCGGGCTCCTGCGCCGTGCTGGCCCTGAACAGTGGCGTGCAGCCGCGCAGCTTTCTGCTGGACCGCGCAGCTCTGGCAGGCGCTGGCACTGTTGACCTTGCGTCAGCCCGGGTGGTGTCCGGGGGTGGCCAGGTGGTAGCAGATGGCACAGCGCTTCGGATCGAGCTGGGTGGGCTCGACGGGGCCCTGATCGAATTGACCTGTTCCTGAGGGAGCGACGGCGGCTGCTCGCGGGGGCTTGCCGGAAGTGGAGAGCGCGCGTGGCCGAGTTTGTACCTGTTCCGCCGTTTGATCTGGTGGTGTTCGGCGCCTCCGGCGACCTGGCGATGCGAAAGCTGTTTCCCTCGCTGCTGCACCGTTACAAGGACGGGCAGATTCCGGCCGACAGCCGGATCGTGGGTGTGGCCCGCCAGACGATGGACCGCGCCGCCTTCCACGCCGCCGTGCGCGATGCCTACCAGCGGCTGGCCGGCGGCGATCCCGCAGATCCCGAGCTGGACGCCTTCCTCGAGCTGGTCAGCTATGTGACACTCGATGGCACCGATCCCGCCGCCAATTGGGACAGCCTGAAGCAGGCGCTCGCAGGCGGTGAGGACAAGGTGCGGGTGTTCTATCTGTCCACCCCGCCCCGGGTCTATGTCGAGACCTGCCACCAGCTGGCCCGCCACGGTCTGGCCACCCCCACCTCGCGGGTGGTGCTGGAGAAGCCGATCGGGCGCGACTTTGCCTCGGCGCGCGAGATCAATGACGGTGTGGGGGCGGTATTCTCCGAGGACCGCGTCTACCGGATCGACCACTATCTGGGGAAGGAGACGGTCCAGAACCTGCTGGTGCTGCGCTTTGCCAATGCGCTGTTCGAGCCGGTCTGGTCGCGCGCTACCGTGGACCACGTGCAGATCACCGTGGCCGAGAGCATCGGGGTCGGCTCGCGCGGCGACTATTACGACAAGTCCGGCGCCCTGCGCGACATGGTGCAGAACCACCTGCTGCAGCTGCTGTGCCTGGTGGCGATGGAGCCGCCGGGCTCCACCGAAGCCGATGCGATCCGCACCGAGAAGATCAAGGTGCTGAAGGGGCTCGCACCGATCAGCGCCAGCGGCGCCGACAAGGTGACGGTGCGCGGCCAGTACAAGGCAGGCCTGGTGCAGGGCGAAGTCGCCAAGGGCTATCTCGACGAGCTCGGCGAGGGGCGCACCTCGGACACCGAGACCTATGTGGCGATCAAGGCCGAGATCCAGAACTGGCGCTGGTCGGGCGTGCCGTTCTACCTGCGCACGGGCAAGCGGATGAGCGCGCGCAAGAGCGAGATCGTGGTGCAGTTCAAGAGCCCGCCGCACCACCTGTTCGAGACCGCCGGCCAGCCCAACCGCCTGATCATCCGCCTCCAGCCCGACGAGGGGGTCGAGATGCAGATCGAGATCAAGGAGCCGGGCCCCGGCGGGCTGCGCGTCAAGACCGTGGGTCTCGACCTGTCCTATGCCACCGCCTTCACCCTGCGCTATCCCGATGCCTATGAGCGTCTGCTGCTGGATGTGGTACGGGGGAACCTGTCCCTGTTCATGCGGCGCGACGAAGTCGAGGCGGCCTGGAGCTGGGTGGACCAGATCATCCACGCCTGGGATGCCAGCGGCCAGAAGCCGCAGATCTACCAGGCCGGCAATGACGGCCCGATCGATGCCGACAAGCTGATGGACCGGGACGGTCGTGCCTGGCGCCTGCTGGGCTGAGGAACTTCGAGATGAGCAAGCTGCACCCCACCATCGCCCGCGTCACCGACCGGATCCGCGCCCGCAGTGCCGCCCGCCGCGCCCGCTATCTCGAGCTGGTGGAGAGCCGCCGCAGCGAGGACCCGATGCGGCTGCGGCTGGCAGCGGCCAATCGCGCCCACGGATTTGCCGCCTGCCCGGCCCACGACAAGGAGATTCTCAAGTCCGGCCGCTGGCCCAGCATCGGCATCGTCACCGCCTACAACGACATGCTGTCGGCGCATCAGCCGCTGCAGCACTACCCCGACCTGATCAAGACCGCCGCCCGCAAGGCTGGTGCGACGGCGCAGGTGGCGGGCGGGGTGCCGGCCATGTGCGACGGGATCACCCAGGGCTTCGAGGGGATGGAGCTGTCGCTGTTCTCGCGCGATGCCATCGCCATGGGCACCGGCGTGGCGCTCAGCCACGAGACGTTCGATGCCGCGATCTATCTGGGGGTCTGCGACAAGATCGTGCCGGGTCTGCTGATCGGCGCGCTGCGCTATGGCTGGCTGCCGGGGCTGTTCTGTCCCGCCGGGCCGATGCCCTCCGGGCTGCCCAATCCGGAAAAGGCGCGCATCCGCCAGCTGTTTGCCGAGGGCAAGGTGGGGCGCGAGGCGCTGCTGGAAGCCGAAAGCCAGAGCTATCACTCCGCCGGCACCTGCACCTTCTATGGCACCGCCAACTCCAACCAGATGCTGATGGAGATCATGGGCCTGCATGTTCCGGGCAGCGCCTTCGTGAACCCCGGCACACCGTTGCGGGCAGCGCTGGTGGCCGAGACAGCCCGGCGCGCCGCCGCCATCACCCAGCTCGGCGACAGCTGGATTCCGATCGGGCATGTGGTGGACGAGCGCTGCATCGTGAATGCCATCGCAGGCCTCGCGGCCACCGGTGGCTCGACCAATCACATGATCCACATCCCGGCCATCGCCCGCGCCGCCGGGATCGAGGTGGACTGGGATGATTTTGCGCAGATCAGCTCGGTGGTGCCGCTGATGTCGCGGGTCTATCCCAACGGCACCGCCGACGTGAACCACCTGCATGCCGCCGGCGGCATCGGCTTCCTGATCGCCAGCATGCTGGAGGCGGGGCTGCTGCATGGCGATGTCACCACCGTGATGGGACAGGGCCTGGCGGCCTATGCCAGCGAACCGTTCCTGTCCGGCGATGGAGACGGGCTGGAGTGGCGGCCGGCCCCCGAGACCAGCGGCGACCTTGAAGTGCTGCGCCCGGCCTTCACCCCGTTCCAGGTCGATGGCGGCCTGCGGCTGGTGCAGGGCAATCTGGGCCGGGCCTGCGTGAAGGTGTCGGCGGTGAAGCCCGAGCAGCGGGTGGTGGAAGCGCCCGCGCGCGTGTTCAAGGACCAGCAGGCGCTGCAGGATGCGTTCAAGGCGGGTGAGCTGGATCGCGACGTGGTGGTGGTGGTTCGCGGTCAGGGGCCGCGCGCCACGGGCATGCCCGAACTGCACAAGCTGATGCCACCGCTGGGCGTGCTGCAGGACCGTGGCTTCCGGGTGGCGCTGGTGACCGACGGGCGCATGAGCGGGGCCTCCGGCAAGGTGCTGGCCGCCATCCATGTGTCGCCCGAAACAGTAGCAGGCGGGCCGATCGGCAAGGTGCGCGACGGCGATGTGATCCGCGTGGATGCCGAAGCCGGGGTGCTGGAGGCACTGGTGGAGCCGTCGGAATGGGCTGCCCGCACCAGCGACACGAACGCCCCGCCCGGCGTGAACCGCGGCTATGGCCGCGAGCTGTTCACAGTGTTCCGCCAAGTGGTTACCAGCGCCGAGGAAGGCGCCCTGCCCTTCGGCGATTTCGATCTCGACGAACCCGCCAGCGCCACCGATGACCAGCGCGATGTCGCGCTCAACCATCTCGCTGACGCCTGATCATGACGCAGACACAGACACTGCTGGTGGGCGATGTCGGCGGCACCAATGCCCGCTTCGCCGTGGCCACGATCCATCCGGGCGGCGAGGTGACGCTGGATCATGTCCATCCGCTGCCGACCCGCGACCACGCCACCTTCGAGGATGCGCTGGCGGCCTGGGAGAGCCAGGTGCCGGGCCCCCTGCCGGGCCGCGCCGTCTTTGCCCTCGCAGGTCCCTCCGGCGCCGACACGATCCAGATGACCAATGTCGCCTGGACCGTATCCGCCCGCGCCCTGCAGGCGCGGTTCGGGTTTGCATCGGTCCGGCTGGTCAACGATTTTGCGGCCCAGGCCCGCGCCATGCCGGTCCTGCCCGACAGCTCGTTCAGCGCCGTGATCGGCGGGACCGGGCGGGCCGGCGCGCCCGTGGTTGCACTGGGGCCAGGCACTGGCCTTGGCATGTCGCTGCTGGTGCCGCAGGGCGCCGGCGGCTGGCAGGTGGTGCCGACCGAGGGCGGCCACCAGGCCTTTGCGCCGATGGATGCGACCGAACAGGCGGTGCTGGACCGCCTGCGGCGCGAAGGCCGGATCGACTATGTCAGCTTCGAGACCGTGGTCTCGGGGCCGGGCCTCGCGCGGATCTACTGGGCGCTGTGCCGGGAAGCTGGCACACGCCCCTCCCTTCTGGAGCGCTTCGGCTCCCAGGACCTGCCAGCGCTCTCGGACTCTGATCTCAAGGCTGCCGGCGGCGTGGTTGGCGGTGCGGCGGCGGACCGGTCGGACCCGATCGCCGTGCAGGCTGCCGAAATGATGGTCATGGCGCTGGCCACCTTTGCCGGCGACGCGATCCTGTCAACCGGAGCCCAGGGCGGCTGCGTGATTGCCGGCGGCGTTGCCGACAAGCAGGCCGACCTGATCCTGACCGACGCATTCCGGTCCCGCCTGACCCGCAAGGGACCGATCTCGGCCTTCTTCGACGGCGTCCCCGTCAGGCTGGCCCGCGATACATTCGCGGCGCTGGTCGGCGCGGCGCTGATGGCTGACTGACGCTCTTGGCAGACCGGTTCGTCGTGCAGGAAAGGCGCCAGAACGTCTCCCACTGCCTCGGTCGGCAGCTGGCGGGCTTTGGGTGCTTTCCCAGTGTCACAGACCACCCCTATAGTCGGGCTCAACGGACGGACAAAACACCATGACTGCCTTCGCAACTCTCCTGCGCGCCGCGCCCCTGATCCCGGTCATCACGATTGATGATGTGGAGAAGGCCGAACCGCTGGCACTGGCCCTGCAGGCGGGCGGGCTGCGCAATCTGGAAGTCACCCTGCGCACGCCCGAGGCCATCGAGGCGATCCGCCTGATGAAGCGGGCGGCGCCCGACCTGCAGGTGGGCGCCGGCACCGTCCTGACCGATGGCGATGTGGACGCCAGCCTGGCCGCAGGCGCCGACTTCCTGGTGACGCCGGGCACCAGTCCCCGCCTGCGCGAGGCGCTGCTGGCCACCGGTGCCCATGTGATGGTGGGTGTGGCCACGGCCACCGAAGTCATGAGCCGCCTGGAGGAAGGCTTCAGCATCCTGAAATTCTTCCCGGCCGAGCAGTCGGGTGGAGCGGCGGCGCTGAAGAGCTTTGGCGGGCCGCTGCCCTATGCGCTGTTCTGCCCGACCGGCGGGGTGACGCCCGAGCTGGTGCCATCCTATCTCGCGCTCCCCAATGTGGTGGCGGTCGGCGGGACCTGGATCGCCACGCGCGAACAGATTACCGCTGGTGACTGGGCGGCCATCACCGCCAATGCGGCCCGCGCCACTGCCCTTGGCGAAGCCGCACGCCGCTGATAGGCCTGAAGCCGCGCCGGTACGCGCCTCCTGGAGCCCATGCCCCTGCCTGCACGCCGTTTCTTCGCCCCTGGCCGGATGAACATCATCGGCGAGCATGTGGATTACTGCGACGGCTTCGTGCTGCCCGCCGCAATCCAGCTGGGGTGTACGGTGGATGCACGGCTGTCGGGTACGGACGAGCTGGCCGTCCAGCTGCCGGGTGAGACAGACCGCCTGGCGATCTCCGGCTTCCAGCCAAGCCGTGGCTGGCGCAACTATGTGGGCGGGATGGCGCAGGAACTGGCGCGCGATCTCGGCCTGACCGCGCCCCCCGGAGCCGCGCTGTCCATCGCAGGGTCGGTGCCACAGGGTGCGGGCCTGTCATCCTCAGCGGCGCTGGAGATTTCGGTCGGACTGGCACTGTGGACACTGTGGCATGCGGCAGGGGTGGCGCCGGCTCCCGACCCCCTGCGCCTCGCCCGTCTGGCACAGCGGGCCGAGCACATAGCGGTGGGCAATCCCTGTGGCATCATGGACCAGTATGCCAGTGTTTTCGGCGTGGCAGGCCAGGCTCTGATGCTGGACTGCCGGGCGCTGTCACATGAAGCCGTGGCGCTGCCACCCGGCGCGGCCTTCATCCTGATCGACAGCACGGTGCCCCATGAACTGGCCGCCAATGGCGACTATGCCGGGGTGCGCGATGATATCGCTGCGGCCCTGAGGCTGCTGGGCGCAGCCTCGTGGCGCGATGTGACAGGTCTCGACCAGCTCGGCGGGCTGGCGGGGAGTCTCGCGGGGCGCGCGCGCCATGTGGTGACGGAGATCGCCCGCACCCGTGCCGCCCGCAGCGCGCTGGAGGCCGGCGATCTTGTGACGCTGGGCGCGCTCATGAATGACGGCCATAGCTCGCTGCGCGATGATCTGCGCACCTCCCTGCCGCAAGTGGATGCCCTGCAGGTCCTGATGGCTGCCCATCCCTCAGTCTACGGAGCACGCATGATGGGCGGCGGGTTCGGCGGCAATGTGATTGCCGCTGTCGATGGCGATGGCGCCGAGGCGGTTGCCGCCGAGCTGGCCCACGCCTGGCAGGCACAGCTGCGGCAGGCAGACCTGCCCTTCCATGTGGTCTGTACCGCCAGTGCGGGTGCGCGGGAGCTGAGCTGATGGCACTGGATCGGCCGCACCGCCGCAGGAACCTGCTCACCGGCGACTGGGTGCTGGTCTCGCCGCAGCGCATGGGCCGCCCGTGGCAGGGAGAGGCGACACCGCCCGTGGCCGACACGGCCCCGTCCTATGACCCGACCTGCTATCTGTGCCCGGGCAACAAGCGGGTGGGCGAGGCGGTCAACCCGGCCTATCGCGGCCCATGGGTGTTCGACAACGACTTTCCGGCGCTGCTGGCACAAGCCCGCAGCAGCGATGGTCCGCCCACGGACACTCTGCTGGTGGAGGAGCCGCAGAGCGGCGTTTGCCGGGTCATCGTCTATTCCGACGACCACAGCCGCACCATGGCCCGCATGGGGCAATCGGACCTTGAAGCGGTGGTGGAGGTCTGGCGCCAGCAGTGGGCCGAGCTGTCCGCGCGACCCGACATTGCCGCTGTCACCATCTTCGAGAACCGCGGCGCGATGATGGGGGCCTCGAACCCGCACCCGCACGGGCAGATCTGGGCCACGTCGTCGATCCCGCCGATCCTGGAGGCCGAGGTACGCGAGCAGGCGGCGTTCCATGCCCGTACCGGCGAGCCACTGCTGCAGGCAGTCCTGACCGAGGAACTGCGGCTCGGCGAGCGGATCGTCTGCCGCAACGCGCACTTCGTGGTGCTGGTCCCGCACTGGGCAGCCTGGCCGTTCGAGACGCTGGTGGTGCCGGTCCGGCCGGTGAGCGCCCTCGATGAGTTGACGGCCGACGAGCTGGCAGGCCTGGCCGACATCATGGGCGAGATCGCGCGGCGCTATGACCGGGTGTTCGACTGCGCCTTCCCCTGCTCCATGGGCCTGCACCAGCGGCCATGCCACGCGCCAGCGCCGGGCTTCACCTTCCACATCCACCATTTCCCGCCCCTGCTGCGCTCGGCCAGCGTCCGCAAGCACATGGTGGGCTTCGAGATGCTGGCGATGCCGCAGCGCGACATCACCCCGGAAGCCGCCGCACAGCGCCTGCGCGAGCTGGGCTGATGGGTACGGGTCGATTGGCCCGCGCGCTGCTGGCGCTGGCGGCTGTGGCGGTCCTGGGGGCTTGCACGCCGCGCGGCACCGAAGGCCTGCCACGCTTCGAGGCAAAGGCCTGCCCTGTCGGCTATGTCGATCTGCCCCACGATTTCGACTGCGGTCACTTGCTGGTGGCCGAGACACGCGGCGACCCGGACAGCCGTGTCCTGCGCCTGTTCGTCGCCATCGCCCGCGCGGACGGCAGGCTGGCACCGGACCCGGTGATCTATCTCGAGGGCGGGCCGGGCCTGGCGCCGTCCGACACCATCGCCTATCTCTTTGACGACACTTGGCTGCATCCGGTGGAAGACATCACCGTCATGCCGCCGGTGCTGCCACCCGGACGGGACGTGATCTTCATCGATCCCCGCGGCACGGGTCGCAGCCGTCCCAGCCTCGACTGTGGCCCCGATCACCTCGTCGACGACGAGGGGCTGGTCGGGCAGGCCTTATGGGCCGTGTGCCTCTCCATGAACAGGATGGCCGGGATCGACCTGAATGCCTATGGCTCGGCGGAAATGGCAGCCGATATCGCCGATCTGCGCACGGCGCTTGGCCTGCAGCAGGTGAACCTGTGGGGCGTGTCGCACGGCACCCGCGTGGCGATGACTGTCCTGCGCGACCGGCCGGAGGGCATCCGCTCGGCGGTGCTGGACTCGCCATTCTTCCCCGAAAATCCGAACACCGAGGACTGGCCCTGGCTGGTGGAGCGGGAAGTGAAGGAGATCTTTGCCTGGTGCCAGGCTGACCCGGCTTGCGGTCCTGTACATGACGACACGCTGCGCCTGTTCGAGGTCAACTCGGCCAACTGGCGGGATGCCGGCAAGGCCCGGATCGGACGCCGCACCTATGAGCTGGCGGACATCTCGCAGTACCTGATCAGTGTACTGTACGATCCCCTCCGGGCGGGCGACCTGCCCGATCTGCTGCAGGCCCTGAACGATGGTGATGATACCGACCTCGCGCTTCTGACCGACCTCGATGCGCACAATGCCGACCTGCAGGCGGCCCTGGTGAACTGCTCGGACGAGACGCCATTCGATTCCGTTGCGCGCATGCGCGAGAAGGCTGGTGGCGGTGCCATCGCCCTGCTGGTCATGGACGCCTATCTGGAAGACGAGTGCAGCGAGCTGCAGCTGGCACCCCCCGACGCGATCGAGAACCAGCCGGTGCGATCTGCCGTGCCGATCCTGGCCCTGGCAGCCGAGATCGACCCGGGCTGTCCGGTGGACTATGCCCGGGCAGCAGCCCGCTACCTGCCCAATGCCCAGGTCGTGGAACTGCTGGCCACCACCCATGCCGTGACCGGTGTCTCGTCCTGCGGACGCAGGCTGATGGCGATGTTCCTGGATGATCCGACAAAGCCGGTTGACACCAGCTGCCAGCGGTTCCAGCGAGACTTCCTGAGCACCCCCTAGCCTCTTCCAACAGCCGATCGCACCATGACCCAGCCCGGATCCGCCTACTTCATTCCCGAGGGTGAGAAGCCCGTGATCCGCACCACACTGGCGGTCGTGGTGGCGAACGAGCCTGGCGTGCTGGCCCGGGTGGTGGGGCTGTTTTCGGCGCGGGGCTACAACATCGAGAGCCTGACCGTGGCCGAGACCGACCACGAGGCCCACACCTCGCGGATCACCATTGTCACCTCGGGCACCGTCGATGTGCTGGAACAGATCGAGGCCCAGCTGACCCGTCTGGTGCCGGTCAAGCGGGTGATCGACTTCCGCGGCGATGCCGATGCGGTCAGCCGCGAGCTGGCCCTGATCAAGGTGTCAGGGGTGGGCGACCACCGGGTGGAGGCGCTGCGGCTGTCCGATGCGTTCAAGTGCCGGGTGATGGATGCCGGCCTCGACTGGTTCACGTTCGAGCTGACGGGCTCGTCGCGCAAGCTCGACGACTTCATCGAGCTGATGCGGCCGCTCGGACTGGTGGAGGTGTCGCGCACCGGCGTGGCGACGATCCGGCGCGGCAAGGCTCCGCTCTGAGGCAAGCCTTCCACTGGCGCCGGTCGGCACCCGTCTTCATCGGTCGATATCGCGCGGTCTGGATACCAGCGTGACCAGCACGAAGCTGACAAACAACAGCAGATACCAGGATCCGAACTTGGCCAGAGACACCGGCTTCCATGTGTCCTGGCCCGGATAGAGCCAGGTGCCGGTATAAGTGCCGATGTTCTCCGCGATCCACAGGAACAGACCCGTCAGCACAGCAGCCACGATCAGCGGCATCCAGCGGGCCGTTGTATCCACTGTGAAATAGATCCGCACCCGGCCGAACAGCAGCACCGTCGCGGCAAACAGCACCCAGCGGAAGTCCCACCAGTAATGATGGACGAAGAAATTGAGATAGATCGCCACCGCCAGAACGACTGTCGCCCAGAACGGGGGATAGCTGGTGAACCGCATGTCGAAGATGCGGATTGCACGCGCCATGTACGACCCGACACACGCATACATGAAGCCCGAAAACAGCGGCACACCACCAATCTGGAAGATCGCGTCCTCGGGATAGACCCAGCTGCCCATGGCAACCTTGAACACCTCCATCACGGTGCCCACAACGTGATAGACGAAGATGACCTTCGCCTCTTCCAGGCTCTCGAGTTTGAACGCGAGAAACAGCCCCTGGATCACCAGCGCCATCACGAACAGCGCATCATACCGGTGCACAGGCCAGTCCGGCTGCCATACCAGCTTGGTCACAATCAGCAGTCCCAGCATGATGGCGCCAAACAGGCACGCCCACGCCTGCTTCAGACCAAACAGCACGAACTCGGCCAATGGCCCCGGCAGGCGCAGGAGCCCGGCCCGGATCGCACGGCGCAGTGGCTCCAGATAAGGCCCGGTTTGATGGGCGGCTGCCTGGCCGTCGTGCGATGGGTCTCTGGTCAAAGGCCTGCGCTCACCTGCTGATCCGGGCGGGCGTGTGTCACACCCGTCGCCGCTGGTCTCGCCGCACGGTCATGCCGAGGTCAAGGCCGAAAGAGCCCCGGCGCGGGAAACAGGCATCGGGTTCCAGCAGAAGGGTCCCGCAGCCGGTTTGCCGGTGTCTGCACCTTGCATCGAGCCCGGCCGTGCATCAGCAGCCGGGGATGCCGGTCACGCCCGTCAGGCACACCTTCGGCGACTTGCGGGGCCGCAGGAAGGCCCGTTCGCGCATGGTGATCGAGTTGGTGAAAAAGCTCGTGCCCACCGAGGTATAGGGATACTCGACCTCGCCCAGGATCACACCACCATCGGTGGGAATCAGGTCCTGCACCAGATTGGCCGACTGACCTGCACTGGTGTTGCCCGCGATCGAGATGGTCGACCCAACCGGCAGCGCAGGCGAGGTGACACAGTTGCCGCCGCTGTCCACCATCCGGCTCCACTCGACCTTGGGCGATCCGCCCACCATCGCCACGCTCGCCACCCGGATGACAGCAGGGGCATTCGGGTAGGGCGTGAACACCGTGCGGGTCACATTCATGATCTGGCGCAGGGTGGCGCAGTCCAGCGTTTCCTGCTGGGCCACCAGGTCAGCCACGGTGGAGGTGGCCAGGGTCACCTTGCGGTCCACGGTGATGGCCAGGCTCGCCTCGGCCGAGCCGAACAGCATCACCAGCATCACGGGTGCCACCAGCGCGAACTCGACCGCCGAGACACCGCGGCGGCGGCCGCGGCGCGACAGGCCGGTGCGGATCCGGGCCAGCAGCGGAGCCCGGGCAGGGCCAATGGCATCGGGGCCGGAGGGCCGGGTGGGGGACGTAATCGTGGCCATGGCCTGTGGCCTCCTCACCGGAAAGGTTCGTTCTGGAAGGCTGCCGCAGCCGCAAGGATGCGGTTGCTGGCGCCAAAGGTCGAGATCATCGAGGCGTGTGTGCCGCTGTTGAGCGGCGTCTTGAACACGTCAGCCAGGCCGGGGGTCAGCAGCGGCCACACATAATAGGCGCGCACCACCACCAGCTCGCCGGGATTGGCCGGCTGATAGGCTTCATCCGAGCTGTTGAGATTGCCGTCGGCCCACGGGTCGGGCAGCGGGCCGGTCGGGTTTGACTGCACCGTCACGAACAGCCGGTTGGCACAGTCGCCCAGTCCATACATCCGGCCGCAGACCGCTGTCTTAAAGGCCGCCTGGCTGATGGGAGCGGTGGTGGACTGGGCCTGACCCGTGCGGATCTTGCGGGCCTCCTCGGCCACACCGGCCTCGAGCGTGGTCTGCACGAAGAAGATCATCATGATCTCCACCAGCGCAAACAGCATCATCATGAACGGCAGCGCGATGATGGCGAACTCGACAGCCGCCAGGCCACGGGTCGCCTTGCGGCGCTGTAGCCGGTCGCGCAGGCGACGGCGCAGGGTCTGAAGCATCGAAGGCACGGGTGAGAAGACTCCTTGTCCCCTGCCTTCTAGCCTGTCCCGGTAACTGCGCGATTAAGCGACAGGGTTAACCGGAATGCCTTGATCGCCTAGCGGGTGCGGTCGCCGCCCACGCAGCTCATTTCCACCGGATACCACTGGCCGCCGCGCCGTTCGCAGTCGCGGCGCATCTGTTCGGCGCGTGCGGCGCGGGCCTCGGGGTCTTCCGGCACACCCGACAGGCAGCCCGCCAGTGGCAGCAGCAGGATCACGGCCCCGGCTGCCGCCAGCACCACGCGGCGCATCAGCCTGCCGCCAGCTGGGCGCGGGCTTCTTCCAGCTTTTCATCAAGGGTGCGGCGGATCACATGCTCGGTGACATCCACGCCCTTGGCGGCGAAATCGGCCTGCAGCTTGGCGATCACATCACCATCACCGGCTTCCTTGAAGTCGGCTGCCACGACGGCGGTGGCATAGGCGGCAGCCTCGTCACCCGCGAGGCCCAGGAGGTCCGCTGCCCAGGCACCCACCAGCTTGTTGCGCCGGGCCACGGCCTTGAACTCCAGCTCTTCCTTGCGGGCATGGCGGGATTCTTCGGCTTTCTCGCGGTCGCTGAACTGGGTCATGGGAGGCTCCGGATTGGGTCTGTGAAACAGGGGCGTCACTGGGATCCACCAGCAAGCACCGACCCCGTTCCGATATGGCCCGGCACGGCCCCGCGCAAGGCCTTCCGGCCAGTCCAGCGCCGCGACCTTCCAGCGCGTTCATACCCATGAACAATATCGTTGCTATTTTGTTCGCATTTAACCTCCTCGGAACCTTTCCGTAACCGGGGATTCACCACGTGCTGCTAGGACCACGGGGTGCGCGGCGATCCGTTGTGGCCGCGCCTGGAAAGACTGACCCGACCCATGGCTTTCATCGACGCCGCCTATCTCCAAGAGCCCGAACTGGATCTCGACCTCGTCCGGGACTTTCTGATGCAGAACCCGGATTTCGTGCGGGACGACCCCGAGCTGCTGCATGTGATCGCGGCCGAGCCGGGTCGCGGCAATGTGGTGTCCATCGGCGACCTTGCGCGCGAGCGCATGCTGCGCGAGACCCGGGGCACCCAGGCCCGTTTCAGCCAGATCGTGGAAACCGCCCG
This sequence comes from Alphaproteobacteria bacterium, assembly GCA_027484265.1. Classification (GTDB taxonomy): domain Bacteria; phylum Pseudomonadota; class Alphaproteobacteria; order Caulobacterales; family Aquidulcibacteraceae; genus JAIXTH01. The sequence goes on from JAIXTH010000241.1 coordinate 39,363, forward strand.
CGCCAATTACGAGGCGCAGATGCGGGTGCAGGAATCGATCTTGGCCATTCTCGACGCCACCTCCCCCGAAGATCTCGCCGAGCGGATGGCGGGCCATGTGGCCTTTGCCCTCGCCGCCGACGCCTGCCTGTTCGTGGTGTCCGACAGCTATGCCCACAGCGAGGCGCTCGACCGGGTGGCCGCCACCATCGAGCGGCTGGTGCCCGAGACCGATCCTGTCCTGATGGGGCCGCTGGATCGCCCGCGGCAGTGGCTCTATGGCGAGCACGGCGGCCAGCTGCGCAGCGAGGCGCTGGCACGGCTGGAGATCGGCCCGGAACGCCGCACCGGCATGCTGGTGCTGGCCAGCCATGATATCGAGGCCTTCCGCTCGGATCATGGTGCCGAGCTGGTAGTGTTCCTCGCCCGGGTTCTGGAGCGGGTGCTGGCGCGCTTCATCGATGCCGGGCAGCTGTGAGCGCGACCGCTCAGGCCGCATCATCTGATCTCACGCCCGTTCTGCAGGCCCGCCGCGACTGGCTGGCCTGGCTGGAGCAGGAGCGGCGCGCCTCGCCGCGCACCCTCAAGGCCTATGCCACCGACCTGGATGCCTTCCTCGGCTTCCTGCAGGACCATGTTGGCGGCCTCGGCAGCCTTGACCAGCTGGCTGGCCTGCGGGCTGCCGATGTGCGGGCCTATCTGGCGCGGCGGCGGCGCGGACCGGACGGTCTGTGCGACCGCTCGATCGCCCGGGCTCTGGCGTCGATCCGCTCGTTCTTCGGCTGGCTTGACCGGCGGCGCGGCCTGGCGGTGGCGCAGGTTGCGCTGGTGCGCGGGCCGCGCATCCGCACCGGTCTGCCCCGCCCTGTCAGCGCCGATGCGGCCCTGGGTCTGATCGAAGTGGCCGGGCGTGCCGACGAGCCGTGGATTGGTGCGCGCGACAGCGCCATCCTGCTCCTGCTCTATGGCTGCGGTCTGCGGATCTCCGAGGCTCTGTCGCTGACCGGCGCCGACGGGGCCGGGCCTGCCGTGCTGCGGATCACCGGCAAGGGGGGCAAGACCCGGCTGGTGCCGGTGCTGCCGGTGGTGCGCGAGGCGCTGCGCCGTTATGCGCAGGCGGTGCCGTTCACGATCGGGGCGGGCGAGCCGCTGTTCCGCGGCGCCAAGGGCGGACCCCTGGGCCAGCGCCCGATCCAGCTGCTGATCCAGCGCGCCCGCGGTGCCCTCGGCCTGCCAGCCAGCGCCACGCCTCACGCCCTGCGCCACGCCTTCGCAACCCACCTGCTGGCCGGCGGCGGCGACCTGCGCGCGATCCAGGAACTGCTGGGCCACGCCAGCCTCTCCACCACCCAGCGCTACACCGCCGTCGACCCCGCCGCCATGCTGGCCCAGTTCCAGAAGGCCCATCCGCGGGCGTAAGCCAGGTGCCTGGTTCCTGCGGACGACATGGCGCCTCAACGGTCACGTCGCCATATCCACCTTCTGCAACGGCTGGAGGCGATCGAACGCGGCGCCCTGCTCCAGCCACAGGCGGCTGATGTCGTGCTGGCTCTGCAGGTTCAGCCAGAATTCGGGTGTGGTGCCGAGGACCCTCGCAAGGCGGATCGCTGTGTCCGGGGTCACCGGGCCAGCTGATCGCGACAGGCGTTCGATCCGGGTGCGGTCCGACAGTCCCATGTGCCGCGACAGGGCCAGCGCCGACAGACCAAGCGGCTTCATGAAGTCCTCAAGAAGGATCTCGCCCGGATGCGGCAGCGGACTTTGGAGCTGTTCCTGAAGTTCGGTCTGCATGGCTGCTCCTTTAGTGATAGTCGACAAACCACACATCATGGGCGTGGCCGTTCTGCCAACGAAAGACCAGCCGAAACTGATCATTGACCCTAACCGACCATTGCCCCTCCAGGTCGCCGGTCAATCGATGCAGCCGATTGCCCGGAGGGGCCGCCAAGTCTGTGATATCTGCGGCAGCGTTCAGCTATGTGAGCAGCCGACGCAGGCGCGGCAGAAGATCGGCGGGCATGCCCTTCGGAGACCTGCCCGCCAGCACGTCGATCAAAGTCTTTGTCTTCCAAGACTGGATCATACAGTCCTGTAGCGCCATGCGCTACATCCATCAAGTCAATTGTAGCGCCCGGCGCTACGCTACCGCCCGTGCCAGAGCTTCGGCCGGATCGATCAGGCCGTCATAGAGGGCGCGGCCGAGGATGGCGCCGTGGATCGGGGTGCCGGGGCGGGCCTTGAGGGCGGTGATGTCGGTCGCGTCCTTCAGGCCGCCGGAGGCGATCACCGGCACGGCGACGGCGTCGGCCATCGCGCCGGTGAAGTCGACGTTGATGCCGGTCTTGGTGCCGTCGCGGCCGACATCGGTGGCGATGATGGCGGCGACGCCCGCATCCTGGAACCGGGCGGCCAGCTCGACGGCATCGATGTCGGTGGTCTCGACCCATCCTTCAACCGCCACCTTGCCGTCCACCGCATCGATCCCCACCGCCACGCAGCCGGGATAAGCCCGGGCGGCCTCGCGCACGAAATCGGGATTGCGGGCGGCGATGGTGCCGAGGATCACGCGGGTGACACCCGCTTCGAGCCACGCCTCGATCGCAGCCCGGTCGCGGATCCCGCCCCCCAGCTGCATCGGCAGGCCGGTCGCCGCCCGGATCGCCCGCACAGCCGGCCCGTTGGCCCCCGCCCCCTTCAGCGCCCCGTCCAGGTCAACCACATGCAGCCACTGGAACCCGGCCGCCGCAAAGCTGGCCGCCCGGGCCGCCGGGTCGGTGTCGAACACGGTAAGGGCGGCAAAGTCGCCCTTCACCAGCCGGACAGCCTGTCCGTCCTTCAGATCGATGGCGGGATAGAGGATCATGCAACGTCTTCTTCAAGACTGCGTCCGACCGCTGGACCGCGCCACTCCCGTGGCGCAGGCGGCAGCCGGACGGTGCGCCACAGCTGTGGCGCGCTCCAGCGCTACAGGCTGCGCTTCACGATCTCGACGTCGAAGCACTCGATCTGGTCGCCTTCGCGTAGATCCTGGTAGCCTTCGAAGCCCATGCCGCATTCCTGGCCGCCCACCACTTCGGACACTTCGTCCTTGAAGCGCTTGAGGGTCGACAGCTTGCCTTCGTGGATCACCACATTGTCGCGCAGCAGGCGCACGCCGCAGCCACGCTTGATAGTGCCTTCGGTGACACGGCAGCCGGCCACCTTGCCCACCTTGGTGATCGAGAAGACCTGCAGGATCTCGGCATAGCCGATGAAGGTTTCCTTGCGCTCGGGCTCGAGCATGCCGGACAGGATGTCCTTCATGTCGTCCAGCAGGTTGTAGATGATCGAGTAATAGCGGATCTCGACCCCTTCCTGCTCGGCCAGGTCACGCACCTGCTTGCCGGCGCGGGTGTTGAACGCGAGGATCGGCGCCCCCGAGCTCTTGGACAGCTGCACGTCGCTCTCGGTTATGCCGCCCACGGCCTGGTGGATCACCCGGGCGCGGACCTCGTCGTTGGCCAGCTTCTCGAGCGAAGCCGTGATGGCCTCGGCGGAACCTTGTACGTCGGCCTTGACGATGACCGGGAACTCCTTGGTTTCCTTGTCCTTGATCCGGGCCAGCATCGCCTCGAGACCCGAGCGGGCCGACGGACGCACCGCCGACTTCTCGCGCTTCAGACGGATCCGGTAGTCGGTGACTTCCCGGGCACGGGCTTCGGAATCCACCACGACCAGCTGGTCGCCAGGCTCCGGCGCCCCATCAAGGCCGAGGATTTCCACCGGCTGCGACGGGCCGGCTTCCGGCAGGTTCTGGCCACGCTCGTCATTGAGGGCGCGCACCCGGCCCCACTGGGCGCCGACCACCACGATATCGCCGCGGCGCAGCGTGCCCTTCTGGACCAGCACAGTGGCCACCGGCCCCTTGCCCTTGTCGAGCTTGGCTTCCACCACCAGGCCTTCGGCCGAGCGGTTGGGGTTGGCCTTGAGGTCCATCACTTCGGCCTGGAGCATGACGCTTTCCAGCAGCCGGTCGAGACCCACGCGGGTCTTGGCCGACACCGGCACCGCCATGGTGTCGCCGCCGACTTCCTCGGTGATGACTTCATGCTGCAGCAGGCCGTTCAGCACGTGCTGCGGATCGGCATCGGGCTTGTCGATCTTGTTGACCGCCACGATGATCGGCACCCCCGCCGCCTTGGCGTGGTTGATGGCCTCGATCGTCTGCGGCATCACGCCGTCGTCGGCCGCGACCACCAGGATCACGATATCCGTCACCTTGGCACCGCGCGCGCGCATCGCCGAGAAGGCGGCGTGACCGGGGGTGTCGAGGAAGGTGACCTTCTCGCCCGTGGGCAGGTTCACCTGATAGGCGCCGATATGCTGGGTGATGCCACCGGCTTCGCCCGACACCACATCGGCCTTGCGGATCGCATCCAGCAGCGAGGTCTTGCCGTGGTCGAC
>JAIXTH010000170.1 GCA_027484265.1 Alphaproteobacteria bacterium
CAGGTCCTGCGCGAGGCGGTGCGCGACCAGGCCATTACACAGGATGAGAGCAACGAGATTCTGGACTGGATCCGGGCCTTTGTCGGTGACTGCGCCAACGACACCGGTGTGGCCACAGCCCTGGCCCGGCCGGACCTGCCCAACTGGGTGTGTGTCGAGCATCCACTGGACGTCGCCGGACGGCCCTTCGTGGTGACCGGTACCTTCCGGTCCATGCCGCGCAGGCAGCTCGTGACCCGCCTGGTCAGCCAGGGTGCCATCGAGCGGAAAACCGTCAGCCGCGATACCCATGTGGTGTTCGTGGCGATGCAGGAATCGCGCGACTGGAAGTACAATCAGTATGGCACCAAGATCGAAGGCGCCCTCAAGCACATCCAGGAGGGAGCCGACATCAAGCTCGCGTCAGAGCTTCTGCTCGAAAAGCTGCTTGGCATCGATCCGTGATCAGCATGGACCCGGAGCCGGCACCGGTTCCTAAAGCGTCCGCTCGCGGGTGGCGGTGAAGCGTATCTTCGGGAACTTCTCGGCGACATAGCCGATTTCCCAGCTGTTCTTGGCCAGGAACACCGGGGCATCGTCGATATCAACCGCCATGCCCATCTTGTTGCGTTCGGCGAAGTTTTCCATGTCGGTGGCGCTGTCGGCCGCGATCCAGCGCACGCCATTATAGGGGCAGGGCTCGAACGCGACATCAAGGCCGTATTCGGCGCCGATCCGCTCCACCAGCACATCGAACTGCAGCGGCCCCACCGCGCCCACGATCAGGTCCGAGCCGATCACCGGCAGGAACAGCTGGGTCACCCCCTCCTCCGACAGGCCCTGCAGCGCCTTGCGCAGGTGCTTGGCCTTCATCGGGTCGCGCACATAGCAACGGCGCAGGATTTCCGGGGCGAAGTTCGGGATGCCGCTGAAGCGCACCGTGCCGCTCTCCGACAGGCTGTCACCCACCCGCAGCACGCCGTGGTTCGGGATGCCGATCACATCGCCCGCCCAGGCCTCGTCGGTCAGGCCCCGGTCCTGGCCCACGAACATCATCGGATTGTGCACGCCGATCTGGCGGCCGGAGGCGGTCTTCAGGCGCATGCCGCGCTGGAACCGGCCCGATGCCAGCCGTACCATCGCCACCCGGTCACGGTGGTTCGGGTCCATATTGGCCTGGATCTTGAACACGAAGCCGGTGACTTCGGCCCGCTCGGCCTCGATGGTGGCGGCGCTGTCCTTGACCGTTGCGCTCTGGGGCCGGGGGCTCGGGGCATAGTCAGCGAGGCCCTGCAGCAGCTCGCGCACCCCGAACTGGCGCAGTGCCGAGCCGAAGAACACCGGCGTCATGTGCCCTTCCCGGTAGCTGGCCACATCGAAGGCGGGATAGCCGCCCTGCACCAGCTCGGCCGAAGCCTCCATCTCGGCCTGCTCGTCGGCATCCAGCACCGAGGCAATGGCATTGCCGGAGAGGTCCACCCGCTCGTGGGTGATGGCGCCATTGATGCCGGGCACGGGGCGCTCGAACACCACGAACTCGCCGGTGCGCAGATCGGTCATGCCCTTGAACCGCTGGCCGGAGCCCTGCGGCCAGAACACCGGGGCAGGATCGAGGGCCAGCTTGGACGAGATCTCGTCCAGCAGCTCCAGCGGGTCCTGTGCCTCGCGGTCCATCTTGTTGATGAAGGTGATGATCGGGATGTCCCGCAGGCGGCACACTTCGAACAGCTTGAGGGTCTGCGGCTCGATCCCCTTGGCGGCGTCCAGCACCATCACGGCCGAATCGGCGGCGGTCAGGGTGCGGTAGGTATCTTCCGAGAAGTCTTCGTGCCCGGGCGTATCCAGCAGGTTGACCAGGATGTCACCGAACTCGAACGTCATCACCGAGGCCGACACCGAAATGCCGCGCTCGCGCTCGATCTTCATCCAGTCCGACCGGGTGCGGCGCTGCTCGCCCCGTGCCCGCACGGCACCGGCAGCCCGGATCGCACCGCCGGCCAGCAGCAGGTTCTCGGTCAGCGTGGTCTTGCCGGCGTCGGGGTGGGAAATGATCGCAAAGGTGCGGCGGCGCGCAGCTTCACGCGCGAGATCGGCAGACATGGGGCAGGATCGTCAGGATGGAGAGATGGGACGCCCGGCACTTACCCCATGCCCGCAGCTGGCAAAAGGGCTGCGCTGCGCCCGCCCGGGCCCAGCCGCCAACTCTGCCGCCTGTTCTGCCGCCTCCACCTCCGCTCCTGCAGGCTTCAGGCCAGGTGCAGGGCCAGATAGCTCTCGACGGCTTCGAACAGACGCTGGCGGGTAGCAGGCTGGCTCATCCAGTGGTCCTCACCGGGCAGTTCCAGCCACTCGACCGGCCGCCGCGCCTCGCGCAGCGCATTGCGCATGGCGAGGCTCTGGCGGAGCGGGACAACCGTGTCATCGCGTCCGTGCACCAGCAGGACCGGACAGGTGCGGTCCGTGACCTTGGCGCGCGGCGAGATCGCCTCCAGGTCTTCGCGCTGGAACCGGTCGATATCCATATTGGCTTCCCAGAACGACAGGGCATTGGACCCGCGCATGGAACTGATCCAGCCGAGGAACGCGCGCAGATCGCTGAGGCCACTGATGGAGATCGCACAGCGGAACAGCTCGGGCGTGTCGGTTGCGCCGAACAGGGCCGCATAGCCCCCATAGCTGAAGCCCATGATCGCCGCCCGCGCCGGGTCGGCCCGCCCGGCTTCGATCGCCCAGCGCAGGCAGTCCACCAGGTCGTCCTGCATGGCCTTGCCCCACTGCCCGAACCCCGCCTGGATGAAGTCCTGGCCGAAACCGGTGGACCCGCGAAACTGCGGCTGCAGGACCAGATAGCCGCGCGAGGCCAGAAACTGCGCGGCGTCGTCATAGCCGGGGCTGTCCTGTGCGTTCGGTCCGCCATGGGGCAGCAGCACCACTGGCAGCGGGCGCCCTTCACCCCCCGGCGGCGTGGTGACAATGGCTGTGATGGTCAGCCCGTCGCGCGCTTCATAGGTCTCGATGGTGCGCCGCCCGAATGTGTGTCCGGCAAGGCCCTCCGGGACCGCGCCCACGGGCGATGCCTGGCGGGTCTCGGTATCGAACAGATAGTATTCGGGAAACCCGGCCGGGTCGTCCACCATCGCCACGACCTTGGTGTGGGCGCGGTTCCACGACTGCAGGACCACGAACTTGCCCGCAAAGGCCCGGCCAAGCCGGTTCTGCACCGTCTGCAGCGCAGGATTCAGCCAGACACGGCTGGGAACCAGTGAATCGTGGACGATCCTGGCCGGCGCTCCGGTATGGGGATCGGAGCCGACACCCAGCAGAGGCAGCTCGGTTGACTGGTAGATGGTCTCGAGAGCCCCGGTCTGAAGATCCATGGCCGCCACCACGCCGAGCCCGGGCCGCACGTCGGTCACCAGCAGCCGGCTGTCATCATGCATGCCGTCAAGGCCGATCGGGGATCCGATACCTTCGAAGCTGGCCACCAGGGGCCAGGCGCCATTCTCGAACCGGCGCACATCCGACCGCGCGGCATCGGCGTCGATATCCAGCCGCGCGCGTAGCTGCCCCAGGGCATCAAACACCACTGACGCCGTCTCCAGCTCCAGCATCGCCACCTGCCGGTAGTTCCGGGTGCCCGGCGTCCATTGATGGATGACCGGGCGCACCGGATTGCTCCCCTGGGCAATCCGGCTGTCGCGCGCCACCGCGCGGGTTTCGTCATAGGTTACGGCCAGCGTATAGACCGTCCCCGACCCGGGAGGTCCGCGCCCGATGATCGAGACCGCACTCCCGAAAGACGCGTCATCGCCGGGATTGACCGCCGTGACCTCACCAGAGCCGGTATTGATGGTGATTGTGCGCCAGTACTCCAGGCGCTCGCCCTGTGCGGAAATCTGACGGGTGACCGACACCTCCAGCGCCAGCAGATCATCGAACAGCCACCACAGGCCCCGGGCCTTGGCAGAGGACCCGAGCGGAAACAGCTGCGCGCTGCCACCCGCAACCGGGACCACCGCAATCCGGTTCTGGTCGTCCACCGGATCGAGCCAGGCGAGGCGCGTGCCATCGGGCGACAGCGAGATCGAGCGGACCGAACTGGCGGCGAAGGCCGCCGCAGACGGCATGCCCGGCGCCCCCTGCCCCGCAGCAGGCACCGTCCACACACTTCCCCCCGCAGCCGCCAGCCAGCCAGCGCCGTGCATCTGCACCAGAAGACCCCGCCGTGTTGTCCGCCGCACCGCTACCATCCCTTGCCTTCCAGATGCCCTCCATCTGCAGGTCGGATGCTAACCTGTAGTCGCCAGCTTCGGCAAGGCCCGATCAGGCGGGCCAGGCATCGCGCCACGCGCGAAAGCCGCAGGAGCGGATGCTCCTGCGGCGCAAGGTTCGGTTTGCCCGCGGTGGCGGGCGGTGCGGGATCAGGCGGCGGCGGCCTCGGCCAGCTTGGCCTTGACCGTGCGGCGGATGCGGCGGGCGCGGTCCGACATCTTGGTCTCGTCGGCCTTCAGCAGGAAGGCATCGAGCCCGCCCACGTGGTCGACGGTGCGCAGGGCCGCAGCCGCGATGCGCAGGCGGAAGGCCTGGTTCAGGGCGTCGGAGGCCAGGGTCACGTCCTGCAGGTTCGGCAGGTAGCGGCGCTTGGTCTTGATGTTCGAGTGGCTGACAAGGTTGCCGACCATCGGGCCGATCCCGGTCAGTTCGCAGCGGCGCGACATGGGAGTCTCTCTTTAGTGCGAGGTACGGCACCGGAAACCGGCTCCGCACGAACAAAGGCGGCCCGCGCGGACGCGGGCCTGCCGGAAGTCGGCGCGGGATAGGCGGATGCCCGCGCGACGTCAAGGCCCGCGCGCACGCGACCGGCCCCTGCGGGGGGCCGGCGACTGCTACGGACGGGAGCACGGCCCTGTTCGGTGTCGCAGACCATCCCCTCCCGCGCCCGCGACCAATTGGCCCTGATCGCACCAACGGCGCTTGCGATGCGTTGCGGCGGGCGCCAAAGCCGCTATGAGTGGGTGTGAGGGAGCAAGATGCCATGGCGGGTGACGGGCAGACACAGGACACAACCGGCGGGCCAGCCATTGCCGGCATGAGCTTCGAGGCGGCGCTGGCCGAGCTGGAACAGCTGGTGGCACGGCTTGAATCCGGACAGGCGAGTCTTGAGGATTCGATCGTGCTCTATGAACGTGGCGCTGCCCTGAAGGCTCATTGCGAGGAGCGGCTCAAGCAGGCCCAGATGCGGATCGACCAGATCGTCGAGAGCCCCAGTGGCGGCATTGGCGTGGAGCCAGCCCGCCTGCAGGCTGGCTGAAGGGCATGCCGATGACCCCGTCCAGCGATATCGCCACCCGGATGACCGAAACCGCTGACCGGGTGACCGTGGCGCTGGACCAGCTGCTGCCGCGTGTGCAGGGCCCCGAGCAGAAGCTGATGAGCGCTATGCGCTATGCGGCGCTGGGGGGCGGCAAGCGCCTCCGGCCGTTCCTGGTACTCGAGACCGGCCGGATCTTCGGGGTGGACGAGCGCGCGCTGCTGCGGGCGGCCGCCGCCATCGAATGCGTGCACACCTATTCCCTGGTGCACGACGACTTGCCCTCCATGGACAATGACGATCTGCGCCGGGGCCGTCCCACCGTGCACCGGGCCTATGACGAGGCAACCGCAATCCTGGCCGGCGACGCACTGCTGACCCTTGCCTTCGAGATCCTGGCTGATCCCAACACCCACCCCGATGCCAATGTCCGCTGCCAGCTGGTGACCCGGGTGGCCCAGGCTTCCGGTGCGCGCGGTATGGTGGGCGGCCAGATGATGGACATGATCGGCTCGGAACTCGGCGACGACATCGCCGCTGTCACCCGGCTGCAGCGGCTCAAGACCGGGGCGCTGATTTCGGTGTCGGTGGAAGCTGGCGTGATGCTGGGCCGGGCGGGCGAGGAAGCCGGCACCGTGCTCTCCAGCTATGCCCATGACCTCGGCCTCTTGTTCCAGATCACCGACGACATCCTGGACGTCACCGGCAGCGAGGATGAGGCGGGCAAGGCCGTCGGCAAGGATGCCGAGGCTGGCAAGGCCACATTTGTGAGCCTTTTGGGCCTTGAAGGCGCCAAGGAGCGGGTGCGGTATCTTGCCACGCAGGCCCAGAACCATCTGGCCGGACTTGGCCCCCGCGCCACATATCTGTCCCAGCTGGTGGACATGATTGCAGAGCGGCGTTCCTGAACAGGGCCCGCTGTGCCACCATGTGCAACCGGGCCTGTGAAGCGGTCGCGAAAGCGCGTATCGGCCCCCGCAATCGTCAGCGGGACTGGCCGTGGCAGTTGCGGCGCCGTGTGGGGGACTGAACAGACTATGCCTGTGGCAACGCCTTTGCTCGATACTGTCTCGGGCTCCGCTGATCTCAAGAACCGCTCCCGCCAGGAGCTGCGGCAGATTGCCGACGAACTGCGCGCCGAAACCATCGATGCGGTATCGGTCACAGGCGGCCACCTCGGCGCCGGACTGGGGGTGGTCGAGCTGACCGTGGCGCTGCACCATGTGTTCGACACCCCGCGCGACATCCTGATCTGGGACGTCGGCCACCAGGCCTATCCGCACAAGATCCTCACCGGCCGGCGAGACCGGATCCGCACCCTGCGCCAGGGCGGCGGCCTGTCTGGCTTCACCAAGCGCACGGAAAGCCCCTACGATCCGTTCGGTGCGGCCCATGCAGCCACCTCCATTTCCGCTGCGCTCGGCTTCTGTGCCAGCCGCGATGCGGGCGGGCGCGACAATGCCGTGATCGCGGTGATCGGAGACGGCTCGATCAGTGCCGGCATGGCCTATGAGGCGATGAACAAGGCCGCCGAGACCACCAAGCGGCTGATCGTGATCCTCAACGACAATGACATGTCGATCGCCCCGCCCGTGGGCGGGATGAGCAACTACCTGGCCCGGCTGGTGTCAGGCGGGCGCTATCGCAAGCTGCGCGAAGTGGGCAAGAAGGCTGCCAGCGTGCTGCCCCCGCCGCTGCGCGAGGCTGCCCGCAAGGCCGAGGAATATGCCCGTGGCATGGCCACCGGCGGCACCTTCTTCGAGGAGCTGGGCTTCTATTACATCGGGCCGGTGGACGGCCACGACCTCGAAACCCTCGTGGATGTGCTGGAGAACGCTGCAAGGATCGACGACCGTCCGGTGCTGATCCATGCCGTGACCCAGAAGGGCAAGGGCTATGCCCCTGCCGAGAATGCCGCCGACAAGTATCACGGCGTGGTCAAGTTCAACGTCGTCACCGGCGAGCAGGCCAAGGCCCGCCCGAATGCACCGTCCTACACCCGTGTGTTCGCCGATGCTCTGGTGCAGCTGGCCAAGGACGATCCGGCCATTGTCGGGGTCACAGCTGCCATGCCGTCGGGCACGGGGCTTGATGTGTTCGGCAAGGCCTTCCCGGAGCGGATGTTCGACGTCGGTATTGCCGAGCAGCATGCGGTGACGTTTGCGGCCGGCATGGCTGCCGACGGGCTCAAGCCGTTCTGCGCGATCTATTCGACCTTCCTGCAGCGCGGCTATGATCAGGTGGTGCATGATGTGGCGATCCAGTCGCTGCCGGTGCGCTTTGCCACGGACCGGGCGGGGCTGGTGGGGGCCGACGGCCAGACCCATGCCGGCAGCTTCGACATCGGCTTCATGGGCGCCCTGCCCGGCATGGTGGTGATGGCAGCCGCCGACGAAGCCGAGCTTGCCCTGATGACCGCCACTGCCGCCGCCATCGACGACCGTCCCTCCTGCTTCCGCTATCCGCGCGGTGAAGGTGTGGGGGTGGAGATTCCGGCCGACCTCAAGCCGCTCGAGATCGGCCGTGGCCGCATCCTGCGCGAGGGCGGCGCCGTGGCGATCCTGTCATTCGGCACGCGGCTGGAGGCCTCTTTGAAGGCCGCCGAGCGGCTGGCGGCCATGGGCCTGCCCGCCACCGTGGCCGACGCCCGCTTTGCCAAGCCGCTGGACGCCGGCCTGATCCGTCAGCTCACCACCCACCACGAAGTGCTCGTCACCGTGGAAGAGGGCGCCATGGGCGGCTTCGGTGCCTTCGTGCTGCACCATATGGCGGCTGAGGGCCTGCTGGACCGGGGCATCAAGGTGCGCACCCTCACCCTGCCCGACATCTTCCAGGAACACGACAAGCCCGAGCTGCAATACGCCCTCGCCGGCCTCGACGCCGACGGCATCGTCAAGGCCGTCCTCACGGCGCTGGGGCGGTCCGAAGCCGTGGCCGGCGACCTGAGGGCCTAAGCTGCCGGAATTGCTGGGCGCGGACCCTCTGCAGACAGCACGACAACCACCACAAGCACCGCTGGACCGCGCGGCTCCTGCCGCGCACAGGTCCGGCCTAGCTATCAATCCGACAACAGCTTGCTGCCCCCCTGCCAGCCTGGCTCTGGCACTCTTCCTCGACAGCCGGCACAACACGGCGGCGAAGATCAAGCGACAGCGCGAACGACATCCCGCCCGGCCTCCAACACCGGTCGGAAGCCTGAACCGGAAACCGCACGCCTTGGGAATCCATCAGATTCAGTCAGGTCGAATGCCGCTCCAGTACCGGGCGCCCAGGCCTCGCATCATTCTGGCATGGACAGTTTGGGGCCAAGTTGCCGAGGTCTGCTCTGACTGCTACGAACACATGGTACCTTGAAAGGCGTCCGCTGCCGCCGTCGCCGCCGGGGTCTTGCCTGCGCCGCTGCCAATTGTTCCGGCCTCGCGGCGATGAAGGAACTTCCATGAGCCAGCGGTCCTCCTTCCGGCTTCGGTCGACACAGACTGCGGCCACGCTCGTCCTGACTTTTGGGCTCGCAGGTGCATTGGGTTGTGGAACGCCCATGACCGCTGTCGACGTTTCAACCAAAGCTGGGAGCGACATCAACATCGGGGAGCAGGCGACAAAGGAGATGCTCAAGGGATCAGACTTGACGCAGCCACAGATTCCAGAGGGCCTTCCGTCGGGCTTCGAGAACCCAGATGTGATAGCGTATATCTATCGCAACCCAAACGGTTGGGTGATGATACGGCCAAAGCCAGGGACCTGGATGCCTGGAAGTCTTGAGCTGAATCCTCCAACGTGGGCGGCGCCAGGTTCTGACTATTCTATAGAACTGCAGAGCATGACGCGCCACGGATTTGACGAGAATGGCATGGGAGTTGTCTTTAAGTCCAATTGGATCTTGAATCTGGAAGCGGACGGAACATTCGTTCTGGCTTACGAAGGCTGGTTTGGCTGGAGCAAGCAGGTTGTGAGGCACACAGTCCGGCCCGACCAGCCTGCGTATTCCTGTTTTCATTCAGTTCTTGGCGAGGAGACAATCAGGGCTAATCAGTTGTTTTGGATAGATTGGGAAAGGGCGATCAACTCTTGTCTGGAAACGGGCGGTCTTGCGCGCATCCCCGATCCAAGAGCATTTAGATGACGCAATCAGGAGGAGCGGCCTCGTTGAGCGCGTGCCCTGGCTGCTGATTGCAAGAGAAGCCCTTATCGAATTGGGGACGTTCGGCACCGGCTCTGGCGGGTCTAAGGCGCAGATCACTTCGATCAGCTGCGCCGACGGCCAGACCCACATCCGCCAGTAAGGCGGGCACGGCGGTGTGCGGGTGGTCAACGACCGCAGCCGCACCACCAACATGTCCCACGACTGCATGGGCCGCCTGATCGCCACGGCCCGGCGGAACCCTTCTGCCCCACAAGGCAGGATAGTCATGAAACGATGCCCGATGTTTGCAGCTGCGCCAGCGGTGCGCGGCGGCGATCCTGCAAGCCGCCCCCGGGCCTAGCCCGGCCCGTAGAACAGATCGGCGGCGAAGGGGGCCATGCGGGCGTTGTCGTGGTCGACGCCGGGGGCGTAGGCGCGGGTCCAGCCGAAGGTCCAGCCGCGCTCGGCCGCGAGGGCCTGACCGGCTTCGAAGAAGCCGTTGCCCCGGGCCAGCCGGTGCTCGCCCTGCTGCATGGCGGGGGGATCGCGGTTGAGCGAGCGGTGCTGCGGATCATTGTCGAGCGTGCCCAGCAGCACCACCATGTCGCGGGCGAGCCACGCCCGCAGGTCACGCTCGCCGAACGGCGCACCCTGAAGGCCGAACGGCCAGGGCCGGTCGAGGGCCGGCCAGGTGTAGAAGCCCGCATTGGCGGCGATGGCCTTGGTGGTCCGCCGCGGCGGCGCGGCCAGCAGGGCCCGGTGCACGAACTGCGAGCCCGCCGAATGCCCGAACAGCTCGTAGCGGGTCGTCTGCAGCCGGGCCCGGCGGCGGAAGGCTGCGAACAGACCGTCCGGCGTGCCGAATGCCCATTGCGACCGGGGCCGCACCCGCCCGTCGCTGTCCAGCACCCGGCCCTGATTGTAGTTGATCGCCTGGGGAAACGCCGCGACGGAGTATTCCGGCACCACGATGGCAAAGCCGCGCCGGGCCGCCACGGGCTGCCACTGGGTGAAGTAGCGGTCGGCGTCGCGGTTGACGCCGTGATAGACCAGCATCACCCGGCAGTCGCGCCCCGCACCCGGCGGCATCCAGCTGAACACCCCGATGGGCGGCCCCGCCCAGCCACTGTAGGTCCAGCGGTCGGCCAGGGCCAGGATCGCCGGGTCGGCCGATGCCAGCGGCGTTGGCGGCGCGCGCAGCGGCGCGCTGGCCGGGGGAGCCTCGGCGGCTGGCTGCGCGGCGGCCCGTCCGGGCACACCCCAGGCTACGGCCCCGAGAGAGGCCGTGCCCAGCGCGCCGAGGACGGTGCGTCGGTCAAACTGGTCCATCCCCCCGGCCTCAGAACGACATGCGGACTGACAGGGTCAGCTCGCGGCCCTTCAGCCAGTGGTACTCGGGATCATAGCCAAGGGCATCGTCCACCAGCGGCGGCAGCTCGTCGGTGACATTGTTGACCC
>JAIXTH010000275.1 GCA_027484265.1 Alphaproteobacteria bacterium
CAGAAAGAACGGGAAGATGGTGTCGGTCAGGGTCCAGCCATGCCAGTCGGCATGCAGCAGCTGGGGATAGGCTGCGCTCCAGGTGCCCGGATTGTTCACCAGCACCATGGCGGCGATGGTCAGGCCCCGGAACACGTCCAGCGAAATCAGCCGTCCGTCACCGGACGTGCCTGCGCTGTTGCTCATGCGCTTGTCTCCCCCCAGGCCGTGCCACAGCCTTATCGTGTGAGCGATGCAGGAGAAGCCTGTCGGATTTCCGCCGGTGCGGTCAAGGCAGAAGCGGCGCGCCAGGCGCAGCCCCATGCAGTCGGGCCACCCCGGGGGGCCGGCTGCGCGGCGCCTCGATCCCGCGACAGTCGATGCACGGGCGCACGGGCCCGCGCGCACTCTCCGGGCGCATCCCGCCGCCAGCCGTGGATCACCGCTGCCGGCAGCGGTGCAGGCGCGCCAGCGCCACGAGGATCGCGGTGACCTCACCCCAGTGACTTCACGAGTGGCCCTACCTTGCCCAGTGGCGTGACCTCATCGCAACACCTCGTTGCGGAACGGGCCCTCAGATAGTCTGGGCCATTGCCATCCAAGCGTCCTGTCAGTAGGCGCGCCGTGCATCGCGGAGGTACGCGTTGAGCCCAAGCTGTCCAAGTTCCTGACTTGGCTGGCACGCAGGTCGTTGACCCGGCGTGTACCTGGGCCTTCAAACGGCTGAGAGGTGCAACATAGCTCAATCGGTAGAGCAACAGACTGCTAATCTGTAGGCTGGGTTCGAATCCCAAAACTGTCCTGTCACGACAGGCAGCCGAAAGGCTGCTCCTCTGAACTGGACCTTCCGGTCTGAGCGATGGCGAAAGGAAAATCTGCCCGGGCGCGAGCCTGGCGGATCAGATGTTCGCCATCACACTGCGCGAGCCGACAGCCGGTTTGCCTGGTGTGCGCCATGAGGCCAGGTGTCTGGACACCCGCAGCTGCGGCTGTGGCCCCGGACCGCCCCGCCTGATGTCCCATGCCAGCGCTGCCGGTCTGCCCGCAAGCCGGTGCAAAGCCAGGCCGGAAGGCTCCTTCGAGCTTTCTCCCATCAACCTCAACCTCCAACCCGAAACCTGAAGCAAAGCGCCCACCAAGGCGGGCGCACATCGCGGCCAAGCCAGACCCTGAATTGCCCTGGGCGCCGCGGCGATACTGGAAAACGACCATGCTGACCGAAACCCAAGTCCGACCCGCGCTGTTCCACACCGAATTCCGGGTGCCCGATGGCGCACGCGCCGTCCTGTTCCGCGATGGTGTCTTTCAATCGATCCTGCGGCCCGGCAGCCACAAGATCAAGGCGCGCGCGCGTCGTCTGACGGCCGAGACCTTCCTGCTGTGCAACCGGTTTCTGCCCGAGGCGATGGCCGACGTGATTGCGGCCGTCAATCCGACACTGGCCGCCGAGCACTTCGAGACCGTTCAGACCGGGCCCACGGAAGTGGCCCTGGTGATCCGCGATGGCATGTACTTCGATCTGCGGCCGCCGGGCACGAAGTCGGTCTACTGGAAGGATGCAGGCCCCTGGTCCGTGACGCTCCATGACCTGACGGGCGATATCCGTGTGCCGGCAGCGGTTGCGACGGCGATCGGGAACGCTGTCCTGCCGGAGCAGATCAAGCGGGCTGTCGTGGAAGCAGGCCAGATCGGGCTCCTGTCGGTCGACGGCGCCCTGACCGGGACGCTGGAGCCTGGGGTGCATCTGCTGTGGAATGTCCTGCGGCAGCCCGTGGTTCGCCTGCTGGACCTGCGCGAACAGGCGCTGGACGTGAGCGGCCAGGAAATCCTGACCCGCGACCGTGTCTCCGTGCGTGTCAACCTCGCCGCCCGCTACCGCGTCACCGACCCGGTCAAGGCGCACACTGCGGTGAAGGACTTCGCCGATGCGCTGTACCGTTCGATGCAGCATGCGTTCCGCGCAGCCCTGGCCACCCGCAGCCTCGACGAGTTGCTGGTCCGCAAGGGCGATGTGGACGGCGAGGCATCCGGTCTGGTGCGCGATGCCATGGCGCAGATCGGGATCGATGTGGCGGATGTGTCGATCAAGGACGTGATCCTCCCGGGCGAGATGCGGGACATCCTGAACAAGGTCGTGACGGCCGAGAAGGAAGCCGAGGCCCAGGTGATCCGTCGGCGCGAGGAAACCAACGCGACCCGCGCGCTGCTCAACACCGCCCGGGTGATGGCCGAGAACCCGGTCATGATGCGGCTGAAGGAACTGGAGGCGCTCGAGAAGATCGCCGACAAGGTCCAGACGCTGACTGTCCACAACGGCACCCAGGGCCTGCTGCAGGATCTGGTCTCGCTGTCCGCTCCGGCGGCGTCGGCAGGACCCGCCCGGCGTGGCAAGGCTGGCGGCGGCAGCAGCAGCTGAGCCCGCCGCCAGGACCGCAGCAGGTCCGGCTGACCTTCACGGGTCGGGGACCTGCTGCGCGCAGCCGCGCTGCGGGGCTGCAGGCTTGTCGGGATGTTCAAGGCACCACTGCTTGCAGCAGGGTCGGGCCGTGGCCATAGCATGGGGCCATGCGCGCTGCTGTCCTGTTCACCCTGCCTTTGCCGGAGCCGTTCGACTATGCGGTGCCGGACGGGATGGCTGTGGCACCCGGCAGCATCGTGATGGCGCCGCTGGGGCCACAGCAGCGGGTGGGGGTGGTCTGGTCTGTCAGTGACGCGGAAGGCAGCAACCTCAAGCCCCTGACCAGCGTTTTCGACACCCCGCCACTGCCGCAGGCCCTGCGCGACTTCCTCGACTGGGCGGCCCGCTATCTGGTGCAGCCGCCGGGCCAGCTGCTGGCGATGGTGCTGCGGTCCCGCGAGGCGCTGGAGGACGGGCCGTACGAGACGCTGGTGACGCTGGCGCCTGCCCCGTCCGAAGCCGGGACCGAGGCGGCGAGCCTGCGCATCACGCCTGCCCGCGAGCGGGTGCTGGCCCGTGCCGCCGCCGGACCGGCCACCCGCACCGACCTGGCGGCCGCTGCCGAAGCTTCCACCGCCGTGGTGGCAGGCCTGATCAAGGCAGGCCGTCTCACCGAGATCCGCCGTGCGGTCGACACCCCGTTCGAGGCGCCCGACCCCACCCTGCCCGGCCGCCCGCTGTCGGCCGACCAGGCCGCGGCCCGCGACCGGATCGCGCAGGCCCTCGCCTCCGGCACCTTCGCCCCCCTCCTGCTCGACGGGGTCACCGGTTCGGGCAAGACCGAGGTGTATCTGGAGGCGATCGCAGCGGCGCTGGCCGCCGATCCGGCCGCCCAGGTGCTGGTGCTGCTGCCCGAAATTGCGCTGACACAGTCGGTGTTCGCGCGGATCGAGCAGCGGTTTGGCGCGCCGCCCGCGCAATGGCACTCGGATGTGCAGCCCGCTGCCCGGCGCCGGGTGTGGCGCGAAGTGGCGGCGGGCCGGGCGCGGATCGTGGTGGGCGCCCGCTCGGCGCTGTTCCTGCCGTTCGCGCGGCTGCGCCTGATCGTGATCGACGAGGAGCATGACGGCTCCTACAAGCAGGATGAGGGCCTGCGCTATCACGCCCGCGACCTGGCGGTGGCCCGCGCCAAGCAGGAGGCGGCCACCATCGTGCTGGCCTCGGCCACACCCTCGCTCGAGACCCGGGCCAATGCCCTGGCGGGGCGCTATGGCCATGTGCTGTTGCCGGGGCGGTTCGGCACCGCCACCCTGCCCGCCATCGAGCTGGTGGACATGAAGGCCGAGCGGCCCGCCCCCGACCACTGGCTGAGCCCGCCGCTGGTGGCGGCGATGCGCGACCGGCTGGAGCGGGGCGAGCAGAGCCTGCTGTTCCTGAACCGGCGCGGCTTTGCACCGGTTGTGCTGTGCCGGGCCTGCGGTCATCGGATGAAGGCGCCGGATACCGACAGCTGGCTAGTGGAGCACCGCTATTCCGGGCGGCTGGTGTGCCACCTCACCGGCTATTCGATCCCCAAGCCCGACCGCTGTCCCGCCTGCGGGGATATCGACGGGCTGGTGCCGGTGGGACCGGGGGTCGAGCGGGTGCTGGCCGAAGCGCGCAGCCTGTTCCCGCAGGCGCGGGTCGAGATCCTGTCGTCCGATACCGCCACCAGCCCGGCAGCGGTGCGCGACGTGGTGGCCCGGATGGAGGCGCGCGAGATCGATATCCTGGTGGGCACCCAGATCGTGGCCAAGGGTCACAATTTCCCGCATCTGACGCTGGTGGGCGTGGTGGACGCCGACCTGGGCCTGAAAGGCGGGGACCCGCGTGCGGGTGAGCGCACCTATCAGCTGCTGTCGCAGGTGGCAGGCCGGGCCGGGCGGGCGGGCCTGCCGGGGGTGGCGATGATCCAGACCCACTATCCCGACAGCGAGGCACTGCAGGCCCTGCTTGCCGGTGACAGCGAGGGGTTCCTGGCGGCGGAGACCATGGCGCGGGAGGGCCTAGGCCTGCCGCCCTACGGACGGCTGGCGGCCCTGCATCTGATGGCGCCCGATCCGGCGCAGGTGGATGCTGCTGCCAGGGCCGCCAGCGAGGCATTGATTGCCGCCGAGGGCGTGGATGTGTGGGGGCCGGCGCCGCCGCCACTGACCGTGATAAGGGGCTGGCACCGGCGGCGCTTCCTGGTGCGGGCAGACCGCAGTGTCGATCTGTCGGCCTATATGGCTGCCTGGCGGGGCGCCTTCAAAGTGCCCGGTGCGGTGCGGGTCAGCGTCGATATCGAGCCGTATTCCTTCCTGTAGGCCGGATATCCCGCCGCGCCGGCAAGGCTTGTCACCCTCCCCCCGACGGCACGGATACGCTAGCGGCTTTACGGGAGTGCGAGGCACGGCCAGTCACCCCGCTCCGGCCTGACCTGGCAGTGCAGGCCGCTTTGCAGGGCCCCCACCCGTCAGGGCCCGGCCTGCCTGATGCAGCCATCAACATAATGATTGCAGAGCGTTTGATGTTCAGCGGGCACTGGTCCTGCCTCGCCCCCGCCTGCGCCGCGGTCACTTGCCGGGGCACCTGCCCCGGCGCCCCCGCCCCCCAAACCACACTACCGGCAATCAGGGATTTCGCCCGTGTGGCGCGGGGATAGGCAGTTGCGGCCTGCACAAACCGGAGCCTGCCGACCATGTCCTTCAAGCGTCTCGTCACCACACCAGCCAGCCTGCTGCTGCTCGCAGCCGGCATGACCCTTCTGTCCACCCCCGCCACCACCCAGGGCAGCCGCGAGCCGCAGTCTGTTCCGTCATGGGCGCGCGGCAGTGATATCCGGTGCCCCTCGGGATGGACGCTGCGCGGCGCGACCTGCCATGCCAACGGCCCGAACGCGCCGCGCATCTTCCCGCGCGCCAGCGCCAATACGGCCTGCCCGACAGGCTTCGGCGCCTTTTCCGGCATGCCCTTCTGCATCGAGGGTGAGGACAGCCGGCTGGCGCGGGATGCCAGCGGGACGATCACCAAGGCCAACCGGCTGGATCGCTGCCCGTTCGGCTATTACACCAACGTGCAGGCCCCCACGACCTGCATCACCAACTCGCAGAACCCGCCCACCGTGCGCCTGAAGGGCTCTGGTCAGTGCCGGGCCGGTGAGGTCGAGGACTGGGGCATCTACTGCATCTCCAACTATGCCGGCGTGTCGCGCGACGCCGCGACCGGCTACGCCACCCGCGACTGGAACGCGATCTACTCGACGAACAATGCAACCCCGCCCCGGCAGCCCGATACGCCCGAGGGGACGCAGTATACCCCGGCCTATCTCACCATCTTCGGGCGGGTGACCGCTTCAGGCGCGCCGATCGGTGGCGGGGCTGCCCCGGCACCCGCGGCACAGTCGGCATCTGCCACCACCCGCCCTGCGTCCACGACTGCGCGGACAGGATCGCTGAACCCGCAGGCCCGCACGGCCGTGTCGTTCCTGTGCCCGCAGGGCTGGATCGCAGGGCAGCCGGGTACCGGCCGCAATCCCGATCTGTGCTATCCCGACCAGGGCGCCACACCCGCCTATCCGCGCACCAGCGAGGATGAAGCCTGCGCGGCAGGCTATGTGCTCAGCTCGACCTGGTGCGCGCAGGGCTCCTATGGCCTCACAACCCAGCAGATGGCGGCTGGCCAGCAGCCAGCAGCGCCCGCCCAACCCCAGACCCCTGCCAACTGCCCGGATCCGCAACAGGCAGCCAATGCCGGTGCCCAGGCCGGCGCGGCCCTCGGTGGGCTGCTGGGCGGGCGCCGGGGTAACAGCCAGGCTGGTGCCGCAGTTGGCGGCCTTCTGGGCCAGGCCGCTGCGAATGCCAGCCAGCGCCCCGCTGGCTGCCCCTGAGGGCCTGGCAGGTTACGGATGCGAGGCGCTGCAGCGGCAGCACGCACCCTCAAGCCGAACAGGCAGGCGGGTACCGGACCGGTGCCCGCCTGCCACATTTTCGTTATGACACTTCCCGGCAGCGGTGGCAGCGTGTAGGCTGAGAGCCAGCTAGGCCCCTTCCATGCCATTCGATCCCGCCCGACTTGCCGCCATTCACGCCCGTGAGGCCGACCGCTATGCCAGTGCCCGCCCGCTGTCGGCGGCCCGCGCCCGCCAGGGCACCGCAGCGGCCGGTGGCTTCTTTGGCGGGGTGCCGCAGCACTGGATGCTCGACTGGCCGACGCCGTTTCCGCTGGTGGTGGCGCAGGCGGCCGGAACCCGGCTGGTGGACCTCGACGGGCACCATCTGACCGACCTGTGTCTCGGGGATACCGGCGCGATGTTTGGCCATGCGCCACCCGCGATCGCCGCCGCCCTCACCCGCCAGGCGCAGCGGGGCCTCACCACCATGCTGCCGTCACAGGATGGCGAGGCGGTGGCCGAGGGGCTCACCCGCCTGTTCGGCCTGCCCTGGTGGCAGATGACGCTGACCGCGTCGGACGCCAACCGCTTTGCCCTGCGCGCCGCGCGGGCCATCACCGGGCGCCCGCGCATCCTGGTGTTCGACGGCTGCTATCATGGCGCCGTGGACGAGACTGCCGTGGAGCTGGCGCCCGATGGCTCCACCCGCGCCAAGCCCAGCCTGTGGGGCAGTGCCTTCGATCCGGCAGCGGCCACGGTCTGCGTGCCGTTCAATGATCTGGATGCGGTGGAGGCGGCCCTCGCCACCGGCGACATCGCCTGCGTGATCACCGAGCCCGCCCTGACCAATTGCGGGATGGTGCCGCCTGTGCCCGGCTTCCTCGATGGCCTGCGGGCCGCCACCCGGCGCACCGGCACCCTCTTGCTGATCGACGAGACCCATACCCTTTCCACCGGCCCTGGCGGCTGGACCGCGCAGGCCGGGCTCGACCCCGATATCTTCGTGGCAGGCAAGGCCGTGGCGGGGGGCGTGCCCTGCGCGGTCTGGGGCTTCAGCCACGCGGTGAAGGCCGGGATCGACCGGGTGCGGGCCACCCTGCCCGGCGGACATTCCGGGGTGGGGACCACCCTGTCCGGCTCGCCGCTGCAGCTGGCGGCCCTGCGGGCGAGCCTCGACTATCTGATGGTGCCATCGGTCTATGACCGCATGATCACCGGTGCCGCCGCCCTGGAACAGGCGGTGCGTACCGCCGTGGCCGGGGCCGGTCTCGACTGGAGCGTGGTGCGGATCGGGGCGCGGCTCGAAACCGTGTTCAGCCCCACCGTGCCCCGCACCGCCGCGCAGATGCGCGCCACCTTCGACCATCCGGTCGAGGCGGCAATCCACCTCGGGCTCCTGAACCGGGGCCTGCTGGTGACCCCCTTCCACAACATGCTGCTGGCCGGCCCGGACCTTGATCCGGCAGCGCCGCGCCAGCTTCAAGATGCCCTGGCCGGGATTCTGGCGGACCTGTCCGGTGCCGCCACAACCCGCGCCCCAACCCCGGTGCCCCATGTCCATGACGCTTGACCCCGCCCGCTATCAGAAGCTCGAAGCCTGGATCCGCGAGAAGGGCGTGCAGGAAATCGAGCTGATGCTGCCCGACATGAACGGCATCATCCGCGGCAAGGTGGTGCCCGCCAACCGCTTCCTGCGCGGCCTCGAACAGGCCAATCTGCGCATCGCCAGCTCGATCATGATCGTCACCATGACCGGCGGCTATCCCGAGATCGCCGAGAGCGGCAATCCCGACGACGACCTCGACCTCGATCCCGACAGCGTGCTGGTGCCGGACCCGGACACGATCCGGGTGGCGCCCGGCTATCGCACCCCCACCGCGACGGTGATGACCGACGCTTATACCCATGAGGGCGACCCGATCCCGGTAGCGCCGCGCCAGGTGCTGCGCCGGGTACTCGACCTCTATGCCGCGCGCGGCTGGCAGCCGGTGGTGGCCCCGGAAGTGGAGTTCTTCCTCACCAGCAAGAACATCGACCCCGACCTGCCGCTGGAGACCCCCGCCGGCCGTTCGGGCCGCGCCGATACGGTGTCGCAGCCCTACGGGATCGAGGCGCTGAACGAGTATGAGGACCTGATCGAGCAGATCTACGAGTATTGCGACATCGCCGAGCTCGATATCGAGACCATGATCCACGAAGCCGGCGCCGCCCAGCTCGAGATCAACTTCAACCATGGCGACGCCATGTCGCTGGCGGACCAGACCCTGGTGTTCAAGCGCATCACCCGGCAGGTGGCGCTGGCCAATGGCGTCTATGCCACCTTCATGGCCAAGCCGATGGACCGCCAGCCCGGCAGCGCCTTCCACATCCACCAGTCGATGCTGGAAGCCGGCACCGAGCGCAATCTGTTCGCCACCGATGGCGGCACCGATTCCAAGATGTTCCGCTCCTTCATCGCCGGCCTGCAGAAGTATCTGCCTGAGTGCACCCCGCTGTTCGCCCCCAATGTGAACAGCTTCCGGCGGATGCGCCCGCAGTTCTCGGCCCCGATCAACACCCAGTGGGGCCGCGACAACCGCACCTGCGGGCTGCGGGTGCCGGTGAGCGATGCCCGCAACCGCCGGGTGGAGAACCGCCTGCCGGGGGCCGATGCCAACCCCTATCTGGCGATCGCCGCCTCGCTGGCCTGCGGGTATCTCGGGATCCAGCAGGGCCTCGAGCCCACCGCCCCCCTCACCGGCTCGGCCTACAAGCTGCCCCGCTCGCTGCCCCGCACCCTCGACGACGCCCTCGACCGCTTCAAGGGCTGCGACGCGATCCGCGAAGTCCTGGGCGACACCTTCTGCCGCGCCTTCACCGCCGTGAAGGAACACGAGCTCGATGCCTATGAAGGCGTGGTGAGCGCGTGGGAACGGGAACACCTTCTGCTGAAGGTGTGAGACTTCTCCGCCCCCGGCACGCCGGTTGCGGAAAGCTCAGCGGGTAGGCCTGAGGAGGACTGCGGCCTGGAGGCCCGGCCGGGCCTCACCGCCGAGCCCATCTGTCAGTTCCAGCACCCCGCCATGGGCTTCGGCCACCGCTGCGGCGAGGGACAGGCCGATGCCGGTGCCGGGGGTGGAGCGGGCTTCATCGAGGCGGACGAAGCGTTCCAGGGCGCGGGCGCGCTGGTCGGGGGGGATGCCGGGGCCGGTATCGGCCACGCCCAGGGCGATGCGGCCGTCGGCCCGGCGGTTCAGGAACACAAGGACGCGGCCGGTGGGTGGCCCGGCGGGTGCCTCTGCGTCTTCGGTTGCGGCTGCGGCGGTGTATTTGATCGCATTGTCGATCAGGTTGGTCAGGGCCTGGGCCAGCAGCGAGCGGTCGCCCCGCACCGTGATGCCCAGCGCTATGTCGTCCTCGAAGGCCAGGCCCGCTTCGGTGACGGCGGGCTCGAACAGGTCGGCCACTTCCCCGGCCAGCGCCGACAGATCCACCGCCTCGGCCCGCACGCCCTCGCCCGCCTCCAGCCGCGACAGCCGCAGCACCGCATTGAAGGTGCCCACCACGGCGTCCAGATCCGCCACCGCCTGGTCCAGCACCTCGCGCAGACCCTCGCCGTCCAGCGCGCCGTCGGCGGCTGCCGCCTCCAGCCGCCCGCGCAGCCGCGACAGCGGCGAGCGCAGATCATGGGCCACGCTGTCA
>JAIXTH010000308.1 GCA_027484265.1 Alphaproteobacteria bacterium
CTGATCAACGAGATTCTCGACCTGTCGAAGATCGAGGCCGGGCGCATGGAGCTCGACCCCACCATCTGCGACCTCGACACACTCCTGGCGGACGTCAGCGCCGTGATCGAGCCGATGGCACGGTCACGCGGCAACGAGCTGATCACCCGGTTCGAGCCCCTCGGCTGTGTGGAGATCGACGACACCAAGTTGCGCCAGTGCCTGCTGAACCTGCTCTCCAACGCCACCAAGTTCACGGAGAACGGCGTGGTCCGTCTGGAAGCACGGCGCGGGTCCGCTGGGCGGCTGGAGTTCATTGTCCAGGATTCCGGCATCGGCATGAACCAGGACCAGCTCTCGCGCCTGTTCGAGCGCTTCATGCAGGCCGACAGCTCCACCACCCGCCGGTTTGGCGGTACGGGCCTGGGGCTGGTGATCACGCGCGAGCTGGCGCGCCTGATGGGCGGCGATGTGACCGCCACCAGCATCGACGGTGTCGGCTCGACCTTCACCCTCACGGTCACCCCGCATCAGGCCGCCGTCTCCACACAGCGCCCAAGCCACCAGGAAGCCGCCTGAAGGGGGTCCAGGCCAGTGGTGCCGGCCACTGGCGCAACCGCGCCAGCCCATGCTAGCGGCACGGGCATGACCGTCGATGCCATCGCCCTCACCCGCGACCTGATCCGCATTCCCTCCGTCACCCCGGCAGACCTCGGCGCGCTCGACCTCGTGCAGCGCCAGCTGGAGGCGATGGGCTTCGCCGCCCGCCGCTACCGCTTCGGCGACGTCGACAATCTCTATGCCCGGCTGGGAACCGACGGACCGAACCTGTGCTTTGCGGGCCATACCGATGTTGTGCCGCCGGGCGACGCGGGGCGCTGGCGGACCGGACCGTTCGAAGCGGCGCTCGAGCAGGGCGTGCTGATCGGGCGCGGCGCGGCCGACATGAAGGGCGGGATCGCGGCCTTTATCGCGGCCACGGACGCCTGGCTGGACCGCCATGGCCCGCCCCCGGGCTCGATCTCGTTCCTGATCACCGGTGACGAGGAAGGCCCTGCCATCGACGGGACCCGCAAGCTGCTGGCCGCCATCGCCGCCGAGGGCGAGGTGCTGGACCACTGCATCGTGGGCGAGCCCACCAATCCGGCTGCTCTGGGCGACATGATCAAGAACGGGCGGCGCGGCTCCTTGAACTGCACGGTCACCGTCACCGGCCGCCAGGGCCATGTCGCCTATCCGCACCGCGCCGCCAATCCGGTGCGGGCGCTGGTCCGGCTGCTGGGTGCGCTGCAGGACCACAGGCTGGATGATGGTGCGCCGGGCTTCGAGCCTTCCAACCTCGAAGTGGTCACGGTGGATGTGGGCAATCCGGCCCAGAACGTGATCCCCGAACAGGCCCGCGCGCGCTTCAACATCCGCTTCAACACCGCCCACACCGGCGCGAGCCTGAGCCGCTGGATCGAAAGCGTGCGGGACCAGGTGGCAGACGGCTTCGGTGGCACCATCGACCTCGACATCCACGTCTCGGGCGAGGCCTTCTTCACCCAGCCCGGCCCCTTCACCACCCTGGTGCAGGACGCCTGCGAGCAGGTCACGGGTCGGCGGCCGCAGCTGTCCACCACCGGCGGCACCTCGGACGCGCGCTTCATCAAGGACTATTGTCCGGTGTGCGAGTTCGGTCTGGTGGGCGCCACCATGCACCAGATCGACGAGCGGGTGGACGCTGCCGACATCACCCGTCTGCAGGCGATCTACGAGGCGATGATCGACCTCTATTTCCAGCGGTTTGCCGCAGTGCGCTGATCGCGACGCCGACGGGACAGGCGGCGCCTGGCCAGGGACGCGCCCGTGCCCCTATTCCGCTGGCACCATGGCATCGACCGGCGGGAGCTCCGGACGCATGCGCTTCACCAGGCGGGCGACCCGCGCCAGCGTGTCCACATCGGTGAAGCCGGTCACCAGCGCCTGCCGGTGGCGGCGCTGGAACGCCCGGACCGTGTCGATGGTCAGGGCGTCATAGACCCCTGTGACAGGCAGTCCGTAGCCGATCGTGGCCAGGCCGGTCTGGAGCACCGCAACACCCCGGTCGCGCTGGCCTTCGGTATCGAACAGAACCCGGCGGTCACCGTCCTCCGGGCCACTGCCCACACTCCAGGCAAGGCCCAGCTCCTCGAAGCGGTGCCAGGGGAAGTGCTCGCCCGGATCCGGCTTGCGGCGCGGCGCCCAGTCGGAATGGCCGATCAGCAGATGCGGGCCCAGCCCGTGCCGGCCCATGATGTCGGCCACCAGGGCCACCACGGCATCGATCTGGACCTTGGGATAGGCAGGCAGCCCGGCATCATGGCCGCCATTGGCGATTTCGATCCCGACGGAGGCCGAGTTCATGTCCGTCTCGCCGCCATAGGCACCGGCCCCGGCGTGCCAGGCCCGCTTGGCCTCGTCCACCATGTGGAAGATCCGTCCGTCCTCATAGACGAGGTAGTGGCTCGACACCCGGCTCAATGGGGGCGGCGGTGGCGGGGGTGGTGGCGGTGGTGCATCGGGGTCCACGGGAGCGGGGGCCGCCACCGGGGGATCATAGGCCGGGATCTCGCCGATATAGTTCTCGCGCACCGGGCCGGGATCGGTCAGGACCCGCAGGGCGCCGTCGGCACTTGTCATGCCGGTATAGTGCAGCATCACATAGCGGATCGGCCGGGTCCGTTCGTTGAAGTTGGGCGAGGGATGCCAGATCAGCGGCGGCAACGGCGGGATGGCGGGCATGGCGGTCCTTCGACGCGGGCGGGGCGACGTGGCAGTAAAGCGCAGCATGGCCGCAGATGTGCACCGGTCTGCAGGCGTCTGGCAAGGCCCTGACCGGTGGCGGCCACCAGTTCACCGAGCGGCCAGCTGCCTGGCGCACATATTGCCCCGCAGCTCGATCAGCGGCGGCACAAGGGATTTTGATTGCCGTGTCGGCTCAGGCAGCCTTGGCCTGCCAGACCGCCGCATTGACCACCGCCGGCGAACTGCGTCCCTGCTGCTGCAGGGCGTGCAGGGAGCCGAGGGTCGTGATCGAGACCTGGGCCAGACGGTAGCTGATGTCGGCGGGTTTGCGGGGCTTGGCTGAATTGGGAACGAACAGCGCCGCATTGGCCTGGCTGCGGCTGGCCAGCAACCAGCACAGGGCAGCTGCCTTATCGGGCGATGCCTTCACCAGGTCGGGGATCTCGATCATGGCGGTCTGCATGGCCGAGATCGCGTCGGACAGACGGAAGCCGCGCACGGCGTCCATCGGCAGCCCGGCACGCTGGACGAGGGCCAGGCCCCCGTTGATCATCAAGACGGTGTCATTCAGCAAGAAAAGCAAACGGTGCTCCCGATCCGGGCTTACCCTCCGGTGTATAGACCGCACCGGTTAAGGATCAGTCGATACGGTCCACCAGAAAGCTGCGGCCCTGCGGATCCTCGATCTCGACCAGCCACAGGTCGTCATCGTGGCTGCGGCGCCGGGCCACATAGGCATCCAGGGCCGCTTCACCGGGCCCGCCTGCCAGGCTGGTGAGATCGAGCCAGATGCGCCGCCCGTCGGGACCGAGAGCCGGGCCGAACAGGCTGCCAGTGCCATCCATTCTCGCGACCTTCACCAGCACGGCCCCGGCCTCGCGGTCGCCTCTGTGCGCGACCACGGCGCCGGCCCCGGCCATCTGAGCCCGGCGCAGCAAGGCTGCGACCCAGATGTCGGTGCGCAGCTCGGCGCTCATGCCACGGGCCTCAGTCCACCGGCTTGAGAAGATAGGATTCGGCCGGGCCCGGGAACGCGCGGGTACGGACATCGGCCGCATAGCCTGCCGCCGCAGCGGAGATGGCCTCGCGCAGCGCGCCATAGCGGCGCACGAAGCGCGGTGTCCACTCGAACATGCCCAGCATGTCGTCGGTCACCAGGATCTGGCCGTCGCAGGTGCTGGAGGCGCCGATCCCGATGGTGGGCGCGCGCACGGCCGCCGTGACCTCGCGCGCCAGGTCCTCGGCCACGCCCTCCACCACGATGGCGAAGGCACCGGCACGGTCGGCGGCCATCGCCTCGCGCAGCACCCGCTCGCGCTCGGCCTGGGTGCGGCCCTTGGCGCGGAAGCCGCCGTCGACATTCATCGCCTGGGGCCGAAGGCCGACATGGCCCATCACCGGCACGCCGCGATCCACCAGGAAGGCAATGGTATCGGCGATCCCCTCGCCGCTTTCCACTTTCACAGCCTGGCAGCCGGTTTCCATCATCACCCGGGCCGCCGACCGCCAGGCCACTTCATGGCTTTCTTCGTAGGAACCGAATGGCAGGTCCACCACAACCATCGCCCGGCTGGAGCCCCGCATCACCGCGCGCCCGTGCAGGACCATCATGTCCAGCGTAACGCCGACTGTGGATGTCATCCCGTGCACCACCATGCCGAGGCTGTCCCCGACCAGCAGAAGATCGGCGTGGGGATCCAGGATCGACGCCATGGGCGCCGTATAGGCGGTCAGACACACCACCGGCTCGCCGCCCTTGCGGGTGGCAATGTCACGGGCGGTGATGCGGCGCGGTGCGTCGGTATGCTTGGACATGGGGCGGGCAGATACACGTCCCGCAGGGGGGACTCAAACAGTTGTTCACCGAGGGACCCCAGGCGCGCTGCAGTCCGGCAACCCGCCCAGCACCCCGCCGCAGCGGACGGGCTGGTGAACACCGGTTTCAGTTGCGCCGGCGACCCTGCGGCTGCGCGGGCGGGTCGAGCCCTTCGCACTCTGGCAGGTTGCGCGCCTGGTTGCGGCCCACCAGTCCACCCAGCAGGCCCCCGGCACTGCCACCCAGGACCCCGCCAACCTGCGAGCCTGCCGCAGCGGCGCGTTCCCGGGCTGCGTCGCAGGCAGCCTGACGGCGGGCCAGGTCTGCCGCGGCCTGCTGTTCCGGGGTGAGGGGCGCGGCGGGGGGAGCCGGTCCCGTGCTGCTGCCAGCCCCCACCGGACCGCTGGCGATGGCTGGCCCCATGCCGGGCATCAGGGTCAGCGAAGATTGCGACTTCACCCGGATGCGGGCCGTCCACTCCTGGTTCCAGGGCGTGCGGGGATCAGCCGGCCGGGCCGGGTGCACCAGATTGAGCTCGCGCCCGTAGGCCACCCCGCCGATCATCACCATCATCGCCTCCCGGAAGATGCCGGTGGGGATCTCGCAGCTGGTGGTGCCGGCCCGTAGCAAAGTGCGGTCGGCGAGGAAGCGGTCCTGTGCGCTGTTGGACAGGAAGCCCATCAGGCCGCTGCCGGGATCGGGGGTCTCGGAGGCGCTCCACAGGATCATGGTCATCTCCTCGGGCCCGTCCGGTCCCATCCGGCTCTCGTCCACCTCCATGCCGAAAGCATTGACGAAATAGGCACTGGCGCCGGTGAGGTTGGTCCAGGACAGGGTCAGAACCCCCGTGGGCGAGCCGGCCGAGCGCAGGCCCATGGCAGGCAGGAAGTCCTGCGCGGCACCCAGCTGGAAGCGCAGGCTGGCTGGCAGCCCCTGCCCTGTCACCGCATGCTCGCCCACCAGCGAGGCATTGTCCGGCCAGGCCCGGTGCGAGTCGCGGTTCGGCCAGGTGCTGGACTGGCGGTTGGAGGTGGCGCCGCGGTCGGGCTCGGAGCGGCCGTTGATGAAGCGGCCATAGGCCTGCATCGTGTTGGCATCGAAGCTGGCGGTCTGTGGCTGGCCCTGACGCACCTGGGCGCCGCAGCCCCAGTAATATTTGATGGTGATGCGCGGCATCCGGCCGCTCTCGGTGCCGGGCGGGCGCGGCTCGTCCCAGGGGCTGGTCTCGCGCGGGGCCGGTGGCGGGGGTGGCAGCAGTGGCAGGGTCGGGCCGAGCCGCGCCCCCTGCGGGATCGCCTGGCTGGCCGTGACAGTCCCGGGCCTGCGCCGGTCGAAGATGGCGATATCGGTGAAACGGCCGGGGGTTGCCTGCTGCGCCGCGCCGAACCAGTTGTCGCGTCCGCCAAAGCCTTCAGCGCCACCGCCA
>JAIXTH010000059.1 GCA_027484265.1 Alphaproteobacteria bacterium
ACATAGAGCAGCCGCGCCGCCTCCTCGACTGCCAGGGCCTTGTGTGCGGCGCCCTGCTCTTCCAGCTCCGGGCACTTCCAGGCACTGTCGGCCTGCCACACCACGGTCCCGCTCACGGGGCCGGGCAGCACCCGGTCGCGCCCGCCTGCAGCCGCACCAGTGGTATCGGGCAGGATCACCATCGGCGCCTCCAGGCCCTTGGCGCCATGCACCGTCATCACGCGCACACCGCCACCGGCCACGCCAGGGGCGGCTTCCAGTTCGCGCTTCACGTCGGGGTTCTGGGTCTCCATGGCCGCCAGGAAAACCGCCAGCCCCGGCGGCCCGCCGTGCCCATGGTCCAGCGCACGCTGCAGCAGTGCCTCCACCGGCTCGCGCACCTCCCGGCCCAGCCGTTCGATCAGGAGCCGCCAGCCGGTTTTCCCGTTCTGCCAGGGCTCTTCCAGCACCGTAGACAGGAACCGGTGGGGCGACACCGCACCGCCCAGCGCGAGCAGCTGGGTCAGGTCGCGGCTGATGGCGCGGATGGCCGGATCGGCGCTGTCCTGCACGCGCTGCCACAGGCTGGCCTCGCCCCTTCCACAGGCCAGCAGGAACAGGCCGGTATCGTCATCCACCAGGCCGCAGAATGCACCCTTCAGCACGCAGGCCAGATTGAAGTCGTCACCCGGGCAAAGCGCAAAGCGTGCCAGGGCCAGCAGGTCCTGCACCCCGACATCGTCCAGAAGACGGATGCGGTCGGCGCCCGCGACCGGGATGCCATGGGCCTTCAGGCGGCGGATCGTCTGGTGGAACAGCGGCGTGCGGTGGCGGAACAGGACCATGATATCCCCCGCCCGCAGCAAACGGGGCTCCTCTTCCGCCCCGCGCCGCTCCCACACCGGATCGCCCGCTGCGATCCGCGCCTTGATCTCGAGCGCCAGCCGCTCCGCCAGCTGATTGCGGGCGCTCAGCTCGCTCTCGACATCCAGCGGCATGTCCCAGGCCTCGCGCGCAGGCGCCTTTTCGGGAGGGCGGGTCAGCGGCCAGACTTCGACCGTGCCCCGCACCCCGCGGCTGGCATCATGGCGCATGGTGCCGGCGAACTTGGCCTCCAGCCCGTCGGACCGCTCCTGCGTGGCTGCCCAGACCGCATCCACCGCATCCAGCACCACCTGTCCGGTCCGGAACGACATCGCAAAGCTGGCGATATCGCGCGGCGGCGCGTCCTCGGGCACGCCATCACTCAGAAACTGCCGCTCTTCCACCGCATAGCGCTCGGGGCTCGCGCCCTGGAACGAGTAGATCGACTGCTTCTCGTCACCCACGACAAACCGGGTGCGCGCCCGTCCGGCCGCACCTTCTTCCAGCGCGGTGAACAGCGGCTGCAGCAGGTCCCACTGTCGGGGGCTGGTATCCTGAGCTTCGTCCAGCAGCACATGGTCGATGCCGTTATCCAGCTTGTACAGCACCCAGCGGGCCGCACCCTCTGCCTGGAACAGGGCGGCCGTGCGATCCAGCAAATCGTCGAAATCCAGCAGGCCCATGGCTGCCTTGCTGTCGGTCAGCGCCTGGCGCCAGGCCGCTGCCGCTTCGCCCAGTGCAACAGAGGCCTCCAGCAGCTCGAGCTTGCGGGCGGTCAGATAGGCGCAGCTCACATCGCCCAGCGGACCGCTGAAACAGACATCACCCTCGTCGGCCTTCGCGAAGTTCCCGGCGAGGGTCACCACAGCCGGGGCGTCCGCCGTGGCTTTGGTGGCGATGTGGGAGCGCCGCGGATGACCCTTGCCATCCTCGATGAACAGCAGACGGCCCATCGCCTCGCAGGCGCCGTCGATGTCGCCTGCATGCCAGATCCCGGCAATCGTCACGAGCGCATCGGCTACCTTCAGGTCATTTGTCGACGCCTTGCCGCCGCTGAGGGCCCGGGCAGCCGGCTCCAGCAGCGCGATCACACCGGCCAGAGCCTGCGCGCGCAGCTGGCGGGGCTCGCTGCCGGGATCGGCGATCCCGAGCCAGCCAGCCAGCGCCGCCCGTGCAGCCTCCACGCCCGGCCAGGCGGCGCCAAACTGCCCGGCGGCCACCCGCACCACCTCCACATCATCGTCCTGCGATGTCAGCGACGCCACCACATCGAAAGCGTCCGGCGCCGCGCGACGGGCCCGGCGCATGGCCTCCAGTGCCAGCAGCTCGGCCTGGGCATCCTGCGCCACCTCGAAGCCGGGCGGCACCCCGGCCTCCAGCGGAAACCGGCGCAGCACACTCTGACAGAAGGCATGGATCGTCTGCACCTTCAGGCCGCCGGGGGTTTCCAGCGCGCGCGCAAACAAGGTGCGGGCGGCGCGCAGCCTGGCATCGGTCAGCTGCAGCGCGGGGTCGAGGCGCCGCAGGTCGTCGCGCAGCGCGCTGTCGCTGGCCACGGTCCAGCGGCCCAGCCGCTCGAACAGCTTGGTCTGCATGTGGGAGGCGGCAGCCTTGGTGTAGGTGATCCCCAGGATCCGGCCCGGACTGGCGCCGTCCAGCAGCAGCCGGGCCATCCGGTCGATCAGCACGGTGGTCTTGCCAGCACCGGCATTGGCCCGGGCCCACACCGACCGGCGCGGATCGGCGGCGCGGCGCTGGGCCTCCGTGGTCGCGGCGATCCGCTCGATCAGGGCAGCGTCAGTCATCGCTGGCCTCCTGCACATTGGCCCATTCGCCGCGGCGGGCCAGCTGATCATAGGGCTGGGCGTAGCGGGCAGCCGGGCCGATGAACTGCACCCGTGGCTTGGAGAGATAGGGCTGACCCTCGTCTGCGAAGCGCTCGTACAGCGTCACCACCGTGGCGCGGGCCTTGTCGGACAGGGTGAAGGGGTCGGCGTTGCCGGGATTGATGGCGGGCACCTGCCGGGGCCGCCGGCCGCCAGCATGGACATAGCTGAAGTCAGTGGCGGGCCGCTGCGGGATCGGGGCCTCCTGTGGCTGCGATGCGATGATCGCGGCCGTCACCGGCAGCTGGGGCGAGATCATCGCTGCAACCTGTTTGGAGGTGGGGATCGTGCCGGTCTTGAAGTCGAGCACCTCCAGCCCGTCCTCGGGTCCCAGATCAATCCGGTCCACCTTGGCCTTGAGGCGCACCGGGCCTGCGCCGGTTGGCCATTCGGCCCGCACCCAGCGCTCGACCAGCGGCAGCCAGCCACCGGCGCGACGGCGCCGCTCCCACGCCACCAGCCAGCCGATCGTGGGCTCCATCCGGACCATCTCGGCATCCAGCGCCTGCGCGAGGAACCCGCCCCGGGCCAGTTCGTGGCGCAGGCGGGCGCGCAGCTGTGCTTCGGCATCCTCAGGCACGTCGGGCACCCACTCGGCCGCGATCTCGAAGGCGGCATGCAGGGCCGTGCCCCGCTCGGCCGAGCCGGGGTCGCCGCCAATGGGATCAAGCGCCTCCAGGTCCAGCACCTTGCGGGCATAGAGCTTGTAGGGATCGCGGATCCAGGTCTCGACCTGTGTGGCCGAGAAGGCGGTGGGCCGCGCTGACACCGGCGGGCGGGGAGCGGGGCGGGCCTGGCCGGGATTGAAGGTCCGCTCGGGCTCCATGGCCCGCACCCAGTCCAGAGCCAGGTGTCCACTGCGGAACTTCTCGATCAGCGCGGGATCGCCGGCGGCCCTGAGCAGGGTCTCGAGCCGCCACAGCCAGCGCGATGGCACCGCCGGGCTGTCGCCGCGTCGGGCCGACCGGGTCAGGATCACCCGCTTCTGGGCGGCCAGCTGCAGGAAATCATGCGCCGAAACCCCGATGGCCTCCTCCAGCGAGGTCAGGCCGAGGTCGGCGCGCATCCCAGCCGACAGAAATGGGTCCGGCGGCGGTGGCGACGGCCACAGCCCCTCGTCCAGACCGCCCAGGATCACGGTGTCGAAGCTCTGCAGCCGGGCTTCCAGCGGACCCAGGATCGACAGGCGCGGGTGGCTGCCCGCCGGACGCACAGCCACGCCGGCCATCAGCTTCTCGAGACAGCGCCGGGCATCCGGGACCGACAGCGGACCCAGCCGGTCGCCATGTTCCTGGAGGGCCCGCAGCAAGGCTGCTGCGGCCTCGCCGGCCTCGCCGGTCCAGATGCCTGTGCCGGGGGCTGAATCCGTGGTCGCCAGAGCCTCCACCAGCTGCGCCGAGGTCCGGGCCATCGCGGACAGGCTGGTCTCGCTTTCCCCTGGCAGCTTGAGGGCCTGCAGGGCAGCAACCACACGCGCGGCAGCGACCCGGTCAGCCCGGAGCAGGGTCCAGGACCGGTGTTCGCTGGCTTCCAGCCGCGCCATCAGGGCAGCCAAATCGCCGTCCTTGCGGGACTGGCGCAGCAACACCCGCTCCAACCCGTCAGCGCCCGCACGGCGTGTGGCCTCGTCGAGGCCGAGGCCGCAGAGAGGATGGGCCAGGAGGGCCAGAAGGGCGCGTGGATCGGCGGCATCGGCCATCCAGTTCAGTGTCAGCAGGATCAGCGCGCCCAGCGGGGTGCGCGACAGCGGCTCGCCCGCCGACACATCCACCTGCACCGCCCACCGCCTGAGCTTGGCAGCCACCCGCTGGGCGATGCCGGAATCTGGCGTGACAAGGGCGCAGGTGTGGTCCGGCTCCTCGAGGGCCTCGCGCAGGATCAGGGCGATGGCGCTGGCCTCCTCGTCCTCATTGGCCGCCGACAGCAGCGACAGGCCATCAAGGGCGCCGGACAGGGCCTGCGGACCACCACCCGCCACCAACGCCTGGATCTGATCCAGCCAGTCGGCGGTCGCATCGGTGGGCGTCAGCGCCGTCTCCAGCAGACGGCGGCGCCGGATGGCAGCAGCTGCCGGCACCGGCGCGGCTGACCCGAGGACCGGGACATCCCGGCGGTTGATGCCAAGGCGCGCCAGGGCAGCATGCAGGGCAAACTGCGGGTGCTGCGGCTCGGCACCGGTCAGGGCCCAGCGGCTGTCATTCATCTCGCGATCGAGGCCCGGCAGCACCACCAGCCCGTCCGGCAAGGCCGCAACCGTTGCCATCAGCTCGCGCACCACCGGGATCGCGCCGGTGGAGCCGGCCAGGATGACCGGGT
>JAIXTH010000142.1 GCA_027484265.1 Alphaproteobacteria bacterium
CGACATTCTCCACATCGATCGAGCTGATCCACTCGCCGCCGGACTTGATCACGTACTTCGAGCGGTCGGTGATCTGCATGTAGCCGCCCGCATCGATGGTGGCGACGTCGCCGGTATCGAAGAAGCCGTCGGTATCCAGGATGTTGCCGCCCTCGCCCTTGAAATAGGCCGCCGCGATCGCGGGGCCGCGCACCACCAGATTGCCGAAGGTCTCGCCATCGCGCGGAGCCTGGACCCCGTCGCGCAGGATTTTCATCTCGACCCCGAACGGCGCCCGGCCCTGCTTGAGCTTGAGCTTCACGAGGCTGTCGCGGTCGAGGTCCGCAGCCTCCGGACCGGGGGCGCCCAGCGTGCCCAGCGGCGACAGCTCGGTCATGCCCCAGGCATGGCGCACATCAACGCCATACTTGTCCTCGAAGGTGCGCAGGATCTTCTCTGGCACCGCCGAGCCGCCGATCACCACCCGCTTGAGGGTGGACAGCGTGCCATTGGTGGCCTCGAGGTGCTGCAGCAGCATCAGCCAGACCGTGGGCACGGCGGCCGTGAAGGTCACGCCCTCGGTCTCCAGCAGCTCGTGGATCGCCGCCCCGTCCATGCGGGCGCCCGGCATCACCATCTTGGCACCAGCCGCGGGGGCCGACAGCGCCACGCCCCAGGCATTGGCGTGGAACATCGGCACCACGGGCAGGATGACATCTGTCGCCATCATGCCCATCACATCGGCCTGCAGCGTCAAGAGGGTGTGCAGCACGTTCGAGCGGTGCGAGTACAGCACGCCCTTGGGATTGCCGGTGGTGCCGGAGGTATAGCACAGGCCCGCAGCTGTGTTCTCGTCGAACCCGCCCCAGGCGCATTCGGTGCCATGGCCCTCGATCCAGCGCTCATAGGCCACCGCGTTCTTCAGCTTGGTGGCCGGCATGTGCCCGTCGTCGGTGAGGATCACATAGCGGGTGACGGTGGGCAGCTTGTCCTGCACCGCCTCGAGGATCGGCAGGAAGGTCAGATCGGTGAGGATGATCCGGTCCTCGGCGTGATTGACGATATAGACCAGCTGTTCGGGAAACAGGCGCGGGTTGAGGGTGTGCAGCACGGCGCCAATGCCCATGGCGCCGTACCAGGCTTCCATGTGCCGGCCGGAGTTCCAGGCCAGCGTCGCCACCCGGTCGCCCAGCTGGATGCCTTCGGCCTTGAGAGCATTGGAGACCTGCTTGGCGCGGCGGTGGATATCGGAATAGGTGGTGCGGACAATCGGCCCCTCGACCGAGCGCGTCACCACTTCACGGCCGCCGTGGCTGACATGGGCGTGGTCCAGGATCTTGTCGGCAGTCAGCTGCCAGTTCTGCATCAGACCGAGCATGGCGTTGTCTCCCCGGGCCGCCGTGTTTGCGGCCATAGGCGCGGCCCGGCGGGCAACGGGCCCGCGCCGCGCGTGTTGTTGGCGTGCTCCGGCTCTACAGGCACGCGCGCGTGCGTCAACGCCCCCGCACTGCGCGCCTGTTCAAGGGACCGTGATGACATCTCGACGCTGGCGCGGCAGCGCGCTAGAGGCCGCCACCGCAGGACCGGCGCAAGACCGGCCGCAGAAGCTTCAGGGAACACCGCCATGATCGATCCGCGCACCCCCGTCCTCGTGGGCGGTGGCCAGTATACCCATCGCGGCAGCGCACAGTCCTGCCCGCCCCCCATCGAGCTGTGCGCCATCGCCGCCGAGGCAGCGGCCGCCGATGCCGGTCTGGCGCCGGGCAGCCTGAAAGACGTGGACTTTCTGGGCGTGGTGGGCTTCACCATCGATGCGCCGGGCAGCACCGGCCGCCTGCCCGTGCCGCGCGCCGACAATCCTCCCAAGGCCCTCGCTGCCCGCCTCGGCGCCAGCCCCCGCACCCGCACCTACACCCACCCCGGCGGCAATACCCCGCAGTCCCTGGTCAATCACGTGGCCGAGCGGATCGCGCAGGGCGAGGCCGACTTCGCACTGCTGGCAGGTGCCGAGTTCCTGGGCTCGCTGATGAAGCTCCTGAAGGCCGGTGATGAGGCCGCCCTCGCCGCCCACCATGTGCCCGATACCGAAGAGCCTGCGATGTATGGCAATGGCCGGGCCGGCTGCAGCCCGGTGGAGGAGCGCCACGGCCTGGGCATCCCGGCCAATGTCTATCCGATGTTCGAGAATGCGCTGCGGGCGCATCTGGGCCGTTCGATAAGGGACCATGCCGCCGCCATGGGTGCGCTGATGGCGCCGTTCACCCAGGTCGCCGCCCGCAATCCCCATGCCTGGTTCCCCACCGCCCGCAGCGCCGACGAGCTGGTCACCGTGGCGCCGGACAACCGGATGGTTGGCTTTCCCTATCCCAAATATCTCAATTCGATCATCCAGGTGGACCAGTCGGCTGCGGTGATCATGACCAGCTATGGCAAGGCCCTGGAGCTGGGGATCGATCCGGGCAGGCTGGTGTTCCTGCACGGCTGTGCCGACACCACCGAGAAGTGGGATCCGCTCGACCGGGTGGACTATCATTCCAGCCCCGCGATCCGGGTGGGCGTGCGCGAGGCGCTGGCGATGGCCGGGAAGTCGGTGGCCGACATGGCCTTCTTCGACCTGTATTCCTGCTTTCCCATCGCGGTGGAGCTGGCCTGCCGGGAAGCAGGCCTTGCCCAGGACGATCCGCGCGGCCTGACCCTGACCGGCGGGCTGCCCTATTTCGGCGGGCCGGGGAACAATTACGTGATGCACTCGATCGTGGAGGCGGTCTGGCGCTGCCGCCACGATCCGCAGGCGTTCGGACTGGTGACCGCCAATGGCTGGTTCCTGACCAAGCACGCGATGGGCGTCTATTCGGCCCGGCCGACCGAGGGGCCATGGCAGCGGCGGGCTCCGTCAGCCTATCAGGGCGAGATCGATGCCCTGCCCGCCCCCGAGCGCACCGAGACTCCGCAAGGCCCTGCTACTGTCGAAGCCTGGACCGTCATCCATGCCCGCGAGGGCTATCGCATGGGCATCATTATCGGGCGCGACAGCAATGGCCATCGCTTCGTGGCCAATACCCCCAGGGGGGATCATGATCTCCTTGCCCTCATGGAGACGCGGGAAAACACAGGTCTGACAGGAACCGTGACATCCGCCGGCGGGGACAGCGTATTCACATTCGCCCCGGCAGAGTGACGCGGCCCGGCCCGCTGGCTGGTCGGTAGCGACCCGCCAGCGGGCTGTGTGATTCAGAACCGCAGCACATAGCCGATGGAAAACGACCCATTTCCCTCGAAGTCTGGCGTATACAGATAATCCGCCCTGATCCCGTTGTTGCTGTCCAGCATGAGTTCAGCGCCAATACCGCCCGCGAACGAGCCCGAGCTTCGCTCTTCGTTGATCCGGATGGAGGGCACCTGGAAGGTGACCGTCTCTTCAGCATAGCCAGCGCGGCCAAACACAACCAGCGCGTCGCTGACTGGCCAGGAGAACACGCCATAGACCCCGATCCGTTCTTCGATCGAATAGGATGCGTCTGGAAACAGCTCGGGCGACTTGTCCCCCAGACCAACGCCAAACTCCAGTTCGGCAGCCACCTCCGGGGAAAACTGGTACCCTACCCGGCCAGTTGCGAGACCAAAATCCAGATCAAGGGCATCATAGGCCGTATAGGAGAGCCCCCCATACAGTCCGTGCTCCTGAGCAGCCGCGGGAGATGCCGCAGCGAACACAGAGGCAGTTGCAAGGACAGCAATGAGAAGACGCTTCATATCAGGCTCCGTTTCGAGGCAGGCCGACCAGCTATGGTAGGACGAACCTTGTACCAGTCGTTAGTGAAGATCGCTTCGAATATCAACCGATGGGCGGCAGTGCCTATCTGAAATTCCCCGTAGGGCCTGACCTCGCCCGGACATTCGGCCCCTGCCGGGAACGCCCTCGTCGTGCACCTGCAAGACTGGCCAGCATAAACCAAGCGACCCCCTCCCAGCACGTGGGAAGGGGTCGGGTATCCGTCAGTTCTGCGGGAGGAGATCAGAACTTCAGGACATAGGAGACGGCGACCGAATCTGTGTCATCGCCATCGGTGTAGCTCGTGTAGTCGGCGCGGATGCCGTTGGTCTCGTTGAACATGAACTCGGCGCCGACGCCGATGGCGAACGAGCCATCGTCTTCCTCGGCCTTGAAGCCGGCCGTTTCAGCCGAGGCCCAGGTGTGCTGGTAGCCGGCGCGGGCCAGCAGGTTCACGTTCTCGCTCACCGGCAGGCGGGCGACACCATAGCCACCCAGCGTGCCGTCGATGTCGACG
>JAIXTH010000213.1 GCA_027484265.1 Alphaproteobacteria bacterium
CCCGGCACCAGGCGCGGCACGTTCGAGCAGATGATCGGCTCGCGGAACACCACGCCGCCGAGGATGTTGCGGATGGTGCCGTTGGGGCTCTTCCACATCTTCTTGAGGCCGAACTCCTTCACCCGGGCCTCGTCCGGGGTAATGGTGGCGCACTTGATGCCGACGCCGTGCTTCTTGATGGCGTTGGCGGCATCGATGGTGATCTGATCGTCGGTGCGGTCCCGGCTCTCCATCCCGAGGTCGTAATACTCGATCGGCAGATCGAGATAGGGATGGATCAGATATTCCTTGATCATGTCCCAGATGATCCGGGTCATTTCATCGCCGTCGAGATCGACGACCGGATTGTCCACCTTGATCTTGGCCATTCGCGCACCCTCCTGAACCGGCAGCCGCCACCGGCGCCGTATGCCTCAAACCTCCGGCACCCAACGCTGCGGTCCGGTGCCCCACACCGCTGGGCTATAGCAGCGTGGGGCTGTCAGCCAAGCGGTTTGGCTGTTCGCGATGACCCGCGCAGCGACGCATCGCAAGGGATCGATCCGGCCGGTCGGGTGCAACGGGCAATTGCCCCCGCCGCCCGGGTAGCGCACAGGCGCGCCATCCATGTCCGAACCCGACCCGACCACCCCCGCCGTCACCACGGCCAAAGGCCCGATGAGCAAGGCCGACCGGGCTGCGCTGCCACCGCAGGCACCGGCGCCGGCCATCTGCCTGGTCAAGCCGCAGATGGGCGAGAACATCGGCGCTGCCGCCCGTGCCATGGCCAACTTCGGCCTCGACGAGCTGATCCTGGTTGCGCCGCGCGATGGCTGGCCCAACAAGAAGGCCTATGCGCTCTCGTCGGGGGCGCACTGGCCGCTGGACCGCGCCCGGGTGGTGGAGACCGCAGACGAGGCTGTGGCGGGCAAGACGCTGGTGGTGGCCACGACCGGCACCCCCCGTGACCTGATCAAGCCGCTGATCGGCCCGCGCGAGGCGGTAGCCTTGCTGAAGGGCGCCATTGCAGCGGGCGAGCGGCCGGTGGTGCTGTTCGGCACCGAGCGGACCGGGCTCGACAACGAGCTGATCGTGGCGGCCGACGTGCTGGTGACCTATCCGGTGGACGGGCGCTTCCCCAGCCTGAACCTCGCCCAGTCGGTGGCCGTGTTCTGCTATGAATGGGCCAGCCACCGGGAGGCGGCGGGGCCGCCGCCGGGGTGGGTGGTGCCCGACCATGCCCCGGCCCCGCGCGCCGCCTTCGAGAGCCTGTTCGGGCATCTGGTGGAGGAGCTGGAGGCCACGCGCTTCTTCTGGCCCGATGACCGGCGCGACAGCATGATTGCCACCCTGCGCACCGCCCTCACCCGCGCCCGGCTGTCGATGGCGGAGGTGAGCCTGATCCGGGGCGCGCTGAAGAGCCTGGTGGGCGGCCCGCGCCGCCGGGCGACCGCGGCCGACGAGGATGTGGCGCGCGCGGCGCTGGCGCCATGGCTGGCGGCCCGGGGTCTGGAGCTGGTGTGGCTGTCGTGCCTGGGGCTCGACGGAGTGCTGCTGGTGCGGGGGCCGGATGGCGCTGTGCAGGCCGGGCGGTTCACCCTGTCGCCGGGCACGGACACCCGCGATGTGGTCTCGGTCACCTTCGCGGACAGCTGAACGGCTGTCCGTCAGCCACCGGGACGGCTCCCCTCGGCCGACAGAGCATGGTCCAGGGCCGCCACCCGCAGGGCACTGGCCAGTGGCCGCTCGCCCCGCTCCGCGTCCACCGCCGCCACCAGCGCCGCCAGTGACTGCCCACGCGTCTGCGCCATGGCATCCAGCACGGCCCAGAAGGGTGGCTCCAGGGCCACGCTGGTGCGGTGGCCATCCAGGCTGACGGAGCGCTTGACGAGACCGGTCATGCGGAGGGCTCGTCCGGTTCTTTCGGCCCACCGGTGCGCTTCGCACCATCCAGGCGCGCGGCTTCCAGCTCGCGGCGGGCGGCGGCGAGGACGCGCTCGGCCTTGCGCAGGCCATGGTGGATGCGGTTGGCATCGGCCCTGGCGGCCTCTCCGGCACGGGCCTTGGCCTTGCGGGCGCGGCGCAGATTGATGATCTCGGCCATGGAGGCCTTATGCAGGGGTCTCGGCGGCGCAGTCAAACGCCCGGCGCGACAGGGCCGACGGGTCGACGGCCGCATCGCTCACCTGACGCTGCATCTCGTCTTCGACCACACCAGCCACCCGGTCGCCGGACACGCCGGCGGCCTCGGCCCGCTCGAACGTGACCGCCAGCCAGCGATTGGTCGCCTCCGCCACGCCAGGCTCGCGCGACCAGTTTGGCGCGGCCAGCGTGGCGATCTGCAGCGCGGCGCTGCAGCGGACAGCTTTATCAAAGGCGCCGGTGCCCTGC
The DNA here is from genome assembly GCA_027484265.1 of Alphaproteobacteria bacterium. Classification (GTDB taxonomy): domain Bacteria; phylum Pseudomonadota; class Alphaproteobacteria; order Caulobacterales; family Aquidulcibacteraceae; genus JAIXTH01. The sequence continues at coordinate 2,371 of JAIXTH010000213.1, forward strand.
GGGGCCTGCGTCATCGCCCGCGAGGCGGGCTGGACCGACGCGCCGGTGCCCGGCTGCCCGGCCTGAGCCGGGGGCAGGGTGCGGGGCGGGGCTGCCTGTGGCAGCGCGGCAGGTGGCTGCGCCGGCGGGGTTTGCTGCTGCGGCACGGTGCCACCCCAGCTGGCGGGCGCCGGGCGAACCTCCCACTGGGCAGCTGCGGGTCCGGCAGCGAGCAAGGCGGCCCCGGCAATGCTGGCAGCGAGGCTGGCGGAGGCGAGGGAGCGGCGCATGGGGTCCTCGACGGGAAGGGATCGGCGCTTCCCGGACTGGGAGGCGCGGCAGGGGATGCGGACAACAGCTGCAAGTATCGCGCCGCACACGCCCCCTGCCAAGGCTCCTCGCGCCAGAGGCGAGCCTCGGCAAAGCCGGCGCCAGCCCGTGCCCGGTTTCGATCTGTCGCCAAGCTTGCCAGCTGGCCCGCAAAGGCCGACAGTGCAGGCGTGGCGAGGGTTGCGCGAGATGGCTCCGCCGGAACTCAGGAGGGCGTGCAATGGCAGGACGGCTGGACGGCAAGATCATCGTGGTGACCGGGGCCGCAAGCGGCATTGGTCTGGGTACCGTGGAGCGGCTGGTGGCCGAGGGCGCCAGCGTGGTGGCCGCCGATATCCAGGACGAGAAGGGCCAGATGCTGGAGGCCCGCTTCAAGGGCTCGGTTGCCTACATCCACTGCGATGTCACCAGCGAGGCCGATGTCGCCGCCGCCATCAACCTGGCGCCGCAGCGGTTTGGCGGCCTCGACGGCGTGTTCAACAATGCCGGCAATGGCGGCGTGATGGGTCCGGTGGAGACCACCGATGCAGCCGCCTGGCGCACCACATTCGACCTGCTGCTGACCTCCTGCTTCCTCGGCACCAAGCATGCGGTGCCGCATCTGGCGGCACGCGGCGGCGGGGCCATCATCAACACGGCCTCGATCGCGGGTCTGCAGGCCGGCTATGGGCCGGTGGCCTATTCCACCGCCAAGGCGGGCGTGATCCATTTCACCCGCACCGTTGCCGCCGAGCTGGCGGCCCGCAAGATCCGGGTCAACGCCATCTGCCCCGGCCTGATCGCCACCTCGATCTTCGGTGCCTCGCTGGGGATGCCGCGTGCCCAGGCCGACCAGATGGCCGCGATGGTGGCAGCCCAGGGCGGCTCGGCCCAGCCGGTGGGGCGGCCCGGCCTGCCCTCGGACATCGCTGAAGCGGTGGTGTGGCTGATGAGCGATGCCGGCAGCTTCGTGACCGGCACGCATTTCGTGATCGACGGTGGCATCACCATCGGCCCGGCCCATGCCTGGGACCCGACCGCCACGTCGCCCTTTGCCAAGTCGCTGGGCATGACCCCCGACCAGATGGCGCAGGTGGCCGGCATGTCCGCCCCCGCCGCCGACAGCCCGTGAGTTCAGAGGGCGCTTCCGGTCCGCCTGCCCTGACCGGCAATGCGCTGGGTGCGCTGTGGATGCTGGGCTCGGCGGTGTCGTTCACCGTGATGGCAGTGCTGGCCAAGTGGCTGGGGCAGGATGTCTCGGTGGCGGCGCTGATCTTCTGGCGCTCGCTGGCGGGGGTGATCGCGGCGCTGCCGTTCCTGGCGGGCAGCGGGCCGTCGGCCCTGCGGCTGGCGCGGCCGGGCAAGGTGGCGTGGCGGGCATTGTGGTCGACGGCGGGGTTCTTCCTGGCCTTCTATGCCCTGGTGGAGCTGCCGCTCGCCGACAATCTGGCGCTCAGCTTCACACGGACCCTGTTCATCACCGTGCTGGCGGTCTTCATCCTGAAGGAGAAGGTGGCCTGGCGGCGGTGGGCCGCCGTGGCCGTAGGGTTTGCGGGTGTGCTGCTGATGACCCGGCCGGGCGAGGTGCCGTCGCTTGGCACGCTGGCCGCGCTCGGCGCTGCCTTCTGCTTTGCCGTGGCGATCGTGACGGTGAAGGACCTGACCCGTGATCACTCGCCGGTGCAGCTGGTGCTGTCGGTCAATCTGGTGACGGCGCTGGCGGGGCTGCCGTTCCTGATCATGGATCCGTCGCTGCCATCGCTCCCGGACATGGCCCTGCTGCTGGCGATGGGGTTTGCCGGGGTGGGGGCGCAGAGCTGTTATATCCGGGCGCTGGGGACAGGGGATGCCTCGCTGATGGGTCTGATCGATTATGTGCGCCTGCCGCTGTCGGCACTGGCGGGCTTCCTGGTGTTTGCCGAGGTGCCGGACAGGCTGGCCATGGCCGGAGCCGCCATCGTGATCGCCTCCACTCTCTACATCACCTGGCGCGAGGCCAGGCTCGGCGCCGCCCGTCCCCCGCGCGAGCCGGCCTGACCGGCAGCCATCTCAGCTCCGTTCACGGTTTGGCAGGAGGCCCCCGGTTAGGGACGGCAGACAGGTCCAGCCCCCGGAGCCCTCCGCCATGCGCACCGCCATCCTCGCCGCCGCCGCCCTCCTCGCCCTGCCGGCCGCCGCCAGCGCCCAGCCTTTCGAACTCGACTATGTCGGAGCCCGCGCCGGTTCCATGGGTCTGGGTGGTGAAGTGGGCTTCGAGCTGCTGCCGGGTCTGTCCGGGCGGATCGTCGCGAACAGCTATGACTTCAGCTATGACACCGAAGCCAGCGGCGTGAACTATGAGGGCGACCTGTCGCTCGGCACGTTCGGCGCCCAGCTCGACTTCCAGCCGATCCCGCTGGTGCCGCTGTATCTGACCGGCGGCATCTATCGCAACGGCAATGAGGTGTCGGTCACCGGCCGTCCCACCACCGCCACCCAGATCGGCAACACCGTCTACAGCCCCGCCCAGATCGGCACCCTCACCTCCACCGTCACCTTCGACGACTGGGCGCCCTATGCCGGCCTTGGCCTGCGCTTCGGGTTCGGCCCGGCCGAGATGGCACTTGAGGGCGGTGTCCTGCGCCAGGGTGAACCGCAGGCAGCGCTGTCGGCCACCGGCCTCCTCGCCTCCGACCCCGCCTTCCGCGCCGACCTCGCGCGCGAGAGCGCGGCCCTGGTGGACGAACTCGACGAGTTCGAGCTCTATCCGGTGGTGAACCTGTCCCTGCGCTTCAAGTTCTGAGGCGGGCCATCGAGCACGACCGCCAGCCCTGGGAACTGACAGAAGCCGCATCCGCGTGAGAGACGGCTGGTTGTCTTGGACTAAGGCTCGATGACGCTGACATGTGAGTTCGTGACCGCAGCCTGACGGACGAACCTGCGGTCAAATGTGGCCAGACTGGCAGCTCCGGAAGTCTCGGCCACCATGAGGTGGATCGCATCGGCTATGTCCATTCCGCGCCGGGCACGGTCAAGGGCTGCAAGGACAGCATCCCGGTGCGGGGTCGAGATTGTTCTCAGTCGCAAAACAGCATCGAGGGCTCCGATGGCTTCTGCTTTCGGAACGCCCAACGGTCGCTGAAGGATCCAGGCGAGTTCAAGAAGAACGGTGTGGCTGACCCAGCAGTCGTGGGTGTCAATCAAAACGACGGCCCGTGCCACCTGTTCTGCATCGTCTCCGTTCAGGAGGCGAACCAGAACATTGGTATCAAGCGCGACCATGAAGCGCACCTTGAACGCGCTCCCAGGCCCCGTCTGCCAGGGCACGGTCCTCCATGCCATGCGCGAGCCGGTGTGACGTCCCCACCATCTTGAGAAGACCGGCGATATCGGCAGCAGAGGCGATACGGTCATCGACAGTGTCGGCTATGGGCACGGTGTCGCTGGAAGCTGAGTTCTCGACCCTTCCGTGCGACTGGTGGCACCGATTCCTCAGGTCTGACTCTGGCACCGCCGGTTTCCCTGTCGGTTTGCCTGCCGGATTGCTTGCTGTTGCCCGCCGATTTCCCGACACGACCGCCTCCGCTTCAAGACTTACCCTTACCGATAATGTGCCTCAACGTCTACCTATCGATGGGTGTGTGGTCCTGACAGCCGGCCCGCCACTCGTTTGCGGTGACTAGACCAGCTGCTTGCCCTTCTCGTCGATGGCGGTGCCGAGGTCGGTGCCGTCGTCGGGCAGGATCATTTCGTTGTGGGCGGCGCCGGAGGGGATCATGGGGAAGCAGTTTTCCTCCTTGGCCACCCGGCAGTCGAAGATCACCGGACCTGGATAGTCGATCATCTCCTGGATTTTCGCATCCAGCTCGGCGGGGGTTTCGGCCCGCAGGCCCTTGCAGCCGAACGCCTCGGCCATCTTCACGAAGTCGGGCAGCGCCGCGGAATAGGAATGCGAATAGCGCTCGCCATGCAGCAGCTGCTGCCACTGGCGGACCATACCCATCCACTCGTTGTTCAGGATGAAGATCTTGACCGGCAGATTGTACTGAACGGCACAGCTCATCTCCTGCATGGTCATCTGCACGCTGGCCTCGCCGGCGATGTCGATCACCAGCGCATCGGGGTGGGCGCGCTGCACGCCGATGGCGGCGGGCAGGCCATAGCCCATGGTGCCAAGCCCGCCCGATGTCATCCAGCGGTTCGGCTCCTCGAAGTGATAGAATTGCGCGGCCCACATCTGGTGCTGGCCCACTTCGGTGGTGATATAGGTGCTGCGGTGGCGGGTCAGGGCATGCAGCCGCTCGACGGCATATTGCGGCTTGATGACGTCACTGCCCTGGCGATAGGCAAAGCCCTTGCGGGCGCGCCAGCGGTCGATCTGCGCCCACCAGTCGTCGAGCTTCGCCTTGCGGCCGACCCGCGCCTGCCAGCCCGCGAGCAGTGCCGCGATCGCCCGGCCCGCATCGGCCTGGATGCCGATCTCGGCACGGACGTTCTTGTTGATGCTGGAGGGGTCGATATCCACATGGATCTTGCGGCTGCCCGGCGAGAAGGCGTCAAGCCGCCCCGTCACCCGGTCGTCGAAGCGGGCGCCGAGGCACACCATCACGTCACAGCCATGCATCACCATATTGGCCTCGTAGCTGCCATGCATGCCCAGCATGCCGAGCCACTGGCTGCCCGAGGCCGGATAGGCACCCAGCCCCATCAGCGTGGAGGTCACCGGAAAACCGGTCGCCTCCGCCAGCTGCCGCAGCAGGCGCGAGGCCTCCGGTCCCGAATTGATGATCCCGCCACCGGTATAGAGCACCGGGCGCTTCGCCGTGGCCATCAGGGCCACCGCCCGGTCGATCAGGGCCAGGTCCGGCTCGGTGCGCGGGTTGTAGCTGGGGTGTGGCGTGTTGGGGCGGCCGCGATAGAAGGCCTTCTTGAACTGCACGTCCTTGGGAATGTCGATCAGCACCGGGCCGGGGCGGCCGGACGTGGCAACATGGAAGGCCTCGTGCACGATCCGCTCGAGATCGGCCACGTCCTTGACGAGGTAATTGTGCTTGGTGGCCGAGCGGGTGATGCCGGTGGTGTCGCACTCCTGGAACGCATCCGAGCCGATCAGGTGGGTGGGCACCTGGCCGGTGATGCACACCAGCGGAATCGAATCCATCAGCGCATCCACCAGACCCGTCACCGCATTGGTGGCACCCGGCCCGGACGTGACCAGCAGCACGCCGCACTTGCCGGTGGAGCGGGCATAGCCCTCGGCCATGTGGCTGGCGCCCTGTTCATGCCGCACCAGGATGTGCTCGACCTCCTCCTGCTGGAAGATCGCATCATAGATCGGCAGCACCGCCCCGCCCGGATAGCCGAACACGGTATCGACCCCGTTGTCCCGCAGGGCGCGCACCAGGATCTCGGCCCCCGTCATCTCGGCCCCCGTCATCTCGGCGGCGGCGACCGGCTCGGTCGGCTGGGCTGCAAGGGCGGTGGTCATGGCTGTTCCTTGATGTTCTTGGGAGGCAATGTGATGCGGGCAGGTGTCTCAAGCACGAAAAAAGGGCCCCGAAGAGCCCCTTGTTGCACGCCGCGATCCGCCCCGGGCCCTCAGGCCCGGCGGGGTCGCGGCGGTCGTACCAGCAGGATGGTGTGGGTTGATTGCATGGCAGGAGGCATAAACTTGCGTCCAGCGCGGGTCAACGGCCGTGCGCTGCAAAAATCTTGCGCAGAGGCGCCGGACTGCACGGCTACTGTGCTGTCAGTGGGCAGCATGGCAGTGGACTGGCATTTGCCCTGAGGTTATGGGGCGCTACTCTAAGAATGCACCGAAGGGAAACTCCGCATGAAGAGGCTGGCAGTGATCGGTCTTGGCGCCATGACTGCGCTGGCTTTGCAGGTCGCGCCAGGTGCGGCTCAGGCGCAAAGCGCCGACCCTCCGGGCCTTGAAGAGCCCTGGTTCAAGCGGGCTGACGGCCGCTACCAGCATCGCCAGTCGCGGATGATCTGCCCGGAAGAGCTGGACGGCGGCTACCGTCTCGACAGCCTGCGCCGGCATGACACGGATTGGAATGTCAGTTGCGCCTACCGGTCATCGACCTCGCAGAGCCGGGTGTTCTTTTACGCCTATCCGGAATTCAATCCGGTCGATGTCGAACTGAGCTTTACGGTCCAGCTGGTTCGGGAGCGCATCGGCGATGGAGACCCGGTTCGCAGCCAGGTCTCGGTCCGGTTCGGTACCTCCGATCTGTCCATGGAGCGGGTCGAGATCCTGGTGGACGACGGGGGCCCCCGGCTGGAGACCTCCAGCATTGTCCATCTCGGCATGCTCCGGTTCAAGGTGCGCGAATCCCTGGTCGACGCGGATGCGGTTCCGGGAGAAGGCGTGCGCGCGTATTTTCAGTCGTTTACTGCGCAGCAGTCCGAGTATGCGGCATCCATGGCAACCTGTTCGGCCTTGACCATTCCCGGCGCCCAACCGTCCGAGCATGCGGACGCCGGAAAGTCGGCCCTGCTGGGGGCGCTGGGCGTCTCTGCGATCAGCCTCGACATATCCGGACTGGTGCAGGCGCATCCATGCGTGCTGGCAGTGTACTCGCTTGATCCGGCTCAGCCCGCCGTAATCCTGGGGATCCAGCCTGACGGACTGATCAGCCTCTACGAGGATGGGCCCGAACGGCGTGTGATCGCAGCCGTGATGCCGTTGGCCCTGCTGGCACAGGGCCGCAGTGCGGAGGCGCAGCCTGCAGTACCCGGCAGCCCGCTGCCTGCGCCACCAGCACCCCCGACCGACGGGGCGGACGAGACCTTGGCCCTGGGCCCGGATGCTTACCTGTTGCTCCTGTTCGCACCCGGCGAGGCTGCCGTGATCCGGGGCTATACCGCGCAGCCATCGATGTTACAGGTGGCTTCTGACCTCGGCCGCGGACTGGACGGCGATCTGCCGCCGCTGGCGATCGTGTCGCTCACTGGCGACGGCATCCAGGTCAATATCGATGCGGATCAGGTCACCGCCGAGGACGCAGGCCGACGGCACTGACCGGCCAAGACCCCGCGCAGGAGTGCCCGCCGCAGCACGGCAGTGTGCACCGCCCCAACTGGCCATCCCTCTTCACCCTGCCCGCACCCGGCGCATCCCCTGCGCCACAGCTGCGGAGGCCAGCGCCAGCAGGGAAACGACCAGGAAGCAGGTCTCGAAGCGGATCAGTCCGGGCGCAGCCGCTCCGACCAGCACGACGGCAATGGCCGAGCCGATCACGCCGCCCAGCTGGCGCACCGCATTGTTGACCGCGCCCCCCACCCCGAAGCGTTCGGGCGGCAACTGAGCGACAGCGGCCCCGGCCAGACAGCTGATCAGCATGCCGATCGAGATGCCGGTGGCCAGCTGCGCCGGGAACCACACGCTCCAATAGGCCGGCTCGGTGGTGACCCGCACCATTAGGGTCAGCTGGGCGGCGGCGAACAGCAAGGCGCCCGCCAGGATCAGCGGCCGGTGGCCGATCCTGCCGGCCAGCCGCCCTGCCAGGATCGCCGAAGGCATCACCATCAGCGGCCCCGGGATCAATGCCATGCCGGCATGGGTCGGGCTGAACCGCCAGATCTCGATCATGAACAGATAGCTGGCCAGGAACATGATCGAGAACGCGATCCCGAACAGGAAGGTCGCCCAGGTGGCCAGCACATAGTTGCGCTCGTCGAACAGGCTGAGGTCCAGCGCCGCATCCGGCCGCCCGCGCGCCCACAGGCCATAGGCCCCGAACAGCGCCAGCCCGACCGCAATCGAGCCCCACACCCCGGCATGGACCAGCCCCCACTCCTCCGACTGCACCACACCCAGCGCCAGCAGCGCCGTGGCCAGGGCCAGCAGCGTGACGCCGGGCAGATCAAGCCCTCCCCCGGTCTGGGGGCTGCGCGATTCAGACAGATTGCGGAACGCAGCAGCCAGGACGACCAGACCGATCGGAACATTGGCAAAGAACACCGCCCGCCACGAAAACGCATCGACAAGGGCAGAGCCGGCCGTCGGCCCGATCGTGGCGGCCAGCGCGCCCACCGCGCTCCACAGGCCCATCACCGCCGCCCGCCGCTCGGGCGCGAATGCACCGAGCACCAGCGCCAGCGCACACGGTGTCAGCAGCGCCCCGCCCACTGCCTGCACCGCCCGCGCGGCGATCAGCCACCCCACATCGGGCGCGGCACCACACAGGATACTGGCACCGGTGAAGACCGACAGCCCGATCACGAAGATCCGCTTGCGCCCCACAAGGTCTGCCAGCCGCCCGGCCGGCACCAGAAGCGCGGCATAGAGGATCGCCGAGGCATTGATCACCCACGACAGAAGCGCCGGGCTTGTGCCGGGAAAGTCCGCCCGCAGCGCCGGAAACGTCACCACCGCCGAGGTGGTATCAAGCGACACCAGGAAGATCGCGCCGCTGGCGGTCCAGAACGTGAGCCAGGCGCTGCCAAGCCCGGGCCTGCTACTCTCACTCATGCCTGCCCCTCAACGATACCCGGCGGCGGACTACCGCACAAATCGGCCCGGGGCGCTAGGGGGAACACGGCAGGCCTGCCGGTCGCAACACGGGCTCAGGAGGCTGCCATCAGCTGCGCGCCCATCATGGCGTGCAGCATGTTGATGGCCTTGAGCGGGCGCACCATCACCTTGAAGCTGGTGATCTGCCCGGCCTCGTTCCAGCCGATCATGTCGATCCCATTGATGGCGATGCCATCGAGCTCGCAGGTGAATTCGAGAATGCCAGAGCCCGGCGCCCGCCACTCGCCCACATAGCGGAAGCTGTCATTGCCGAGCACCAGGGCCGCCGCCTTGAGATATTTGAGGGTCAGCGCCTTGCCGACCTGCGGGGTATGCACCACCGGCGAGGTGAACACACAGTCCTCGTGCACCAGCGCCTCCAGCGCGGCATGGTCGCGGCTGTGCATGTAATGGTGCCAGGCTTCGATCGCGTCGGTCATGCTGAAATCCTCCCGGCCGCGACCCTGCCCAAGACTGGCCGCCGCTGCAAGGCGGCGCGCACCGCCCCAACTGGCCATCCCCCTTCACCCCGCCCGCACCCGGCGCTAGGAAAGCCGCGTGCGGCTCCGTAGCTCAGCTGGACAGAGCAGTCGTTTCCTAAACGACGGGTCGGGTGTTCGAGTCACCCCGGGGTCGCCATCCTGATGCACGTCGTGACCATTGATGTTGGGGGCGTCGGCTAGCGGGCTGCTGAACATGCAAGATCAGGTCGCTTGGATCATTCTGCACCGCTTCGAAGGTGGGTTGCCGCACGAGTTTCTTGAGGTCCGCCGACAAGGGCACCTCATCTGGATCAGTCGTGGCAGGACTGGAACTCTTGGCCACGAAGACACAGAAGTGCACGGCTCGGAAAGATGCGCATGCGCCAGGTATCATGCGCTCGTACAGGATAGACAGACTGAGGGCTTTGTCGTGTCGGCTGAAGGCCTGTACCCCCATGGCTCATTCGACATTGATGCCTTCAAGACCACGCTCAAGGCCTCGACGCTCAAGTGCTTTGCAAACATAATCGCCAAGCATGCTGGAGAGACATTGTGTAGCTTTGCATATTTGACCGAAGACGATGTGATGACAATCAGCTGTGCGGCGAACACACAAGAAGCGATCGCGCGTGAAACCGATCCAGACCTGCAGGATGAGGCCCGGTTCAATGTTTCTGCCTGGCCCCATGATGATGGCAATGCCTGGCTTGATGCTGCGTATCGCATGCTAGTCTGGCAGTCTCGCTTACGGATGCAGGCCGCCACTTCGCCCAAACCGCTGTCTGCGAACACCAGTCGACGTGCCCTGTTCGAGGAGCCACAGCCAATTGGGCCATTCCGAAGGACCGTCTTCGAGACTCTGGTCGCAACCCTTTCCGAGCTTCGACAGGAAGGCGTGTTCGACGACTTTGGTCAGGACTTCGGGCTTCTGGTTCAGGTCTCTGATGGCGAACAGATCCCCGATATGGTCAGCAGGCTGAACTCGGATGAGAAATTCCTCGATGGGTATCGTGCCTTTGCTGGCCTGGTGTAGGCACGGGTCGAGGCGGTTCTCCAACGATTGGCGCCGACCGGGCACCATGATCGCATCCCCGGCCAGCGTGCATTCACTCACGTGGCGCGCTCTTCCAGAGCGCCCTACTGCCCGCCTGTCACCTCACCCACGGCACCGGCCACGGCGCCCTCCACCGCGCAGGCGGTGACGGCTTCGCGGGTGGTGGGGTCGATGTTGGTGGCCTGGTCGAGGGCCCCTTGCAGGCTGCCGCCGGCGGCTTCGGTGAGGACGGAGGCCATCGCCTCGATGGCCTTGGCGTCGAGATCGGGGCCGAGGCGGGTGGCGAGGCAGCCGCAGAAGGCCGCGCTCTGGCCCGCGAGCTGGCAGGCGGTGTTGGTATCGAGGGCCGAGCCCGCCACCCGGGCGGCATCGCCCGCCACATCCACCGCCGCGGTTGCCAGCGTGCCGAGCGAGCCCTTGAGGTCGGCAACGGCGGTCTCGCCTTCGCTGCCGCCTTCGACGGTGGCGGCGGCTTCGGCAGCGGCGGTTTCCGCCCCGCCACCGGCAGTCTCGCTGCCCCCGCCACAGGCTGCCAGCACGAGGAGGGCGCCGAGGGCGCAGGCGGTGGCGGCAAATCGGACGGGGCGCATGGGGAAAACTCCTGGATCAGGTCACGGCGCTGGCGCGCCTGCACGAGGGGGCAGGTGGCCCTTCAGACCGGCGCTGCCAAGCGGGCCAGCGGTTCAAGATTTCCGGCGCGGTCCGTGAGCGCACGCCGCACCATCAGACAGGCCTCGCTGCGCAGGATCACACCGTCGGGCAGGATCTTGAGACCGTTGGCCTTGAGGGTGGCACCGGTGGTGGTGATGTCGACGATGCATTCGGCCAGGCCCGCTGCCGGAGCACCTTCGGTGGCGCCTGCGCTGTCGACGATGCGGTGGTCGGACACGCCGTGGCGGGCGAACCAGTCGGAGGCGAGGCGGATGAACTTGGTGGCGACCCGGAAGCGGCGGCCGCTGGCGCGGCGCATGTCGCCCGCCACTTCGGCGAGGTCCGACATCGAGCTGACATCGATCCAGCCATCGGGCACCGCCACCACCACATCGGCCCGGCCAAAGCCGAGCCGGGCGCGGATCTCCACCAGCTCGTCGGCCCGCGAGGTCAGCTCGCGCAGGATATCCTCGCCGGTGATGCCGGCATCCACATCCCCCGCCACCAGGGTGCGCGCGATCTCGGAGGCGCCCAGCAGCCGCACGTCAAGGCCCTCCAGCCCCACGATCCGCGCCGCATAGCCGCGCGCGCCGCCCGCCTGCTCGAGCCGCAGGCCCTTGCGGCCCAGCCACGCCTCGCACTGGTCCCGCAGCCGCCCCTTGGAGGGGAGCGCCAGGGTGAGTGGCCTATCGCTGGCCTGCCCGGCCTGGGTCACGGCCCCGCTCATGCGCCCCTCCCAGCTGCAGGTCCGGGCAGCCGGTTGGGCCGCACCACACAGCCCACCGCCGGCTGGTCCACCGCACCGTCCGAGAGGGCCGCCAGCAGCCCGTCATAGCGCCCGCCGCTGGCAGCCGGCAGGGCCGCGGCGTCGGCGGCGATGTCGAAGAACAGACCCGAATAATAGGCAAAGTTCCGGCTGCGCCCGGCTCGGAACACGGCTGCCGCTGCCGCCGCCGGCGCAGACGCGGCCAGCGCATCGAGCCGCGCGCTCCAGCCTGCCGCCCAGGCCGACATGTCCACCCCGAGATCGCGGGCGGCGGCCACCACCGCTTCGATCGCGGGGCGGGCCGGGCCCTCCACATCCAGAAGACGGCCGATCACGGCCAGCACCGCCGGGTCCATCGGCTCGGCCAGCGCGCGGCGCGCCTTGCCCACCAGCCTGCGCATCACATCGGCGGCGCTGCGACCGGGGCCGAGCGACAGCCGCGACAGCGCCAGCACCTCCTCCACCGCCGCCTCGGCCTCATCGGACGCAAGGCCGATCAGCGCCTTGTCGAGGGCGCCCGGCTCGGGCAGCGGCACGGCGCCTGCCGCCTCCGCCATCCGCAGCCGCAGGGCCCGGGGGTTGCCCGCCCCCGCCCGCAGGCTGGAGGCCCAGGGTTCGGGCAGGTCGGCGCGGGCCAGCACATCGCGCACCAGATCGCCGTCCGACAGGGTCAGCACCGGCTGGGTCAGCCCACCCGCCGCACAGGCCTCGAGCGCCGCCAGCACCACATCGCAGTCCGCTGCCACCGGATCGGCATCGCCATAGCGTTCGAGCCCCACCTGCACGAACTCGCTGCCGCCGGTCTCGCCTTCGCGCGGGGCGCGGAACACCTTGCCCTCATGCAGCCAGGCCACCGGCAGCGCCGGCCGCTCCTCGATGAAGCGCAGGGCCGCCGGGATGGTGAGGTCGGCGCGCAGGCACAGCTCGGCGCCGTCGGGCGCACTGGCGAAATACAGGCGCGCGCGCAGGTCCTCGCCCGCCAGCTCGAGCACCAGCGAGGCTGGCAGCAAGGCAGGCAGGTCCACAGCCACCCCGCCCCGGGCGCCGAGCGCCAGGCGGATGTCCTGCGGATCGACGCGCAGGCCCATCACCCGCCCACCATCGCCCGCACGGCCTCAACGAGGCTGGCGCGGGCCACTTCCCGCTGCGCCGGACGGTCGCGGCGCCAGGCCTCATTGTCGGTGATGCCGCTCGCCAGTTCCTTGCCGAGGGCGAGGTCCTTGAGCATCACAGTGCCCGCCGCGCGCTCGTTCGAGCCTTCGATGATGGCGACGGGGGCATGGCGGCGGTCGGCGTATTTCATCTGCGCCTTCATGCCGGCGGCGCCGAGATAGACTTCGGCAGGAATACCAGCCGCGCGCAGCTCCTGCGCCATCGCCAGATAGCCGCCCATGGCATCGGCATCGAGCACCAGCACCACCACGGGGCCTGCGCCCTGCCCGGCCCGGGTCCCGGCCGCTTCCAGCGCCGCCACCAGCCGCGACACCCCGACCGAACAGCCGGTGGCCGGCACCCGCTCGCCCCGGAACCGCATCACGAGGTCATCATAGCGCCCGCCCGAGCCCACCGAGCCGAACCGCACGGCATTGCCCTTCTCGTCGACGGTCTCGCCGAGGAACTCGGCCTCGAACACCGGGCCGGTATAGTACTCAAGGCCGCGCACGATCGCCGGATTGAACACGGCAGCAGCCTCATCCACGCCCAGCGCCGCCAGGGCGGTGTCGATGGCCTGCAGCTCGGTGAGGCCTTCGGTGCCGATGGCGGTGTTGCCGATCACGGGTGCCAGCGCCTCCAGCGTGGCGGTGCGGGTAGCGCGGGCGGTGTCGGTGAAGGCCAGCACCTGGTCGATAGCCGCAGCAGCGAGGCCTGCACCGGCGGTGAAGTCGCCGCTCTCGTCGCGGCGCCCGGCACCCAGCAGCAGCGCGACACCCTCCGGCCCCAGCCGGTCGAGCTTGTCGACTGCGCGCAGCACGGTGAGGCGGCGCCCGGTGTCGGCCGGATCGAGCCCGATCCCCGCCAGCAGACCGTCGAGCAGCTTGCGGTTGGAGACATTGATGCGCAGCAGCTGCGCCGGAACGCCAGCAGCGCGGATCGCCGCCGACAGCATGGCGATCGCCTCGGCATCGGCTTCGGGCCGGGCCGAGCCCACCGTGTCGGCATCGCACTGCCAGAACTCGCGGAACCGGCCGGGGCCGGGCTTCTCGTTGCGCCACACCGGGCCGGCGGCACAGCGGCGGAACGGCTTGGGCAGGGTGTCGAAGTTCGCCGCCACGAACCGTGCCAGCGGCGCGGTCAGGTCATAGCGCAGGCTCATCCACTGGCCGTCGTCGTCCTGCAGCGAGAACACCCCGGCATTGGGCCGGTCCTGGTCGGGCAGGAACTTGCCGAGCGCATCGGCATATTCGAATGCCCCGGTATCGATCCGCTCGTAACCCCAGGCCTGGAACACTCCCAGCGCCGCCTGCACCACATGCGCCTCGCCAGTCACGGCGGGGGCACGCCG
>JAIXTH010000166.1 GCA_027484265.1 Alphaproteobacteria bacterium
CAGCTTGCACCGGCGCGCCCTGTTTGGCAGGAGCGTGCTCGCCTAACCGGAGCGCCTGCATCATGACCACCCGCACCTGGGACAAGTCCCGCCTGCCCAGCCGCCATGTCAGCGTGGGGCCTGCCCGGGCGCCGCACCGCTCCTATTACTATGCGATGGGCCTTGGCACCCGCGAGATCGAGGCCCCGTTCGTGGGGGTTGCCACCTGCTGGAACGAGAGCGCGCCGTGCAACACCGCCCTGATGCGCCAGGGCCATGCCGTCGCGTCCGGGGTGAAGGAGGCCGGTGCCACCCCGCGCGAGTTCTGCACCATCACCGTCACCGACGGCATCGCCATGGGCCATGAGGGCATGCGCTCGTCACTGGTGTCGCGCGAGGTGATTGCCGACTCGGTCGAGCTGTCGATGCGCGGCCATGGCTATGACGCGCTGGTGGGGGTGGCGGGCTGCGACAAGAGCCTGCCGGGGATGATGATGGCGATGCTGCGCCTGAATGTGCCGTCGGTGTTCCTGTATGGCGGCTCGATCCTGCCGGGCTCGCACAGGGGCAAGCAGATCACGGTGCAGGAAGTGTTCGAGGCGGTGGGCTCCCATGCCGCCGGGCGGATGGACTTTGCCGAGCTGTGCGAGATCGAGCGCCATGCCTGCCCCTCCGACGGGGCCTGCGGCGGTCAGTTCACCGCCAACACCATGGCCTGCGTGGCCGAGGCCATCGGCCTGTCGCTGCCGCTGTCGAGCGCGCTGCCGGCACCGTTCCTCGAGCGTGACCAGTATGCGGTGGCGTCGGGCCGGGCAGTGGTGGACCTGATCGAGCGCCAGCTGCGCCCGCGCGAGATCTGCACCCGCCAGGCCTTCATCAATGCCGCCATCGTGGTGGCCGCCACCGGCGGCTCCACCAATGCGGCGCTGCACCTGCCGGCCATGGCCCATGAGGCGGGGATCGAGTTCACCCTGCGCGATGTGGCCGATGCCTTCCGCCTCACCCCCTGGATCGCCGACCTCAAGCCCGGCGGGCAGTATGTGGCCAAGGACATGGGCGAGGCCGGCGGCATGCCGATGCTGCTGCGGGCGCTGCTGGATGAGGGGCTGATCGACGGCAACTGCATGACCGTGACCGGCAGAACCCTGGGCGAGAATGTGGAGGAAGTCACCTGGAACCCGGACCAGAAGGTGATCCGCCCGGTGAAGAACCCGCTGACCGCCGATGGCGGGGTGGTGGGCCTGTGGGGCTCGCTGGCGCCCGACGGGGCGATGCTGAAGATCGCGGGTCTGCCGTCGCTGACGTTCCGGGGCCCGGCCCGGGTGTTCGATGGCGAGGAAGCGGCGTTCGAGGCGGTCAGCAATCAGACCTACCAGCGCGGCGAAGTGCTGGTGATCCGCTATGAAGGCCCCAAGGGCGGCCCCGGCATGCGCGAGATGCTGAGCACCACGGCGGCGCTTTATGGCCAGGGCACCGGCGGCGACGTCGCGCTGATCACCGACGGCCGCTTCTCCGGTGCCACCCGCGGCATGTGCATCGGCCATGTTGGCCCCGAAGCCCAGGACGGCGGCCCCATCGCTCTGATCGAGGACGGCGACATCATCGCCATCGATGCCCGCGCCGGCACCATCGAGCTGGAAGTGCCCGCCGACGTGCTGGCCGAGCGCCGCAAGAGCTGGAAGCCGCACAAGACGATGTACACCTCCGGCGCCATCGCCAAATACGCCAAGCTGGTCGGCCCCGCCTATCTCGGCGCCGTCACCCACGAAGGCGCGGCCGGCGAGAGCTTCTGCTACGCCGATATATGAGGATCTGGCCGGACAGCGCGCCGCCCGGCCAGATCCTTGTTGGGTGATGTAGCCCGACTGTGCTGTCGTCGGGGACCGGCTGCTATTGCTGGGCAGCGTCCAAGCGGGCCTTCAGGCCGAGCCGTTCGACCGTGCGGGATGTCTGCTTTGCCCGCGTCTGCAAAGCCGCCGACTGGGCCAGGATCGAGTCCGCGGCACCGCGCAGCAGGCCATTGCCCGCCAGCTGCTCCATGCGGCTATGGAACCTGTCCTCGGCATTGCGCTTCAGCAGCTCGTCCGGATTGACCTCCTTCTGATCGCGCAGGACGGCTGCGACAGCAGACCCCCAGGCATCGATGGTGGTTTCCACGGGATCGAAGGCACCACCCTGGGCCTGATCCTCCACCAGGACGAGCAGACCGAACGTATCCTTGGTGTCCGCCCTGACAGCCGCCACCAGTGCCTCCCGTGCCGTTCCGGCGCCGAGTGTGGCGTCAATCTCGTTCACGATCATGGCTCCGATCCAGCGCGGCGGCAGGGATTTGCCACTGACTGCCTCGGTGCCCGGAACGAGCAGCAGCTCCTCCTGGATCAGCGGTTGCCGCATCACATCGACCAGCTGTGTCCAGATCCAGCACCAGATCCGGCCCGACGGCTGCAGCCAGCTGAGGGTGTTGTTGAAGTATCTGTAGATCT
The DNA here is from genome assembly GCA_027484265.1 of Alphaproteobacteria bacterium. Taxonomy (GTDB): domain Bacteria; phylum Pseudomonadota; class Alphaproteobacteria; order Caulobacterales; family Aquidulcibacteraceae; genus JAIXTH01. The sequence continues at coordinate 2,463 of JAIXTH010000166.1, forward strand.
TCAGCAGCGCTGCTGACGGCACAAAGCCTGCCCCGCTCCCTGTGCCGAGCCCCGTGCGCCCGCTGCCGGTGCCATCCAGATTGATGTTGACGAAGTGGTGCCAGGTCGCATCGCACACGATCCGTCCGGGCCGCATGGCGTTGCTGGGGTAGCTGACCGCCATATGCCCGTCCCAGGTACTGATCGCCCCGAACATGCGCGGGCGGACCGGAGGCTTCCAGACCCCGTTCAGGACCGAGCGCCCGCCTGAGACGGAAAAGGCAGCAATCCGTGCCGGAACATCGGCGGCTGTGGATGTGTCGGGCCATTCGGCAAAGTTCATGCCGGCCTCGGTATAGGTGGCATTGCCACTGAAGGTCAGACACTCGCTTTCATGGGGATGGTCGGGCAGGACATCGACGTGGGTGGAAAACCCGGTCGTGACAGAAGGCCCGCCATTCTGAGGTGAAATGGTGACCGGTGAACCCGGCATCCGCAGGATCGGATGCAGCGACGCTGTCCAGACACCACCGGGTGAACCGGGCGGCGCCGTGACTTCATAGTTGGGATAGATCCGTTGCGGTATGTTGTCCGACTGATCCTCGAAGGCATATTGCTGGTCCGCGCCTGGATCAACCACAGTGTCGATCCGGTCCAGCGCCTGCGGCACCGGCTCTCCGCCCATCGGCACCGTAGCCCAGTTGCGCATGCGCCTGATACGCGGCAGGCGCGAACACATCGCGGCGCCCAGTATCGCGTGGTCGCCCGTGGCAAACACACCGCCGCCAGCATTCATGAAATTGGCGATCGCCTGGATTTCGGGATTCGAAAGCGCGCCAATGAAGCTCTGGACGCCGAACATCCACAACTGGTCGAAGTCATTGATGGTCAGGAGCGGCGCTGTGGTGCCGAACACATAGTTGGAGGTGACGGGATAGGCCGTACCTGCAATGGTCACGGACGCGGCATGGGCCTGACGGTGCGCCAGCCGCACGGTCGCCGGCACCAGACCACCCCCTGGCGGGGCGGTAATCGCCTCGATGAACCGCGACAGGCCAAAGCCGCTGGCGGGCAGAAAATTGAGGCCTCCATCGGTCACAATCAGAATGCGGGGACGGCAGCGCTGCGACGGCAGCAACAAGGGCGTGGCGCTAAAGGGCGGGCGGGGCATGGACATTTCCTCCATTGAACTTGGGCGGCCGGTTTTGTCCGGCCGCGACGGCCACTGGGGGCACATCCATGGTCATGTCGACTCCGATTACCCGCAAAGTGCGAATAATCACAGGAACTGCAGGCGCGCACTCGCCCGCTAAAATAGAGCATTGGTCAAAGTGGGTCCGCGCTTCAACAGTCTGGCTATCGGCAGCACCCGCGAGGTGTCTCGACACTGCCGCCGCGTCGCGCTAGCCGGACATGCAAGACAAGAGGGAGCACGCCACATGACCACCGTCACCACCATGCAGGATGTCGCCAGCCTGGCCGGCCAGGAGCTCGGGGTTTCCGACTGGCTGACCATCGACCAGGACCGGGTGAACCAGTTTGCCGACGCCACCGGCGACCACCAGTGGATCCATGTGGATGTCGAGCGCGCCACCCGCGAGATGGGCGGGCCGATCGCCCACGGCTTCCTGACGCTGTCGCTGATCCCGTTCCTCGGCAAGGATATCCTGAAGGTGCAGGGCGTGACCCGGGGCATCAATTACGGCCTCAACAAGGTGCGCTTCACCAATATGGTGAAGGTGGGCGCGAAGGTGCGGGCGCGGCAGAAGCTGCTGGCGGTCGAGCCCAAGTCGGGCGGCCTGCAGCTGACCAGTGAGGTCACCATCGAGATCGACGGCGATCCGCGTCCGGCCGCCGTGGCCGAGACCATCTCGCTGATCTTCGCCTGATCCACC
>JAIXTH010000179.1 GCA_027484265.1 Alphaproteobacteria bacterium
CCTGAAGCGGCATGAGGCCGTCCGTCGGGCGCCGGGTGCTCAGCTCTTCGCCGCCGCGTCCTTGTCCGGGCAGATGAAGACATAGGCCGCCGCGCCCCAGCACACCGTGCTGCCGATGCCGTACTGGATCTCGAATTTCGAGGCGATCACATAGTTGGTGCGCTTGATCGGGAGCACGCTGGCCACGTCCAGGGTCAGGCTCTGCTGGTCGCGCATCACCTGGCGGAAATGCTCCTTGCTCGGATTGGTGGCCGCCAAGGCGACCAGCAGGATGATCACGCCGAGAAGGAAGGGGACTGCGGGGCGGGAAGAGCGGGCGGCCTTGGCCATGGGTGCCTCGATGCGGAGCGGGTGGATACGGGCCCGGTTGTAGCGGCGAACCCGGCAGATTTGCGGCCAGCAGACTGGCGCCGTCAGCCTATTGCATCAGCGCCGACACCGGGGCGAGCTGGATGCCCTTGCGTTCCAGGTCGCGCGACCAGCGGGCAATCTGCTCGATGGTGACCGAATAGCCGGTGCCAAAGCCGATCGCAGAGCCGCGCTGGGTGGCCTGTGCTTCCAGCGCACCGAGCTGCGAGGATACATCGCCAGCGCTGGGACGCTGGTCCACCGACCGGTCGGCGCTGGCTGTGCGCACGCCGCTCGAGCCAGCCGCCACCCCCAGAGCCGGGGCCGAGCCATCCGACAGGAAGCCCACGCCACGCCGGCGCAGCAGCCCCATCACCGAGCTGGTCGCCTCGCCAGCCTGGGCAAAGCGGGCGCCCAGATAGTTGGTCACCCCGAAATAGCCGGTTGCCCGGGCCAGCAGGAACTCCAGCCGCCGTCCGTTCTCGTCCGCTGGCGCACTCGACAGCAGGGTCTGCGGGCCGGGGTCGTTCTCGGGATAGTCGAACGGCTCCATCGGGATTTCGATCATCACTTCGTGGCCATTCGCCCGTGCCCGGTCGATCCAGCCCTGCAAATTGTCCGCATAGGGAACGAAGGCCAGGGTCACATCGGCTGGCAGATCCTCGATGGCCCGCTCGGTGATGCGCGCATTCAGACCAAGCCCGCCCACCACAATCGCGACTTTGGGTCGGCCACTGTCGGTGAAGGGCCGCCGGTAGGCCGAGAACACGCTGCGTCCGTCCGCTGCCACCACCGGCAGCAGGCCGCCAGGACCCTGGGCATGCAGGCCCGGAAGCGGCGCCGCGGGCAGGGGGGCGGCCGCCATGCCGCCGCGGATCACCCGTACGCCGCCCGTGGGATCGATCTCGGTGGCTGTGGTGCGGCTGAAGCCGGGGGCCAGCACCCGGGCGGTCCCGGCGCCGGGCGCGGCTTCGGCGCTGGCGGCCTCAGCCGCCGTGGTGACGGTGGGGGTCTGCGGACCGGTGCCCAGCACTTCCTTGGCCGCGCTGTCGATGACGGCGGCATCGGGGGAGGGCGGGGCCGGGGTGCCTGGCATCCAGCGGCTCTGGCCCGCATCCGCGCCCCAGGGGAACCAGGCCTCGAGGCCGCGCGGCGCGCTGTTGGAGACCGTATCGGCCGCCTCGGCGCCTGGCGCGCCGGCGCGCGGCGGCGGCGCCACATAGCGGGTAACCTCGACACTGCGGTGCGGCCCGGCATCCTCGGCATCGCCCAGCACCTGAACCGCGCCCGCCACCACGGCCGACACTGCGCACAGCGTTGCCAGCGACAGGCCAAGATGGCGCAGGCCCGTCGTCAGGGGCTTGTCGTTGAGACTGGCGGCAAAGGCCATGGGCGCACCGGTGGCAGGTTGGGAATCACCTCCGTTAACTTTCCCGCAGCAACGGTTAACAGGATGCCAATAAGCCGCTGCATGCGTGCGGTGCAGGCTGTTGACCGCAGCCCTGCATCCCGCCAACCAGAGCCCATGAGCGAGACCGAACAACCCCTGCCCACCACCGCCTGGAAAATCGAGGACCGCGCCACCTGGCAGGCGGCCCTCGCCACTGGCAGCTATGACGGTTCGGCGCTGGACCGGGCCGATGGCTTCATCCACCTGTCCACAGCCGCGCAGGTGCGCGAGACGGCGCTGAAGTGGTTTGCCGGGCGTGCGGATCTGGTGCTGGCGCAGATCGACCTGACGCCGCTGGGTGACACCGTGAAGTTCGAGGCGTCGCGGGGCGGAGCGCTGTTTCCGCATGTGTATGGGCCGCTGCCAGCCTCGTCTGTGCTGGTCACCCATGATCTGCCGCCCGACGGACAGGGGGGATTCGTTTTCCCCGAGGCGATCCCATGAGTGCGCTGCTGGCGGATCTTGGCACCCGGGCCGTGCGCGTTCTGGCGCCGGAGCCTGCCCACCGTGCCACCATCGCCCTGTTGAAGGCTGGGCTCGGTCCGTCTGACCATGCCGATGACCCGGCGCTGGCTGTAGATCTGGCGGGCTTGAAGCTGCCCAATCCCGTGGGTCTGGCAGCCGGTTTTGACAAGGATTGCGAGGTGCCCGATGCCATGCTGCGGGCGGGCTTTGGCTTTGTGGAATGCGGGACTGTCACGCCCCGCCCGCAGGCCGGCAATCCACAACCCCGGCTGTTCCGGCTGGTGGAGGACCAGGCGGTGATCAACCGGATGGGCTTCAACAACCGGGGTGTGGTGGCTTTCACCAACCGCCTGCGGGCCCGCGCCCACCGTCCTGGCGTGGTCGGCGCCAACATCGGTGCCAACAAGGACAGTACCGACCGGATGGCCGACTATGTCGACGGTCTGCGGCGGGTGTGGCTGCATGCAAGCTATGTGACGGTGAATATCTCGTCCCCGAACACCCCTGGCCTGCGCGCGTTGCAGACGCGCGCCGCGCTGGAAGACCTTCTGGGCTCGCTGGCCGAGGCGCGCGCGGTGCAGACCCGCGCCCACGGCCGCCGCCCGGTGTTTCTGAAGGTGGCGCCGGACCTTGACGAGGATGAAGTGCGGGCGATTGCCGAGACGGTTCGGGTCAGCGGCCTCGACGGGCTGATCATCTCCAATACCACAGTGGAGCGGCCGGCGGATTTGCTCAGTCCGCACAAGGTCGAAGCCGGCGGTCTGTCCGGCGTGCCGTTGTTTGCCCGCTCAACACGGCTGCTGCAGGAGTTTGCCGATGCGCTCGACGGGGCCTTGCCCCTGATTGGGGCGGGTGGGATTGCCAGTGCCGATGACGCACGGGCCAAGCTGGAAGCGGGGGCTACCGCCGTGCAACTCTATTCTGCGCTGGTCTATCACGGGCCAGGTCTGGTTCGGCGGATCAAGGATGGCCTGCTGAAGCGTCCGCCGCAGATTCCAGCTCGCAGGCTGCCCGCAGCAGCGATCTAGCCAGCTACTCCAGACGGCCCTGCACCAGTACCATCAGCGGTGCCAATGCCAGGAGCGGCCACATGAAGGCCCTGTCCATCGCGGCCAGGCCCACGAAAACGACGACCACGCCAACCGCGCCGCCCAGCACCAGACTGGGGACAACGAACTGGTGCTCGCCAACTTCCCAGCGGAACTCGTGCGACAATAGCTTTCGCACCCGTTCAGGCGGGGTGAAATCCGACATGTGATTGTGCCTCCACGATTACCGAAGCACTAGCAGCGGTTTATGACAAGCAAAATCTCGGTTTCTCGCCTCTCACGGCTTTCTGTCGTCGTCCCCGTCCGCGTGCGGATGATCGCCGTCTGAAGCCTCTGGTGAACAAAGTTCACTACGCAGTGCGGCAAGCATCTGATTTACCCTCTGTTCACCAGTCGGGGCGTTCCCGTGGGCGGAGCCCGCAGCACCGCCTGTGAGGAGCGGACCGCCATGCTGACCTTGCACACCCGCACACTCGATCCGCTGTCGCGGGCCTTGCGCGTGGCCGCTGCCGAGAAGCGCGCAATGGTCTCTGTCCGAGAGGTGGAGCCGTTCGATGCCGACCCGGCCCTGCTCGCGCTCGATCCGGAGGGGCGCACGCCGGTGCTGGTGGACAGCGCCTGGGGCCACAAGGCCGCGATTGCCGAGGTGTTTGCGGCCTTCGAGTATCTGGAGGAGATCATACCGGTGCCGCCGCTGCTGCCGGGTGGGCCACTTGAACGCGCGGCAGCCCGGGCTCTGGCCCAGCGGGCTGCGCGGGCGTTCGGGCCGGTGGTGGCGGTCCTGGTGCGCGAGAAAGTGGCCAAGCGCGCCTTGCGTCGCGGCGCACCCGATGCAGCCGCCATCCGTGAGGCCACCGACGAGGCACAGCAGCTGGTGGCACAGGCCGGCGAGGCGGCCGAGGCGCATGACTATCTCACCGGTGCCCGCCCGACTCTGGCCGACATCGTGGCTGCCGCCCATGTCTCGGTGCTGGATTTCATCGACTGCATGCACTGGGACAAGGTGCCATCGGGCAGGGCCTGGTATGCAAGGATCAAGCAGCGCCCGTCATTCCGCACGCTCCTGACCGACACGCTGGCAAGCCACAGTCCGCCTGCTCATTACCCCGATCTTGATTTCTGAGCATCTGTGCGGGCGGCTTACCGGATGTCCGCCAGTGGCGGCGCCTCGATCCAGGACGTCAGGCCATTCGCATCCGCCAGCTCCTGGAACGAGCCGAACGGAAAGCGGGTCCAGTCACGCCGGTCCGGGACCTGCAGCCCGAGGGCTGCGGCTACGTCGAAGGCATAGTCCTGGCAGGCAATGGTGTCCGCGGGCCCCATACGCTCCACACCCGGTCGCAGCACATAGGCCCGCCTGGCCCGCCAGCGCGCATCCACCGCCAGCGCCCGTTGCAGCCCGGCTGCATCGGTCTCGATCCGGATGACGAAATGCCGCCACCAGCCGTCGTCAGCCCTCATGTGGCCGGGAACGGGGGCCTGCCCGGTGAGGAATCCCCAGGGCAGCAGCAGCGAAGCCGCCATCGCCCCGACCGCCTGCATCTGGCTGTGGGCATAGTAGCCCGCCTCCCGGCTGCCCGGACGGGCCCCGGGTGGTGTCAGCGGCCAGGCCACCCACATATGCCCGATGTAGTCGCCCTTCGAGGGTGTCGGGCGGGTGCCGATGATGTCGATGACAGGGCCGCGGACCGTCTTGTCGGCGCGCAGATCCAGCTCGACCACACGGGGCACGGGGTCCACCGGATGCAGCGTCACCTGTGCCCAGCGGACTCCAACCGCCGCAACATGCACCCCCAGCCAGATGGTGAGGACGAGGACCGTGCGTTTCAGCCACTTCAGGAACATGGGGCCGGGCTCGCATGCACCGCGCCGGCTGTCCATCACCTGCGGTGCATGGCGGCGCCCGCGCAAATGCAGGGCGGATCGTTGCTGTGCCCTCCGGGAAGCGCGGTTGGAAGCGCCAGCCGGAGCGGAGGTACCAGCCGGGGCCTGGGTCCTGCCGTCACCTGTGCCGGGACATCTCCTGCGGGCACAGGACGACTGGGGCGGGGAAACTGGGGATGGTTCTGTGGATGGCGGGCAGGGCCTCCGGGGGTGCCGCTGCTGAAGACGCGGCGAGCGAATCGCCCAACCGTGTCATCTGGTGCAGGAACCAGGACGCGCGGCCCTAGCCGGTCGCCCCTGTCCGGTCTGCCCCTGTCCGGTCCGGTTGATGCCTCCAGGCGCCGGGCAAGCCCCTTCAAGAGACACGCCATGACTGATGTACTCGCCGCCACCCCCTCCATGACTGTCGCGCCGGCCAGTGTGCTGGCGGATGCGCCCGAGACTCATCCCGACCGGGTCTATCAAGCCCTGCTGGCGGACATCCTGGCCCATGGCGAGCGGCGCGAGGACCGGACCGGCACTGGGACCCTGGGCGTGTTCGGGCGGCAGATGCGGTTTGATCTGGCTGACGGCTTCCCGCTGCTCACGACCAAGAAGCTGCATACCCGCTCGATCATTGTCGAGCTCTTGTGGTTCCTGCGCGGCGAGACCAACATTGCCTGGCTGAAGGAGAATGGCTGTTCGATCTGGGACGAGTGGGCCGACGAGACCGGCGAGCTTGGCCCCGTCTATGGCCGCCAGTGGCGCAGCTGGGCCGCGCCGGACGGGCGCCAGATCGACCAGATCGCGCAGCTGGTGGAGGCGCTGAAGGTCTCGCCCTGGTCCCGGCGACACGTGATCAGCGCCTGGAACCCGGCGGACATCGACGACATGGCGCTGCCGCCGTGCCACTGTCTCTTCCAGTTCCATGTCTCCACTGACCGGCGTCTGTCGTGCCAGCTGTACCAGCGGTCGGCGGATGTGTTCCTCGGGGTGCCGTTCAACATCGCATCCTATGCGCTGCTGACCCTGATGCTGGCGCAGGTGACAGGACTGAGGCCGGGCACCTTCGTGCACACGCTGGGGGACGCGCACCTCTATCTCAATCATCTGGATCAGGCCCGGCTGCAGCTGACCCGGACACCGCATGCGCTGCCGCAGATGCGGATCAATCCCGATGTGCGCGACATCTTCGCCTTCCAGCCCGCTGATTTCACGCTGGAGGGCTATAGCGCCCACCCGCATATCAAGGCCGAGGTGTCGGTCTGATCCGGGCGGCAGCGAGGTTGCCGGTCAGCGATCCCCAGTAGCGGGCCACCCGCCGCCGGTTGAACATCAGCGCCGCCAGCAGCAGCTTCAGGCCATTCACCAGGGCGAAGCGCAGCGGCGTGTCCGGCAGCCCCCATTTGCGGCTCACATAACCACGTGACCAGGCCTGATGGTGGCGTACCAGGGCGGCGCGGGCAAAGTCGAACTTGCCCGTCCGGCTGCGGCTGGAGCCGCCCCGGGCGTGACGGACCACTGCATCCTGCACCCAGATGATCGGCCAGCCCCGGTCGGTCATCCGCCGGCACAGGTCATCGTCCTCGTAGAACAGGAAGATCGCCTCGTCGAAGCCGCCCAGCGCCTCGAACCGGCTACGCTCCACCAGCATGGCGGCGCCGGACACGAACGGCACGCAGCAGTCGCCCTGCGGCTCGTGGCGGATCCCCGACGGGTTGGTGAGAAACCCGGCCAGCAGCGAGCGCGGCTGGAAAAACACCCGGCCATCGTCCTCGATGATGCGCGGCGCGAGCATCCCCGCTTCGGGCCAGCGCGCGATGGCTTCCCGCAAGGCATCGCCGGCCCCTGGCTCCAGCACGGCGTCGGGATTGATCAGCAGGCACCAGCGCGCGTCCCTTGATGCCGCCACGCCCCGGTTGTTCGCTCGCCCGAACCCGGCATTCCAGCCCATCTCGATCACCCGCGCCCCGAATACATGCGCGCGGGCGATGGTCGCGCTGCCATCGCGCGAGGCGTTGTCCACCACGATCGGGGCAAAACCCTCGCGAACCAGGGCCTTGAGACAGGCGTACAGCACATGGCTGCTATCATGGGTCACAACGACGGCTGCGATGTCGGGCGGGGTGGAAGGCGTCATGGCGATCCTTCAAGCACAGGCCAAAGCCGCCGCCCACCTGTCCCCTGCACAGGCCATGTCTGCGCCTGTCCCGTCAGGCTGGCCGGACCAGGCGGCCGGAGGGATGTTGTCACGCTGTGCGGTGTGTGGCACGGACCGGGGCAGCAACGCAGGGTCGTGTGCGGCGCGTGAGGGAAAGCGAGCGATGTCAGCTGGCATACATATCCGCTCCACCAGGTTTCCGGTCCTTCCCGGCGAGGACGCAGAGAACGTCAACGACGGCACCTATGGCAAGGCGCTTGCGACCTATCTGTCGTCCAGCCTGACCGAGCGCGGCTGGAATGTGCCGCTGGTCTGTGCCGAGGATTGGGGCTGGTGGGTCGAGATTGGCGGCCAGCCGTTCGGGCTGGGACTGTGCTGCTACGGCGCCTCGGACGCGGGGGACAGGCCAGAGCTCTATGTGAAGGCGTCGCGCAGCGGCGGTCGGATCTGGAGCTGGCGCCAGTTCCGCACCATCGACACCACTGCGCGCGTCGAGGAGCTGCTCGCGGCTGTGCAGGCAATCCTCGCAGCTGATCCCGATATCGAGATCATTGCCCTGACCGACCACTTTCCGCTCGAGGGTTGATCCCCGGCATTGAGCTGAATCCAAACTGTGACCGCCAGAGGCGCCGGTCCCCGCATGGCCGGAAAAGCCGCCTTGAACCAGCGCATTGCAGTTGGCCGCCAGTCCATTGGTGACTCTGGCGAGACAGCAGGGTTGCAGGAGGGCAGACCGGGCAGAGCCGGACAGAGCCGGGCGTTGGACCCTCCTCAGCTCGAGAAGCACCCGGTTGAACCCGGTCAGGCATGCTTGGCCGCCGGTTGATTGGGCGGCCGTCTTTGGAACCGGTGTTCCGTTCACCGCCGGCCGGTGCCAAGGTCAGGTCCACCACGCCGGTTGCCGCGACGGTGATGTCGACTTGTGTGGAGGTGACGGTCCAGCAGAACTGAGTGGCGGAGCGGACGGTACCAGCCGTCGCTGCAACTCGTCCCCGGTTTGCTGACACCGGACCCGGCCCCCGCCTTGACCCGCTGGCGGTGGGTCGATAGAGGGGCCGCCTGCCGTGCAGGGGAAGCAACCCGTTCCCAGCACAGCCGACCCGGTGGGGCCATAGCTCAGTTGGTAGAGCGCTTGAATGGCATTCAAGAGGTCAGGGGTTCGACTCCCCTTGGCTCCACCAGTTTTCGTCGGTTTGGCTGGCGACCGCCCCCGGCTCTGAAGCTGGCGGCTCCACTGCCTGTGCAGGTGGCGGGCCGTTTCAGCTGGCTTCCTGCCAACCCCATGCGACCGCGAACGATGCTCTCACCTCTGTCCATCCGGCGATGGATGGCTTGCGGGCGCTGGCCGTGCTGACGGGATCTCAGCTTTCCGGCCCACCTGCCGGGGCTCGATCAGGATCGCGCGGAAGTCGTTGACGTTGGTGCCTGTCTGGCCGGTGACGACGAGATCGCCGAGCGTCTCGAAGAAGCGATGGCTGTCGCTGGCCTTCAGGCAGGCGGCAGGATCGAGCCCGCAGGCGCGGGCGCGGGCGAGCGTGGTCGGGCCGATCACGGCGCCTGCGGCCGGACTTGTCCCGTCCAGACCGTCGGTGTCGCAGGCTATGGCGTGGATCCCGGGCCTGCCTGCCAGGGCAACCGCCAGCTCCAAAAGATAGGTCAGGTTCCGACCGCCCCTGCCACGCGTACCCGGCGTGGTGGGCACCGCCACCGACAGCTCGCCGCCAGACATGATCAGCTGCGGGCCGGCCTGTGCGGGACCCGACCGGGCCATCGCCAGCGCCTGTACGGCATGGGCGCTGGCCAGATCGCGGGCCGGCCCCTGCAGACGGTCACCCAGGTTCAGGACCGCCACACCGGCCTTCGCGGCGCTGCGGGCTGCTGCTGCCAGGGCGGTGGCGCCGCTGGCGGCCAGGCCGAGAGTGGCGGCCGCGATGCGGTTGCTGTCCGGTCCGGAGCGCGCGCGGGCCGCATGGGTCTGCTCCAGCGCAGCCTGGACGGTGGCTGGCACCTCGATCCGGTAATGACGGAGGAGGGCGATGGCCTGATCATCCTGCGGTGCAGGAACGGTTGGGCCGCTGGCAACGGTCGCTGGGTCCCCGCACGGCACATCGCTGATGATGCAGGTGGCAACTTCGGCCGGCCAGGCTGCGGTTGCCAGCCAGCCGCCCTTGAAGCGGGACAAGGCGCGTCGCACGGCATTGATCTGTTCGATCGGCGCGCCCGATGCCAACAGCGCCGCCGTCATCGCCCGGATGTCGGCGAGGGACACGCCTGCCAACGGCACTTCGGCCAGAGCCGATCCACCGCCTGATATCAGGGCCAGAAGCCTGTCCTGCGGCCCGAGCGCACCCGCCAGTGCCAAGGCGCGTCGTCCGGCCCGTTCGCTGTCTGCGTCCGGCACGGGATGGGCGGCATGGATGACCTCGAAGCCCGGTCCGAGGGCCTGGACGTCGACCGGCATGCCGTGGGGCACCACCACCAGCCCGCCGGTGCCCCGGCCATAGGCGCGCCGCGCCGCCAGTGCCATCCCGGCTGCCGCCTTGCCGATGGCAATGACGCAGGTGCGTCCTGTCACCAGCGGGGGCGGCAGGATGGGCGGCAGGCAGAGCAGCGGATCGGCGGCGGCCACGGCCGCAGCAAACAGCGCACGCAGAAAGCCCCCGGGATCAGGGATCTGTCCGCCAGGGGCCCGGAGCGCCTGCACGTCGGCCCGGCGATGGTTCAGCTGGCGGCCACCTTGTTGAAGTCCGAGGCGTCATGGCGTTCGGGCAGCTGGCTGGAGGGCTCGCCCCAGGCGCGGTTGACCATGCGGCCGCGTTGAACTGCCGGGCGCGCGGCGATGCCTTCGGCCCAGCGCAGGACATGGGTGTATTCGTGCACCGACAGGAACCTGCCCGCCTCGTAAAGCTGCCCCTTGGCGAGGGCGCCGTACCACGGCCAGATCGCCATGTCGGCGATGGTATAGTCGGGGCCGGCGATGAAGGCACTTTCGGCCAGCCGCCGGTCAAGCAGGTCCATCTGGCGCTTCACCTCCATGGCAAAGCGGTCGATCGCATATTCGATCTTGATCGGCGCATAGGCATAGAAATGGCCGAACCCGCCGCCCAGATACGGCGCGCTGCCCATCTGCCAGAACAGCCACGAGAAACACTCGGCCCGGGCGGCCGGCTCTTTTGGCAGGAAGGCGCCGAACTTCTCGGCCAGATACACCAGGATCGATGCGCTCTCGAACACTCGCGTCGGCGGGTCGGTGGACCGGTCCAGTAGGGCCGGGATCTTCGAGTTCGGATTGATCGCCACGAAATCCGAGCCGAACTGGTTGCCTTCCGAGATGTTGATGAACCAGGCATCATACTCGGCGCCGGCATGGCCAAGGGCCAGCAGCTCCTCGAGCATCACCGTCACCTTCACCCCGTTGGGAGTGGCCAGCGAGTAGAGCTGTAGCGGGTGCTTGCCCCCAGGCAGGGTCTTCTCGTGAGTCGCGCCAGCGACCGGGCGGTTGATGGCCGCAAAGCGTCCGCCACCCTTGTCCTTGTCCCAGGTCCATACCTCAGGCGGGGTGTAGCCAGTGTCGCTCATCCGATCGGTCCTTGCAGCGCTGATGCCGTTGCGGTCAGCGTTGCACCGGATCCGGATCGAGGCAAGCCTTGACGAGCAAGCCTGTGCTGGCTCGTGCAGGCTGCTCCCTCAGGCCGCGCGGACGGCGTCCACGATCTTGCGGGCCGCGTCGGCCAGATCATCGGCGCTGGTGACCTTCAGGCCGCTCTCCGCGATGATCTTCTTGCCCAATTCCACATTGGTGCCCTCGAGGCGCACCACCAGCGGCACCTTCAGGCCCACATCCTTGACCGCAGCGATCACCCCCTCGGCGATCACGTCGCAGCGCATGATGCCGCCGAAGATGTTGATCAGGATGCCCTTCACGGCCGGGTCGGCAGTGATGATCTTGAAGGCTGCGGTCACTTTCTCGCGGCTGGCGCCACCACCCACGTCGAGGAAGTTGGCCGGCTCCTCGCCATAGAGCTTGATGATGTCCATGGTGGCCATCGCCAGCCCGGCGCCATTCACCATGCAGCCGATCGAGCCATCCAGCGCGATATAGGCGAGGTCATACTTGGAGGCCTCGATTTCCTTCTCGTCCTCTTCCGACAGGTCGCGCATGGCTTCCCACTCCGGATGACGGAACTCGGCGTTGGAATCGAAGCTCATCTTGGCGTCGAGGCACACGAGCTTGTTGGTGCCGGCCTCGATCATCAGCGGATTGATCTCGAGCAGGCTCATGTCGGCGCCGGTGAAGGCGGCATAGAGCCGGGTGCACAGGTCATGACACTCGGCGACATGGTCGCCGGTCAGGCCCATCGCCCTGGCGATCGCGGCGCTGTCGGCTTCAGTCACGCCAGTCGCCGGATCGATGGCGACGGTGGAGATCTTCTCCGGCGTGTCGTGGGCCACGTCCTCGATGTTCATGCCGCCCGCTTCGGAGGCCACGAACGCCACCCGGCCTGTCACCCGGTCGACCAGCAGCGAGAGGTACAGTTCCTTGGCGATGTCGGCGCCGTCGGAGATGTAGAGGCGCTGGACCTTCTTGCCAGCCGGGCCGGTCTGGATCGTCACCAGCGTGTTGCC
>JAIXTH010000119.1 GCA_027484265.1 Alphaproteobacteria bacterium
ACATCATACAGAGCGGCTTGATGGCGTGGCGCTGGAGCCGGATACGGTGCGGGTCAGCGCGGCGCAGATCGCTGCTGCCGTGGCGGCCTGCGACCGCACGGTGCTGGCGGCGCTGGAGCAGGCGGCTGACCGGATCCGGGACTATCACGAGCGGGCCCGCCCCGGGGATGCGCGCTGGACCGACGCGCAGGGCATCACGCTGGGCTGGCGCTGGACGCCGGTGGATGCGGCCGGGCTCTATGTGCCTGGCGGCCGGGCGGCCTATCCGTCGTCGGTGCTGATGAATGCGATCCCGGCCAAGGCTGCAGGAGTCGGGCGGCTGGTGATGGTCAGCCCGCCCGGGCGTCTGGGCGAGAACCCCGCGATCCTGGCGGCGGCCCATGTGGCGGGTGTCGACGAGGTGTTCGCCATCGGCGGGGCGCAGGCCATCGGTGCGCTGGCATTTGGTGCCGGCCCGGTGCGGCCCGTGGATGTGATCGTCGGGCCGGGCAATGCCTGGGTGGCGGCGGCCAAGCGGCTGGTGTTCGGGACGGTCGGGATCGATTCAGTCGCCGGCCCGTCCGAAGTGCACATCATAGCCGATGGCGCCAATGACCCCCGCCTGATCGCCGCCGACCTGCTGGCGCAGGCCGAACACGACACCGTGGCGCAGTCGATCCTGTTCACCGACAGTGCGGCCTTCGGCCAGGCGGTGCTGGCGGCAGTGGAACAGCTGATCGCCGAGGGTCTGGCGGGGCCGGCCGCGCGCACCTCCTGGGACCGGTTCGGAGCGGTGATCGTGCTGGACCGGCTGGCGGATGCCTGCGCCCTGATCGACGAGGCCGCGCCCGAGCACCTGCAGATCGCCACCGACGACCCCGACAGTCTGGCGGACCGCATCCGCCATGCCGGGGCGATCTTTCTGGGGCGCTGGACCCCGGAGGCGCTGGGCGACTATGTGGCCGGACCCAACCATGTGCTGCCCACGGGCATGCGCGCGCGCTGGGCATCGGGGCTCTCGACCCACATGTTCATGAAACGCACCACTCTGATGGGCACCGGCCCGGCGGGTCTGGCCGCCATCGGCCCGGCTGCCGTGGCCCTGGCCGACAACGAGGGCCTGCCGGCGCACGCCGCTAGCGTCAGGCTCCGGCTGGAGAGCCTGTAGCGACGGTCCCCGTCGGGATCACCGCTGGTCGCAGCGGTGATCCGATGGGTGTCCGGCGGCAGGGCTACGCGCGCGCCTCGAGAATCCGCACGAGGCCCGGCTGGGCGCTGGGCCGTTCGCGCAGCCGGGTGAAGCCGGCTTCGCGCAGCATGGCTGTGATCTCGTCGCGGGTGCGGGGGCGGCCTGAACCCATGGCAAGGAGATAGAGGCCGAAATAGCCGTGGCCCATCGGGCGGGCGCCGGGCGTGTCGGCCAGCGGCTCGGCGATGATCAGGGCGCCATCCTCGGCCAGGGCGGCGCGGGCGGCGCGCAGCAGCGTCATGGCGGGGGCGTCGTCATGGTCGTGCAGGATGCGGTTGAGGGTGATGCAGTCGGCGCCCAGCGGCAGCGGGTCGGTGAGGAAGCTGCCGGCCTCCACGCTGATCCGCCGCTCCAGGCCCAGGGCCGTCAGCCGCCGCCGGGCACGGGCCGCGACATCGGGCAGATCGAACAGGGCAAGGCGGCAGCCGGGCGCGGCACCGGCCACCGCCTCGATGAACACACCCTCGCCACCGCCCACATCCATCACCCGGCGGAAGCGGGCAAAGTCCACCGCGTCGGTCACATAGCCGGCCAGCATCGCCTGGGTCCGGCCCATCAGCGAGGAATAGGTTTCGGCCGCGGCACTGTCCTCGGCGCCAGCGGCATAGGGCCAGTAGGAGCCCACCGCCGTGGCCGGCCCGTCGCCGCGCAGCAGCGCCAGCGGGTCGGCGAGGTCGGCGTAGAGCAGGCTGTGATGCTCGACCATGTCGGGCAGCCCTGGATTGGCGCGCATCGCCGCGCCCAGCTCGCCCAGCGTGAAGCGGCCGTCGGGCAGCGCCTGCAGGATCTCGATACTGGCGGCCGCCTTCAGCAGGACCAGCAGCCGCGTGGGCGGCAGATCCAGCGTCCGGGCAATCGCGACCGGCGGCATCGGCCCGTCCGCCAGCAGCTCGATCAGCCCCAGCTTCACCACCGCAAACAGCACCCGGGCATGCACGAAGCCGGTGGCGATCTCGAACAGACGGTTGGCGCGCGCATTCGCGATCGGGCGTGTGACGGGAAAGCGGGCCGCGAAGCGCTGGAAAGCCGGATCAGCCAGCAGGCGGTTGCGCCAGCTGACAAAGCCGGTCCACCAGCCCTGCAGCAGGGTGCGGGCCGCCGGTGGGGCGGCGTCGGGGGCCGCCATCACGCCCATCAGGCTGCGGCGACGTCGGCCAGGGCAGCCGGCACCAGCCGCACCGCCTGGGCCTTCACCAGCTCGCGCAGCATGCCGGCACCCGGACAGTCGGGGATCGCCGCCACCGCTTCGCCCACGAGGCCGCGCAGCCGGGCAACCGCCCCCGAGACCCCCAGTCGACCCACAGCACTGGGCCGGTGGTGGGCACCGTCCTGGGCGCAGGGCTTGCCGGCACTGGCCGCATCGCTGACCGCATCCAGCAGGTCGTCGGCCACCTGATAGGCCAGACCCAATCGGGCACCGACAGCGATCCAGGCCTCCGGATCGCCCCCGGCTGCCAGCGCGCCGCCAGCGGTGGCGGCGATGAACAGGGCACCGGTCTTCTGTTCGTGATAGCGGGCCAGCGGCGGATCGGGCTCGCTCTCCCAGCCCTGCCCGGCCACGATGCCCTCGGGCATCCCGACGCCGCGGGTCAGGGTGGTGATCAGGGGCGCCACCAGCGCCGGTGTCGCCGCGGTGCGCAGCGCCAGCTGCTCGACCGCCAGCACGATCAACCCATCGCCGGCCAGAACGGCCAGCGGCTGGCCATAGGCGCTGTGCACCGAGGGTCGCCCGCGCCGGATATCGGCATCATCGAAGCAAGGCAGGTCGTCATGGACCAGCGAGGCGCAGTGCATCATCTCGATGGCGGCTGCCATCGCGGTGGCTGCCGCCGGATTGCGGTCGCCGCAGGCCAGCGCCACCGCGAGGCACAGGCGCGGGCGTACCCGGGCGCCGCCGGGAAACAGCGCATGGCGCATGGCAGCTGCCAGGGCAGGCGGGCCGCTTCCGGCATCCACCCGCTCCATGGCCGCAGCCAGCTCGTCTTCGATCCGCCGTGACAGCTCCATCCACCCGCTCCCGCCAGGGCCTGCAATGGCCATCCTGTCCGCCGACAGGACAGGACCCCACTCCAGACTGTCCAACACGCTGGACGCATGACACTGTGCGGTCAACGGAGCGCGTGGCGCGCGTCCGCTGGATGAAACGGCAGGATATCGGAATGGCGGGGTCCGACGAGGCAGTGGCCGTCATTGGCGCGGGTGCGGGCGGGCTGGCCAGCGCCATCGCACTGGCAGCTGCCGGGTATCCGGTGACAGTTTATGAGGCTGCATCCGGTCCGGGCGGCAAGATCCGGCAGCTGTCGCCCGGCGGCAGGCCCATTGATACCGGCCCGACGGTTTTCACCATGCGCGAGGTGTTCGAGCGTTTGTTCGGCCTTGCGGGCCTGTCGCTGGATCAGGCGGTGGGCCTGGCGCCCATGCCGGTGCTGGCACGCCATGCCTGGCAGGATGACCGCGCCTTCGATCTGCCAGCGGACCGGGCCGCAGCCCGTGATGCGGTGGGTGACTTCTTCGGCGCGCGGGAGGCCGAGGGCTTTGGCCGCTTCACCGCCGATGCCCGGCGGGTGCATGATGCCCTGCGCACCCGCTTCATGGAGGCCGACAAGCCGGGGCCGCTGGCCATGGGCGCGCGGTTCGGCCTGAAGGGCCTGCCCGACCTGCTGGCGACCCGCCCGTTCCAGACCCTGTGGGACCGGCTCGGCACCTACTTCGCCGATCCGCGCCTGCGCCAGCTGTTTGGCCGCTATGCCACCTACGCCGGGGGCTCGCCGTTCCTCGCGCCCTCGACCCTGATGCTGATCGCCCATGTGGAGCTGGAGGGGGTCTGGCAGGTGACGGGCGGGATGGGGGCGCTGGCCCGGGCGATGGAGGCGGCGGCCCGGCGTCTGGGTGTGACGTTCCGCTATGGCACCCGGGTACGCCGGATCGAGGCGGCAGGCGGCGCTGTGCAGGCCCTGCATCTGGCAGACGGCGAGCGGGTGCCGGTGCGGGCCATCGTGGCCAATATGGACGCCGGCGCGGTCAGTTCCGGCCTTCTGGGCGATCAGGCCGCGTTTGCGGTCAATGCCCCGGTCAGCCGCGCACAGCGCTCGCTGTCAGCTGTTACCTGGGCCGTCGAGGCACGGGCGCGCGGGTTCGAGCTGGCGCATCACACCGTGATCTTCGGCGCCGACTATCGCGGCGAGTTCGAGGCGATCCTGCAGCAGCGCGTGCTGCCAGCTGACCCCACTGTCTATATCTGCGCGCAGGACCGGCACGGCGGGGCCGCCCCTGACGGAGCCGAGCGCCTGTTGCTGCTGGTGAATGCGCCAGCCGATGGCGACCTCGGCCGCCCCCATGATGAGGAGATCGAGGCATGCACCGATCGGATGCTGGCAGCGCTGGCACGGCGGGGGCTGCATCTGTCCCTGACAGCCGTGGACCGGACCGGCCCGGCCCAGTTGGAGACGTTGTTTCCGGGGACGGGCGGGGCGATCTATGGCCCGGCGCCGCACGGGCCGTGGTCGCCGTTCCGGCGGGCGGGGGCCCGGACCCGGCTGAAGGGCCTGTGGCTGGCGGGGGGCAGCGTGCATCCGAGCGCGGGGGTGCCGCTGGCGGTGCTGTCCGGCCTGACCTGCGCCCGGCAGTTTCTGGCGGACCGGGCTTCGACCTCGCGGTCCCGCCCGGTGGCTATGGCTGGTGGTATCTCGACGCCCTCAGCGACGACGGCCGCTTCGGCCTGACCTGCATCGCCTTTGTCGGTTCGGTGTTCTCGCCCTGGTACGCCTGGTCGGGGCGGGGCCGGCCGGAGGACCATTGTGCCTTGAACCTGGCCCTGTATGGCGGCCCGCCCCGGCGCTGGTGCATGACCGAGCGCGGCGCGCGGCTGGTAAGCCGGTCCGCGGACCGGTTCGAGGTCGGTCCATCCAGTGTAAGCTGGGAGGGCGGCGAGCTGGTGATCCGGGTGTGCGAGTGGGCCGTGCCCCTGCCCCGGCGCGTGGCGGGCGAGATCCGGGTCCGTCCGCTTGTGCAGCCTGGCCTCGAGCTGGTGCTGGACGAGGGCGGGGGCCATGTGTGGCAGCCAGTGGCGCCGGTGGCCCGGGTCTCGGTCCGGCTCGACAGCCCGCGCCTGTCCTGGGAGGGCGCCGCCTATCTGGATCACAATCGCGGGGCAGAGCCGCTCGAGGCAGGCTTCGCGCGCTGGACCTGGTCAAGGGCGCACCGGCCCGATGGCGGCTGCACCGTGCTGTATGACGCCACGCCGCGCCGCGGCCCGCGCCGCCGCTTTGCGCTGTCGATCGCAGCGGACGGCATCATCCGCGACCTGCCAGCTCCCCCGCCAGCTCCCCTGCCCGGCACCATCTGGCAGGTGCCCCGAGAGACCGGCTGCGATAGCGGTGCAAGGCCCGAGCTGGTGGCGACATTCGAGGACACACCGTTCTACAACCGCTCCCGTGTGCGCACGATGGTGGCAGGCCAGGCACTCGACGGTTTCCACGAGAGCCTCGATCTG
>JAIXTH010000299.1 GCA_027484265.1 Alphaproteobacteria bacterium
ATTCGCGAACGCACGAAGTCGGGCCCCGGCGTCGCCGCCGGAGCCCGTGATCGATCCCCGATCTGAAGCCGTTCAGGCCGCGTCGGTGCTTTCGTCCTGCAGGGCCTTGGCGAGGTCGAGCAGGCGGCGGCGGGGGCGTTCGCCGAGATTGTAGTAGGCGCGGATCAGCTCGCGGGTTTCCTTCTGGCGCAGCACGTCCGGGCCGATGTCGTCGTGGTCATTGGCCGGGGCCTCGCCGGTGCCGGCCACCGGGGCAACGAGGCCGTCGTAGAAATACTGCACCGGGATCGACAGCGCGGCCGACAGCTCGAACAGGCGGCTGGCGGTGATACGGTTGGCGCCGCACTCGTACTTCTGGATCTGCTGGAAGCGGATGCCCACCTGGTCGGCCAGCTGCTGCTGGGTCATGCCCATCAGACGGCGGCGGCGGCGCAGGCGGCGGCCCACATGCAGGTCGATCGAGGTTGGCATCGCGGTCTCCTCCTGGTCGGCTGGGCGTCTGCACGGCGGATCCGCTGGACCGCCGCGCCGATGCGCTGCGGGTGCGGGGCTCCGGAATGGGACACCCGGGTTCTGTCAGGGGAGATGGCAGCAAGGCGCATGCCGCAGCCCGTCAGGCCGCGGCAGCAATCTGTTCCGATCCTGGAGCTGTGATGCCCCTCAGTTGGCGCGCGGCTGGGACAGGAGACCCGCGAAGAACGCCGTGAACATGCTCTGCAGGCCGAGGCAGCACATCAGCACCGCCGGGATCGCCACCCGCATCAGATTCTCCACCGGCATCGGTCCCCAGCCGCTGGAGGCCCACAGGCTCACCGCCGCCACGGCGGTGCCGATGCCCCCGGCCAGCAGCAGTCCGCCATAGATGCAGCCCCGCTCGACACTGAACCAGCTGCGCACGGCCGCCAGGCCCTTGCTCTCAGGCCAGAAGCCTTCACGTACGCCAAACAGTCGCGCCAGATAGGCAAAGCTCAGCACCTGCGCCGCCATCAGCACGAAGGCCGCCGAGAACAGCAAGGAGTGCACCCCCAGCTGGATCCCCGCCATCACCTGCGCATTGCCCGGCATCAGCCACGCCAGGCCAGCCGCCCCCACTGCCAGCAGCGCCAGGCCCGGATACAGGAACAGCCACTTGGGCGCGAAGGTCAGCAGGAACTTGAGGTGCCGCCAGCCGTCTCGCCAGCTGCGCAGATGCGGCGGGCGCGAGCGTCCGTCCGGCACCAGCGTGGTCGGCGCCTCTTCCACCCGCAGGCCATGCAGCGAGGCCTTCACCACCATTTCCGAGGCAAACTCCATCCCCGTGGTGTTCAGCCCCAGCTTGAGGATCGCCTCGCGCGAGAAGGCGCGCAGGCCGCAGTGGAAATCCCCGATCGGCGTCGCATAGAACAGCCGCCCCAGAAAGCTCAGCACCGGATTGCCCAGATACCGGTGCAGCGGCGGCATGGCGCCCGGCGCGATCCCGCCCTGGAACCGGTTGCCCATCACGAGGTCGGCCCCGGCCCGCAGCTTCTCGACAAACGGCATCAGCGACAGGAAGTCATAGCTGTCGTCGGCGTCGCCCATGGCCACGAACCGGCCCCGTGCCGCCTCGATCCCGCCCTGCAGCGCCGCGCCATAGCCACGCCGGTCCACGTCCACCACTCGCGCACCGAGGGCCCGGGCGATCTGCTGCGAGCCATCGGTCGAGCCATTGTCGGCCACGATCACTTCGCCCGCGATCCCGTTCTCGTCGAGGAAGCGGCGCGCCTTGGCCACGCAGGCGGCCAGTGTCTCGGCCTCGTCGAGGCAGGGCATCACGATCGACAGCTCGATCGCGTCGGCCTCGGGACGGGGCTGATGGTCTGCCGTGGTGTCCGGTGCCGACTGGTGGGACGTCTTCAGCTGCGCAACCGCCATGGGGCTGGTCTCCGTTTCCTCATTCCCGCGTGGTCTAGTCCGGCAGGCCTCAGGGAACGGTTAATGCCGCTGGAAAGGATGACGGCGGCGTGTGCGAGAGGGCCGGATGACCCACTGTCGGGCATGGTCCAAGCCAGCCATGCGGCGAGCGGCCCCTGCCTTTGATGGTCCGGGCTCAGCCCAAGTCGACAGTCTATCAGCTGCCGCGAGCGCTCGCGCCACCGCCTTGGTGCTTGCTACCCCAACGTGTGTGTGGCAACACTCTGCCTGCTGCGCGTGATCCAGCGGCGTAGCAATCCTCGGAACCAGGGCTCATAGCCCAAGAGGTGGGCCGTTCGAATGCAGATGTCCCGGACCCTGTTTGTTGCTGTCTTGGCGATTGCGCTCGGATGGTCTCATGCGCCCGCAGCAAATGCCAATGATAGCCCGGCACCTGCGCCAACACAGCCCGATTGCCGTGACGCGTTCGGGCAACGCATGTCTGCTGCCCGCGAGGTGCGGATATACATGTTCAGACCGAGCACAAGTATGCTCAATAGACAGAACTCGGATAGAGTCCGTACAAATGCGCAATATGTTCTCACTGATCGGTGCGGTCGAAACTGTGCCCGGAGGTTTCGCGGTTTGATCAACTTTTTTGAGAGTGCAACATGTGTGCCATCAGATAACAGCAATTGGCGATTGGACGACTGGCGGGGGATGATTGAGCTAGAGGGGAATGGTCCGGGAGCCGTCTATCTGATACATCACTATGAGCACGCGGTTAAAGGGCCGGGCGTCAATTACTCTTTTTACCCCCACAGTGTCTTGTCGTGGCTTCGCGAAAACTATCAATTCGAAGATCGTTGGAATCGATGAAGGGCTATTGAGGCCTGATTGAAATGGCGGCACGGGTTCCAGGGGGCGACAGCGGCATCGGGTCCGGATGATCGGTGGTTCGGGCTCGACTATGCGAGCGATGCATCGGGGCGGCTGATCCGCACCAGCGTGGCCGACAGCCGGATCCTGGGGGCTCTGCCGGTGGCGGGCGCCAATGGTCCTGCCAACGGGCTGAACCAGGTGGCGCAGGTTGCGGGGCGCGCGGCGCCGCTCAGCTGGACTGACAGCGGCAATAGGACCACGGACGGGCGTGGCTGGGCCTTCACACACGACGGGTTCAACCGGCTGGCGAAAGCAGTGAACTCTGCTACAGGTGTGACCATGGCCACTGCCTATGACCACGCCAATCTGCGGGTCACCCGCAATCCTACACAAGAAGAAGCAGGGACGCTCCGAGAAACCGATGTCATCGCAGAAGAGATTGTTCTACCCAAGCGCGAGCGTTACGACAATGGGCAGCGAATCGAGTGTGAAGAATTCGTAGAGTGTAACTGACTCCTTCCAAGCGCGAGGCATCGAGATGTTCAGCAAGCGACTGCTTTTGATTTCGCTGTGCGCGGGGATTTCCCTGCCACTTCTTGAGGTAAAGTCAATTCTTGCACGAGACAAATCTCAGGCACCGCACTCAGCAATCCATCAATACAGTCCTCTTGAGCAGCTGCGACTCTCTGGTGAGCTTTTGGTTGTAATCGGAAAGCCGCCTCGACCAACTGTTCCGCAGATCAGAAGTCAATTGGAGAATGGACAGTATTTCGTTCAAGTAAGGCGAAAATGCCATATCAACTGTTCGCAGGCACTCCCGAATATTTCGTACTTCTTTGAGCAGTCACGGCATATTGGTCAGACCTGCGGAGATATGGTTGGCGGCTACTTTGATCTTCGCTCAATAGACGGGCAGGCCGGTGTAAAGCGGATTTGGATAGGGTGGGATTGGGAGTGCATAGAAATGGAAGGGCAAGCATTTCAAATCCCTTATGGGCTCTATCAATTGCTGCGTTCGCAGCCTTGGCCCAACTGGTAAGGTGTATTCAGCTGGACTGCCATTTTAATGCGTCTGACAACAAGTGGACCAAAGAGAGGGGCTAAACCGGTTGTGACGTAAGACCGACAGCGGCAATAGGACCACGGACGGGCGTGGCTGGGCCTTCACGCACGATGGGTTCAACCGGCTGACGAAAGCTGTGAACTCTGCTACAGGTGTGACCATGGCCACTGCCTATGACCATGCCAATCTGCGGGGCGCCCGCAATCCGACGGGCACCAATCCGGACGGCACTCCGGCGGGCGGCACCCGCATGCGGTTCCTGCTGTCGGGCACAGAAGAGGTGGCGGACATCGAGGTGAACCCGGCCACGGGCGCGCGCACCGTGACCCGCCGCTATGTGCCAGGCGCGGCCATCGACGAGCGGCTGGCCGAGATCAACGCCCAGACGGGTGCCGTGTACTTCCTGCACACCGACCGTCAGAACAGCGTGGTGGCGATCAGCGATGCTGCGGGCAATCCGGTAGCCCGGCGCGGCTATGGGGCCTATGGTGAGACCAACCCCGCGCAGATGACCGGCGCCGGCGCGTCCAGCCACCCGTTCGGCTACACTGGCCGCCGCTGGGACCCGGACCTGCAGCTCTACTACTACCGCGCCCGCTGGTACGACCCGGAGCTGGGCACCTTCCTGCAGACAGACCCGATCGGAGCGAAGGACTATATCAATTTGTACAGTTATGTGGGGCTGCAGCCTGGGAATGCGACGGATCCGAGTGGGATGGCCCGAGTCTGCACTGAGCGGTCTGGAAGCAGGGTGCAGAGTTGTGTTATGGTTGATGGTGATTGCGACGTTTCGGACCAGGACTTGACATTTTCACAGAGGAGAAGTTTTGGTCAGCGCTTTTCGCAGGTCATTTGCAATAATGCTGGTCGAAATATCTCGGCGGACGGAAAGGAAGTCACCGGTTATGGGGGAACGGTAGCAGACAGAACCATCGTTCGGGTTACCTCTCAATTTGTTGGCGCGGCTATTCGTACGACGGGTGATCGGGGCTTGAAGGAAGCGTGGTCACGAGTGTCGAGAATCCAAATGAACGTGTCTCACAATCCCCGAACAAGTGGCGTAGCCTATGCCGAACCAGAGCCTTTCTCCGGTCAGGTTCCTGGCCGGGAAGCGGCTCGAACCAGCGCATATAGCGCACAGTCCTTCGCCATAAAGTTTAACCCAACCCGTACAGTGAATGGGCGGGATCTGTATTCGTCACCGGGAAATCTTGCGAGAATTCTGATCCATGAAACCATGCATGGCCAGTTCCCGACCCTAGGACCTCGGGAACACCACGATCTGGACGCACGGGCCCGGGCATTCACCTTTCGCGCGGGTCTCTACTCTGGAGCGGGCGGCATCTGGGCGATCGGCG
>JAIXTH010000211.1 GCA_027484265.1 Alphaproteobacteria bacterium
CCTGCCCATGTCGGCACTGCACTCCTGCATCAGGTCGGCGAGCCGCTCGATGATGCCCTCCAGCAGCGCCAGCAGCACATCATGTGGTGTGCGGGCATCCGACACCTGGGCCGAGGCCCGTCCGGTGCCCACTTCAAAGGCGCGGGGATTGTTGGTGCGCACGGTCACCAGCGTGGAGGGGGTGAGGATGAAGGTCACCGGTTCGGACGAGAACGGTCCGTCCGTGCGCCGGCCCATGACCGCGCAGGTCAGGAACAGGGTGTCGCTGTCCGCATAGAACTGCGCGCTGTCTTCCATGGCGCGGCGGTCGATGGCGGTGGGCACATCGATCCCCAGCAGCGCCTCCACCGCCTGCTCTTCGACCGCATCGGGCTGATAGAGGTCGATCCACAGCGGCAGCTGACCGGGCGCGAGCCCGGCGAGGCCATCGGCCAGCCGGGCCGGTCGCCCGTCCGTCCCTGGTGCCCATACCGTCAGCATGCTGCCTCCTGCTTCTGGCCCGCAGGCCGTGGTGACGCCGGCGCCTCAGGCCAGCAAGGCCCGGGCCGCAGCCAGCGCCGCATCGGTGACATCGGCGCCGGACAGCATCCGCGCCAGCTCTGCTTCGCGCTCCGTTGGGGCCAGCACCACCACCTGCGTGGCGGTGCGCCCGGCCTCCACCGTCTTCTGGATCCGCCAGTGGTGGCTGGCCCGGGCCGCGACCTGCGGACTGTGGGTCACGCACAGCACCTGCGCCGTGGTGGCGAGGGCGCCGAGGCGGCGGCCCACGGCATCGGCTGTCGCACCGCCGATCCCCTGATCCACTTCGTCGAACACCAGTGCCAGCGTACCCCCATCGGCCGACAGCACCACTTTCAGCGCCAGCGACAGCCGCGACAGCTCGCCACCGGAGGCGATCTGCGACAGGGGCCCGAAACCTGCGCCGGGGTTGGGGGCGATCTCGAAGGCCACCCGGTCGTGACCGTCGCGGCCGGGGCGGTCCGGGTCGGCTTCGATCCGAGTGCGGAACTGGGCGCGGTCGAGCTTGAGGGGCGGCAGCTCGCGCATCACGGCGGCATCGAGCCGGCCGGCAGCCTCGCTGCGCGCCCCGCTCAGCCGGGTGGCGGCGGCACGGTACGTGGCTTCGGCCTGCGCCAGTGCCCGGGCGGCGGCCTCCACGGCGGCATCGCCCGCATCGATCGCCGCCAGCTCCGCTGCTGCCCGCGCCCGCACCTGCGCCAGGCCATCGGCGCCCACGCCATGCTTGCGGGCTGCGGCGCGCAGGGCAAACAGCCGCTCTTCGATCAGCTCCAGACGCTGGGGGTCGGCATCCAGGCTGCGGGCGGCGCGGCCGATCTGGTTCTGGGCCTCGGCGATGTCGTTGAGGGCGCGGTCGAGGGCATTCATCGCGGCCTCGATCCCGTCGGGCACCGCATCCTGGCCGGGCCCGCCGATCCGCGACAGGGCGCGGGAAGCATTGCCGAGGCGCTGCTCCAGCCGGGGGTCATCGAGGGCAGAGGCGGCATCGCGCAGGGCAGCCACAGTCTTCTCGCCCGCCATCAGGGTGCGGCGTTCGGCATCGAGCTGCGCCTCCTCGCCGTCCTGCGGCGCCAGCCGGTCGAGTTCGGCCAGAACATGCACCAGCCACTCGCGCTCGGACCCGGCCCGCGCCAGCCGCGCCCGCGCTGCCTCATGGGCCTCCCGCGCCGCCTTCCAGCCATCCCAGGCCTCGGCCACTTCGCCCAGCAGAGCGCCGGTGCGGGCAAAGCTGTCGAGCAGCGCGCGATGGGTGCCCTGATCCATCAGGCCGGTGGAGGCGTGCTGGCCATGCACTTCGATCAATGCCCCGGCGAGGCGGCGCAGGGCGCCGGCGGATGCAGGGGCGTCGTTCACGCTTGCCCGGCTGCGACCATCCACGGTCACGGAACGGCGCAGCACCACATCGCCATCCTCGGCGGCTGGCAGATCCAGCTCGTCCAGCACGGCATGCACGGGATGGTCGGGGGCGGTGTGGAACACGGCGGTGGCCTGCGCCCGCTCGGCCCCGGCCCGCACCAGACCCCGGTCGGCCCGCTCCCCCAGTGCCAGCGCCAGCGCATCCAGCAGGATCGACTTGCCGGCCCCGGTCTCGCCCGTCAGCGCGGTAAAGCCGGGCTCGATCTGCAGATCGAGCGCTTCGATCAGAACGATATCGCGGATGGACAGGGCGGTGAGCATCGGGAGCGCAGACGGAACTGGGAGCAGGGACAGGGAATCAGCGGCAGGCTGGCCGCCGGGCGCTATCTGATACCGCGCCTTGGGCAAAATGACGCAACATTAATGCATCGCAGGCTTCACTCTTGCGCTAGACTGGCTTGCGCTGGACAGGGGGGCGTGGCTCGATAGCCGCCCTCCCAAGGAGACTGGAATCCATGGCCGAAGACAACACGCCCGCGACACCTGAAGCCAAAGCCCCGAACAAGCCCGGACAGCAGGTCGTCCAAGGCCTGACCAAATGGCTGGTGGTGCCGCTGGTGGCCGGTGCGATGGGGGTCGGCGTTGCCGTGGGTGCCACGGCGATGGCAACGGCCCTGTCGGGCGCCGACCGCTCGGCGCGCACCGCCTCCCAGGACAGCTCGGACACGCTGCGCCAGATCGAACTGTTTGCCGATGCCCTGGCCCGGGTCCGGTCCGACTATGTGGTGCCGGTGGAAGACGAGAAGCTGATCGAAGGCGCGATCGGCGGCATGCTCCAGTCGCTGGACCCGCATTCGAGCTATCTGGATGCCGACGGCTTCAACTCGATGCAGGTCTCGACCCGCGGCGAGTATGGCGGGCTGGGTCTGGAAGTGTCGTCGCAGGACGGTGCCGTGCGCGTCATCACCCCGATGGACGACAGCCCCGGCGCCCGCGCCGGCATCAAAGCCGGCGACCTCATCATCGCCATCGACGGCACCTCGATCCTCGGCCAGCCGCTGGACGAGCAGGTCAAGCAGATGCGCGGCCCGGTGGGGACCACCATCACCGTCACGGTCGTGCGCGAGAACGAGGACCCGGTCGACATCCGCGTGACGCGCGAACTGATCGTCACCCGCCCCGTGACCTGGCGGATGGAAGGCAATGATGTGGCCTATGTCCGCATCTCGACCTTCGTGAACGAGAACACCTCGGCTGCCCTCGACCGGGCGCTGGACGAGATCCAGACCCAGGCGGGCGGGAACCTCAAGGGCATCGTGATCGACCTGCGCAACAATGGCGGCGGCCTGCTGGATCAGGCGATCAAGATCGTCGACACCTTCACCGACAGCGGCGAAGTGGTGTCGGTGCGCGGCCGCGACCCCACCGACATCCAGCGCGCCTTCGGCGAGCCGGGCGAGCGCTTCCGCGGTGTGCCGATCGCGGTGCTGATCAATGAAGGCTCGGCCTCGGCATCCGAGATCGTGGCCGGTGCCTTGCAGGACCGCCAGCGCGCCACCATCGTCGGCATGAATTCGTTCGGCAAGGGCTCGGTCCAGACCGTGATCCCGCTGAATGGTGGCCGTGACGGCGCGCTGCGCCTGACCACCGCGCGCTATTACACCCCGGCCGGGCGCTCGATCCAGGGTGCCGGCATCGAGCCGGATGTGGAGATCGCCGCGCGGCGCATCACCGAGGAAGACCTTGCCCGCCGCACGGCTGCGTTCCGGGGTGAGGAATCGCTGTCCCACGCCCTCGGCAACGACACCGGCGCCAGGCGCCGCGCGCCGCACATGCCAGCCGACATGCCGCCGGAAGACTGGAAGGCAGAGGACGACTACCAGCTGATCCGCACCGTCGCGATGCTGCGCGACGGCACCCTGCCCCGCCCCGGCACCCGGCCTGCGGCCCCGGCCCCAGCAGCGGCACCCAAGGAATAGGCCGACGCCCTTCCTCCCCCGCTTGCGGGGGAGGAAGGCTGTTGCTCAGAATTTGTAGCCGACGCCCACCGACACCACCCAGGGGTCCAGCTCGACGTCCGAGCGCAGGGCGCCGTTGTTGATGCTGGCTTCTGTCTCGAAGAAGATCTTCTTCACATCGACATTCACCGACCAGGGGCCGGTGGTGGCGATGTCCATCCCGGCCTGCAGGGCGAAGCCGAAGCCGTCATCCAGGTCGACAGTGAAGCCATTCTGGCTCTCTTCGTCCCAGAACCAGATATAGGTCAGGCCCGCGCCCACATAGGGCGAGACCCGCTGGTCGGCGTTGAAGTGATATTTGGCCGTCACGGTGGGCGGCAGATGCCACAGCTCCAGCACATCCACATTGGTGCCCGGGCCGACGGCGGTAACCGTGTGGTCGAAGGTCCCCGCGATGGCTTCGACCGAGACAGTATCGGTAACGAAGTACTCGATCCCGATGGACGGCAGATAGCTGTCATTGACTTCGGCATTGAGGCCGGTGGCCGCGCCGGCAGCCGTGCGGATTGGCGCGGTCTCGTCGGGCACCACACCGGTGAGGCGCACATCCAGCTTGATGGTACCGGCTTCGGGCGCGCGGAACGCCTGCGCGGCAGCGGGTCCGGCGATGAGCGCAGTGGCGGCGGAAGCGGCGGCGGCGAGCGCGAAGTGGGCGGCTTGGGAACGCATGGTCTGTCCTCCTGCCGGCACCACGGATACCGCAGCCCCCGTCGGGCCGCCCGACCGGTCCGGCTCACGCGTTCGTGATCGCCTGACGCGGCGGAAACCAGTGCGCGTTCCGCCGCGCGGCGCCGTGCCGCGCGGCGGGTTGTCACAGAAATTGACGGGTGCGCCATAATCTGGGGCTGGGCCGGAGCGGCCGGCAGGACCGCTGGAGCGCGCGGCTCCTGCCGCGCCCTTTGTGGGGGCGATGCGCGGCGGGAGCCGCGCGGCGGGAGCCGCGCGGTCCAGCAGAAGTCTGCGCTTCGCCCGGTTCCGCGACCTAGCGCAGCAGGCCCTTCAGCTGGTCCACCAGGTCGGTCTTTTCCCAGCTGAAGCCGCCGTCGGCGTCCGGGGCGCGCCCGAAGTGGCCATAGGCGGCGGTGCGGGCATAGATCG
>JAIXTH010000019.1 GCA_027484265.1 Alphaproteobacteria bacterium
ATGGCCTCCAGCTACAATTCGCGTCTGCTGCCGGCCGAGGTGATCGTGAACGGTGACCGGTGGTCCGTGGTGCGCCCGCGCCAGACCTGGGACGAGCTGTTCGGTATGGAGACCCTGCCCGACTGGCTGTGAGGGCGGGGGCTGCTATTGCGGCGCCCGGTCGAACACGTATCCAGCAGCGGTCGGCCCCCAGACCTGGTTGCCAGCTTCGTCCATGCCCCGGTCCCAGGTGTAGAACTGGCCGGCTTCGGCCCAGGACGAGCCGTCCATCCAACTGGCACCACGGAACTTGTTGCGGCAGGCACGCGGCCGCATCCCGCCGGCAAACCGCGTCTCGCTCACCCGGTGCCACACCAGCGTGCAGCCGGGCAGGGGGACCAGGTCATCCAGGCTCAGGCCCTGCGGCTGTTCGTTGCGCAGGGCTGCGCCCGCAAAGCGTTCGGGCGAGCGGACCCGGTACTGATAGGCGTGGACCGTGCCGTCTTCCTGGGCGACCAGATTGAACACGTTCTGGCGATAGGGGGTGCCGGGCGCCGAGGGCCGGGCGCTTTCGGTATAGAACCAGGCGCCGGGGAATTCCGGGTCGCCGCGCCAGATCCGCACATTGACCGAGCGGATATCGAGATAGGTGCTGTCCCGCGCCGCCAGCGCCGCCGACGTCCACGGCCCTTCCATGTAGCCCGCCAGCACCTCCAGATCCGCCAGCGCGCGGGCATAGGCGGCGCCGGTCGCCAGGGCCGGTTGGGCCGGTGGTGCGGAACTGGCCCCGGCCTGTGCAATGGCCGCCCCGGTCATGCAGCCGCCCGCCAGAAGGGCCACCATCAGGGCCGATGGGATCAGATGCCGAGCCATGTCTTGCGCTTTCCGTCTGCAGGGGCGGGATCGGTTGCCTCACCCAGGCCAATGCCGGGATCATCGGGCTGCCGCGCCGATGGAGGAGACGGCGGTGTGGCAACAGGGGCCGCTACAGCCTCGTCGCCGGGCGCCGGCAGAGGCCGCACGGCCTCGGCCCGGTCGAGCCGCGGGTGCACCAGTACCCCGCGTGCGCCATAGGCTTCCACCATCCGCGCCCAGTCGCCATCCTCGTAATTGAAGGCCGAGCCATCCGGGTCGAGGTCGGACCAGTCGGGTTCGCGGGCAGCGGTTGCTGCCGTCTGGGTCCAGGCCCGGGCCGCTTCGGCATCCCCTGCCGCCCGCGCTGCATTGGCCCGCAGCGTATAGAGCCGCGCCGTTGGCTGATGGGCCATCAGCACGTCCAGCTCGGCAATGGCCGTGGCCGTGTCGCCTGTGGCCAGCGCCACTTCCACGCTCACGATCCGGCTTTCCCGGTGGGCCGGGTTGCGGCGGGTCAGGCCTTCCATCCAGCGTGCCTTGGCGGCTTCGGTCTCGCCGTCCTTCAGATCGCGATAGGCGATGGCGAGGGCCGGGTGCGGCGCCCGCTCCCAGGCGGCCTCGATCAGGCTGGCCGCCTGCCAGGCCTTGCCGCCGATCAATGACAGCCGGGCTGCCATCACAACGGCCGGGGCAAAGCCGGGCGCCAGCTTGGCTGCGCGGGTGGCGAGTTCCAGCGCCAGGCCCCGCTCGCCGCGTACTTCGGCACGGCGGGCAGCGGCGGCCAGCACCACGGCCCGGCTGCGGGCGGCCACGGCCTTGTCCATCACCGCGCGCTTCTCGCCATCGTCCAGCGCCGCCAGTGCGCCATCCCAGTCGGCATCGGCGACCCGCCGCTCGAACAGGAACCGCGCCGGCCAGCTGGCGCGCCGCGAGGCGGTCAGGGCCGCTTCGGCATGGGAAACGGCCGCAGCGCTGCTGCCCCGGCGAAGGGCCAGTTCCGCCAGGCCCCGGCGGGCCGCAACGCCAAACACCGGGTCCTCCACCAGCTCGTTGAACAGCCGCTCGGCTGCACCTGCATCGTCAGCGGCAGCCGCCGCCCGCGCCGCCAGCAGCCTGGCGCCGGGCAGGTCGGCGGTATAGCCGAGGGCGCGCTGGGCCTGCTTGCGGGCTTCGGGGATGTCTTCGGCATCGAAGGCAGCCAGGGCTGCCCCCAGCGCTTCCAGCCCCTTGCGGCGGTTGGATTCGGCTCCGGCCTTGGCCACTCGCCCGGGTATCCGCCACAGCCACACCAGCAGCGACCACACCAGCCAGACCACCACAGCCGCCAGCAGCAGGGCCGCCACTGCCACCGCCGCATCCATCTGCACCGTCGTGGTGCCATCGGCCCAGGTCACGGTACCCGCCCGCCCCGCCAGCCACACAAAGCCGCCGATCAGGGTCGCCAGGACCACGAGGACGAGGATCAGCCTCACGGTTTTCATCGGCCTGCTCCTGGCTGGCTGGGCTGCTGCGAAGCCGGGGGTGGTGCCGCCGGGGCGGGAGCAGGGGTGGCTGCGGGCAGGGTCGCCGCCGCAGCACTGGCCGGCGCCCCCTGGGGACGCTGGGCCGCCACGCGCAGGGCTGCCAGCCGTGCCTCGAGTTCCAGGCGCGATCGGGCGCCGGTGGCCCAGGTCCGCACCGGGTCGGGCATCGGAACAATGGTATCCACTTCGCGCAGGGCCCCGGCCAGATCGCCTTCCTCCATCCGCTGCCGCGCGCGGGCGAGGGCCGCCTTGGGCCCGGTGCCCTCGGCTGCATCGGCACGCTCGACCCGCACCAGCGAGGCCATCAGGCGCCGGAACCAGCCGGCAATGCCGCCCTCGCTCTCGGCGTCCAGCACCATGGCATCCACGGCGGGCTGAAGGGTGGCAAACCGCTGTTCCAGCTGGTTGCGGGTGGGCACCCCGATCCGGGCCAGAGGCTCGAGGGCCGCAAGGCCCGGCAGGTCGGGGGCGGCGGCCCGGATGGCCTCGAACTCGGGCAGGAAGGCTGCCGAGCCATTGCTGGCCTCGGTCAGGGCCAGCACCGCCATGGTCAGGCCCGGGGGCGGGGCTGCGCTGGTGCGCGACTGCAGCTGGTCGACCAGCACCTTGAGGGTGGCGATGTCGGTCTGGAGCGATGCGATCACGGCGCCGCCGGCCCCCGTGGGATCCAGCGCCGCCAGCCGGGTTTCCATGGCGGTGATCCGCCCGGCCAGTCCTGCCAGCTCGGCCCGCAGCGGGCCGAAATCGACGGGTGCCGCTGGCGTTGCGGCGGGCTGTCCGGAGGGGCTGGCGGTGCCCGATGGCGGGGCTGTGGCCGGCGGGGCTGCGGGGGCACCGGCTGGCGCAGGGGCCTGGCCAGTCGGTTGGGTTGCCGGACGGGTGATTGCCGGTGCTGTGGTTGCCGGTGCTGTGGTTGCCGGTGCTGTGGTTGCCGGTGCTGTGGTTGCCGGTGCTGAGGGTGCCGTGGTTGCGGCGCCCGGCAGGCGGGCTTCCAGCCGCGCGATCTGCTGGCGCAGGGCGCCGATGTCGGCTTCGGCGGCGGTGACGCGCCGGATGAGATCGGCATCGGTCACAGCTGCCACCGGCGTCAGGCCGAGCTGGCGGGTCAGCTGTGGCTGGCTGACCAGGACGGCGCCGCCCACGGCGCCGCCAGCTGCGGCCAGAACACCCATCACCACCAGGCCCAGGATGCCAGCCCCGCCGCCGCCACGCCGGACCGGCGCCGGTTCGACGGCATAGCTGGTGGCAGGTGCCATGCTGGCGCCAGCATTGATGCTCGCCCCCGTGGTCCGCGCCCGTTCGGCAGCGGCGGCGAACGGGTCCGATGCAGGCGGAGAGGTCGCGGGCGGGTCAGCCGGGGTGCTGGCGTCGGGTGCTGGACCGGTGTCGGCGGGATCGGACGGGGTGGTGCTCATACCCCCTTAAAGCCCGCCCCGTCCGCAGGCTCAAGCGCTAGTCGCCCGTTCAGGGCATTTCAGCAGGCGGTCAGGCAGCGCGCCTGACCTTGCGCACCCGCGCCACGGCACGCTCGCGCTTC
Organism: Alphaproteobacteria bacterium; assembly: GCA_027484265.1. GTDB lineage: Bacteria > Pseudomonadota > Alphaproteobacteria > Caulobacterales > Aquidulcibacteraceae > JAIXTH01. Next base: position 3,895 of record JAIXTH010000019.1, read on the forward strand.
AGCCGCGACAGGTGGTCGATGAACAGCACCCCGTTCAGGTGGTCCATCTCGTGCTGGATACAGGTGGCGAACAGCCCGTCGGCCTCCTCGACCACCGGATTGCCGTCCTGGTCGAGATACTCCAGCTTGACCCGTGCAGGCCGCTTCACCTCGTCATAGACCTCCGGCACCGACAGGCAGCCTTCCTCATAGGGCGACAGCTCGTCGGTCAGGGGCGTGATGCGCGGGTTGATGAAGGTGCGCGGGGCGCGATGGTCGGGCTTGCTCTCGTCCCGGCCCCACTCGAGGTCCATCACGATCACCCGCTGCGGCACCCCGATCTGGATCGCCGCCAGGCCAATGCCATTGGCCGCATACATGCTGTCGAGCATGTCCTCGATCAGCGCCCGCGTCTCGTCGGTCACAGCCTCCACATCGCGTGAAACCTGCTTGAGGACGGGGTCGGGGACGGTGAGAATGTCGCGGATGGCCATGGCAGCGAGTTATGTACCCGGCCGGGCGGCGTCAAGGTGGGACACAGGCCGACGTGCCTTCTACCGGCAAGCCAGCCGCTATCACCTCCGCCGGACTGCGCGGCGCCTGCCGCGCAGGAAGTCGCTGGCAGGGCGCGGCAGGAGCTGCGCGCCCCTGCCACGCCCTGGCGCCTGCCTTACCGCATGCCCGGTACCAGCTGCTCGGCTTCGGCCGCGGCAGCCTGCTGCATCACCGCGCCGGCGTGCTTGCCCAGCTCCAGGCGGGCGATGGTGCGGTTGTGGACTTCGTCCGGACCGTCGGCCAGCCGCAGGGTGCGGATGTGGGCGTAGGAGCTGGCGAGGCCGAAGTCCTGGCACACGCCGCCGCCGCCATGGGCCTGGATCGCATCGTCGATCACCTGCAGCGCGATGCGCGGCGCCGCCACCTTGATCATGGCGATCTCGGCCCGGGCCACCTTGTTGCCGACAGTGTCCATCATATAGGCGGCCTTGAGGCACAGGAGGCGGGTCATCTCGATGTTGATGCGGGCCTCGGCGATCCGCTGTTCCCAGATCGAGTGCTCGGCCACGGTCTTGCCGAAGGCGCGGCGGGTCAGCAGCCGCTGGCACATCTTCTCCAGCGCCACTTCGGCGGCACCCAGCGTGCGCATGCAGTGGTGGATCCGGCCCGGGCCCAGGCGCCCCTGCGCGATCTCGAAGCCGCGCCCTTCGCCCAGGACCAGGTTCGAGGCCGGCACCCGTACATTCTTCAGCTCGACTTCGAAGTGGCCATGGGGCGCATCATCATAGCCGAACACATGCAGCGGCCGCACCAGCGTGACGCCCGGCGCATCCAGCGGCACCAGGATCTGGCTCTGCTGCGAGTAGGACTTGGCCTCCGGATCGGTCTTGCCCATCACGATGGCGACCTTGCAGCGCGGGTCGCCCACGCCGGACGACCACCACTTGCGGCCATTGACCACATACTCGTCGCCCTCGCGGCGGATCTCGGTCTGGATGTTGGTGGCGTCGGAGGAGGCCACCGCCGGCTCGGTCATCAGGAAGGCCGAGCGGATCTCGCCGTTCATCAGCGGGCGCAGCCACTGCTCCTTCTGGGCGCGGGTGCCATAGCGTTCCAGCACTTCCATGTTGCCGGTGTCGGGCGCCGAGCAGTTGAACACTTCCGAGGCAAAGCCCACCCGGCCCATGATCTCGGCCAGCGAGGAATAGGTCACGTTCGACAGGCGCGGGCCGACAAACTCGAAGGTCTCGTCCAGGTGCGCATGGCCCGAGGCGGGCGGCATGAACATGTTCCACAGGCCAGCGGCGCGGGCCTTGACCTTCAGTTCCTCGACGATCGGGATCACCTTCCAGCGCTCGCCGTTATTGGCCTGCTCGGTGTAGGTGGGGATTGCGGGATAGATGTGGGCGTCCATGAACGCCTCCACCCGGTCGATCCACTCCTTGGTTTCGGCGCTGTGTTCGAAGATCATGGCTGCTTGCTCCCGCTGCTTTGTTGCTTGTTGCCACCATCCTTACCAGACGCGCGCGCGCCGTCCACCGCTGTTGCGAAGCGGCGGGCTGTCGCAGACCGGCCTAACCGGGACAGCGGGCAAAACTGGCCTCGAAACCATCATCCGCCCGCCAGGCCATGCTGTGGTCCGTCAGCTGCGTGACGGTGAGGGTGCGGTCCGGCACGGCAACCTCGCCCGCACCGCCCAGTTCGAACTGGGAGATGCCGGTCAGCTTCAGCCGGTCTCCCTCCAGACGCCAGCGGCCGCCTTCGCCTTCCATCCCGTAGGTGCCATCGGCAAAGAAACTGACTGCCTCGCCGCTGTTGCAGCTCTCGAGGTCGCCTGCCCAGGCTCCGGCCAGGTCTGCGCTGAAGGCGCTCGTGGCTGGAGTGGGGGCCTCGGAGACGTGCGGTATGGCAGCACTGGGGGCGGCGCCCGCCGTCGGTTCATCGGGGCCGGGGGCATGCGCCGCCTTGGAGGGCTCCCCGGCAGACGGTGTGGCATCGGGACCTTGCCCGCATGCACACAGGGCCAGCAATGCTACAGCCCAACCAGCACCGTGCAGCACCCTCATCGGCCAGTCTCCATCCAGATCGCTTCCCCCGTCCCTCTGGAGTCCGTCGGAGCCGCCAGGACAAGGCTGCCCCCACACGGGGTATGCGAACCCTGCAGATCGCCCGGCCTCCGGACAATCCCGTGTTCACGCAGGTCTTGAACGATTGAGCGGCTGCGCTCTTGCGGGCCGGAGCGGATGGTCGCAGTCGCAAGCGCCGCGGAAGCGCGGCATGTTCCCGTGACCGCTCAGGTCAGAGCCCCGGTTTCTCGGCTGGCGCGACGCGCCTGTGCGACTGCCTAGACGCGGATGTCCACCATCTGGCCCTGACCGGAAGGGGCAGCCGGAGCGGCGGGGGCCTGGGCCGCAGAGCGTGCTGCCTCGGCCTGGATCGCACGCGCGCCCTGCAGCGCGTCGGCGACCGATTGCGCGGCCACCAGCTGCTGTTGCTGGGCCGCCTTCATCATCTGGATCTGCAGCGCGCCCTGCACGCCGCCAGCTGCGCCAATGCTCATGGCTCACTCCTGCTGTCTTGAGGCGCTTGTGACGTGCAACCCGTGCAGGAGGGGTTAGGTCAGTCGATCAAATTGTACCGAAACACGCCCTTTTCAGCGCAGGATGCCCGCAGCCACCAGCCGCTCGATCACCTGCCGCTGGCGGGCCAGCACTTCGGCGCGCTCGATCATCCGCCCGTCGGGGGTCTTGTTGGGAGGTGCCAGCTCGGTGTCGGCATAGGTGCCGGCAAAGGCATCCAGTGGCACGCGGGACAACAGGTTGGTCATGCCGGTCTTGCGCCGGGTCTCGCGCAAGGCCCCGACATCCAGCACGGCATTGGCATTGAAGGTCTCGCCGGTCCCGGCCTCGGCCAGCACCCGGCCATACCAGTCGAGCACGATGCTCATGCCGTCGGTGCTCTCGGCAGCTACGGGGGTGCCGTAGATGCCCGCCGAGTTGGCCGACACCACATAGGCCACATTCTCCACTGCCCGCGCCATCTTCGAGATGTGCTTGGGCGTCAGCTGCGGCGAGCCGACTTCGGAGGTGGGGTGCAGCAGGATCTCGGCGCCCCGGAACGCGCTCATCCGGGCGATCTCGGGATAGAGGATCTCCTCGGAGGCAATCGTGCCCAGCGAGCCGATCTCGGTATGGGCCACCGGGAACACGCCCTCGAGGCCATAGACCGCCAGATACCGGTCCCACACGTCATAGGGCGTGGGGGTATAGAGGCTGATCATCCGCCGGTAGCGCAGCACCACATCGCCCGCGGGGCTGTAGACGATGTTGGACTGGAAATAGAGGTCGGGGAAGTTCGGATCGAGCTCGTAGTGGTTCGAGCACAGGAACACGCCGTGCCGCTGCGCCAGCGCAGCGATGGCATCCGCCTCGGGCCCGTCCATCGCGATGGCGGCCTTGTCCTGCCACTGCTCGCGGGTCTCGCCGAGGGGAAAGCCGGTCATCCAGTATTCCGGCAGCACCACCAGCTTGAGGTCATAGCCATTGAAGCCGCGCAGGAAGCCCTTGCAGGCGCCGATCTGCGCCCCCACCCGGGCAATCGAGGCATTCATCCGCGCCCGGGCACTATCGGCACCGCTATCCTGGTTCACGGCATCGCAGCGCACCTGGAGGGCGACTGCCGAATAGCGGGCCGGGGGCGTGACCACAGTCTCAGGCCCTGCGGCCTGCGCAGCAGCATGTGTCATCGGTGCCAAGGCTCCCGCAGCAAGGCCGGACAGGAAGAGATCGCGGCGTGTCATGCCTCTGCCTTACAGCACGCGTATGGCAGGACAAGCGGGGCCAGCGGGCGCCGCTGCGCCCCGCCCGTTGAAATGAAAGGGCTGGACGCGGGCGCTGTCGTGGCCGAAGCTGGCGCGCAAAGCGCGTGACCTGCTCCCCCGGTCCGCCAGACCAGTGAGGAGACGCCCCATGAAGACCCGGACACTCGGCCAGCAGGGCCTGACCGTATCGGCCATCGGCCTTGGCTGCATGGGGATGAGCTTTGCCTATGGCGGGGCTGACGAGGCGCGCAGCCTGGCCACACTCCACCATGCACTTGAGCGTGGCATCACTTTGTTCGATACCGCCGAGGTCTATGGTCCGTATGTGAACGAGGAGCTGATCGGGCGCGCCTTTGCCGGGCGCTGGGACCAGGTGGTGATCGCCACCAAGTTCGGGTTCAATGTCGGTGGCCGCCACAAGAACCCCGATGGCACCACGTCCATGACCGACAGCCGTCCTGAGAACGTGCGCGCCGTGACCGAGGCCAGCCTGCAGCGGCTGGGCGCCCCGGTGATCGACCTGCTGTACCAGCACCGGGTCGATCCGGCGGTGCCGATCGAGGAAACGGTGGGCGCGATGGCGCGCCTGGTGGAAGAGGGCAAGGTGCGCCACCTCGGCCTGTCCGAGGCCGGCCCCGACACCATCCGCCGTGCCCATGCAGTGCATCCGATCGCGGCGGTCCAGTCGGAATGGTCGCTGTGGACCCGCGATCCCGAGGCCCATGTCCTGCCGGTGCTGCGCGAGCTGGGGATCGGCTTTGTACCCTACAGCCCGCTGGGGCGCGGCTTCCTGACCGGCACCATCACGTCGACCGCGGATCTGGCCGAGGGCGACTGGCGGGCAGCCCAGCCGCGTTTCAGTGCCGAGGCACTGGCCGCCAACATGAAGATCGCCGATGTGGTGCGCCAGCTGGCTGCCGGGCGGGGCTGCACCCCGGCGCAGCTGGCGCTCGCCTGGCTGCTCGGCCAGGGCGAGGACGTGGTGCCGATCCCCGGCACCACCCGGCCGGAGCGGATCGACGAGAATCTGGGCGCCCTCGACATCACACTGACACCTGCCGAGACAGCCGCCATCGCCGCCGCCATGCCGCCGGTACAGGGCCTGCGCTATCGTCCCGAATTCATGACCATGGTGGATGGCTAGGCGCGGGCGCGGGACAGGTTGAGGCTGGCCTGACAGTGGTCGCGGCACTGGATCGCAGTTGCGGATGACGGGGCGGGGCGGCAGACTGGCGGCATGTCCGTGATTGACCGCTCCCTCCCGCCCGGCCCGATAATGATCCCTGCCATTGCGGCGGACGGGAGCCTGTATCCCGTCGAGAAGCTGTCGGCCCATGTGGACGGCCAGCTGCATCTGGCGGTGTCGGTGTTTCTGTTCGACGGGCCGTTCCTGCTGATCCAGCAGCGTGCAGCGGGCAAGTATCACTGCGCGCTGCAATGGGCGAATACCTGCTGCTCGCATCCGCACTGGGGCGAGCTGCCCGAAGTGGCGGCGCGGCGGCGGCTGCGCGAGGAGCTGGGGGTGGATGTGCCGCTGGTGGGCGGCGGGCTGGTGGACTATCGGGCCGAGGTCACCGACGGGCTGGTGGAGCACGAGCGGGTGCATGTGTTCCGCGCCGATGCAGGCCGCGCCTCGCTGCGCATCGATCCCGATCCCGATGAGGTGGCCGCCGTGCGCTGGGCCACCCGCGAGACGCTGCAGCGCGAGGCCCGCGAGCGGCCGCAGGAGTTTGCGCCCTGGTTCCGGATCTATCTCGAGCGCTGGGCCGAGCTGGGCCTTTGAAGGGCGCGCGGCATCCTGCAGGCGGTCGCCAACTGCATCTGACGTCACTGTGACATTGTTTTAACTGGCAAGTCAGCGACGGAAACGCATTTGTGCCACGGTTAAGCGGCAAAGGCCGCACCGCCTCTCCTCCCCGGATGTCCAGTTTATGCGCTTTCCCGCCATCGCCTTGTGCGCCACCGCTCTTGCGGGCGGCCCCGCCTTCGCTCAATCCTCGCCAGCGGCGCCTGTGCCCGTTCCGGTAGCGCCGGTCGGCATCGCTGACGGTGAGGACGCACCGGAGACGACCGGTACCGAAACCGTCGTCGTCACGGGTGTCCGCGAGCGTGGCGCAATCCCCGCCGATGTCGAGCCCACCATCACCATCAGCCAGGAGGAGATCGCAGGTTATGGCGCCTCGAACCTCAACGAGCTGCTGACAGCCATTGCGCCCCAGACCGGCAGTGCCCGGGGCCGGGGCGGCGGGCCGCCGGTGATCCTGCTCAATGGCCGGCGGGTGTCCGGCTTTGCCGAGCTGCGCTTCGTGCCGCCCGAGGCGATCCAGCGGATCGAGGTGTTCCCCGAGGACGTGGCGGTGATCTACGGCTTTTCGCCGGACCAGCGGGTGGTGAATTTGGTGCTGCGCCAGGGCTTCCGCGCCCTGACGCTGGAAGCCGGTGGCGGCGGCGAGGCTGATGGCAACCGCAGCACTGTTGACCTGGAAGCCACCGTTTTCGCCGTGGGCGCCAATGGTCGCAGCCTGATCAATCTCGAGCAGGAAACCAGCACCAACGTGACCGAGGCGGATCTGGGCGTGCGTACGGTTGCCATTCCGCAGCTGCGCACCCTGCTGCCGGAAGAGACCGAGCGGCGGATCGGCCTCAACTTCAACCGGGGCCTCGGCGAGCGCCACGCCGTCACCTTCGACCTGCGCCAGGAAAGCATCGCGCGCACCAGCCTGCTGGGGCCCACATCCACCGGCACCGCCATCGTGCGGGGGGTGGATACGCTCAACACCCGCGGTGCCGTGACCTTCGATGGAGCCGATTTCGGCTGGCAGTGGACTGCCACGGGGGTGGCCGACACCACCATCATCGAGACCGCCACCAGCAGCGGCCCGGGCGCCAGTTCCACCCGCCAGGTCAATGACACGCTGGAAGCCAGCTTCAACGCCACCGGCACCATCATCGACCTGCCAGCCGGCGGTGTGCGCACCAGCTTCCGGGTGACGGCACGGGCCGTGGACATCGGCTCGCGGTCACTCCTCGGCGGGGTCGTCACCGGCACCGAACTCGACCGCGACGAGCGCACCCTGCGCGGTAACATCACCATCCCCCTCACCAGCCGCAACCGCGAAGTGCTGCCCGCGCTCGGCACCCTGTCGCTGTCGCTGAACGGCACGGTGCAGGATCTGTCGGATGCAGGCACCCTGTCGGGCAGTGGCGCCACGCTCAGCTGGAGCCCCGCTGACGGCTGGCGCTTCTCGGCAACGGTGGATCGCAGCGAGAATGCACCCGGGGTGCAACAGCTGGGCGCGCCGCTCAATCTCGACCCGGATGCGGAATTCTTCGACTTCGTGCGCGGTGTCAGCCGCCCGGTGGCGCTGGTGAGCGGCGGCAATGCCGGCCTGCGCCCCGAGCAGCGCAACGACTTCACCTTCAATGCCTTCTTCAGCCCGCCGCAGCTGGGCGGGGCGTTCTCGCTCCAGGCGAGCTATGTGCGCAATGAAAGCACCGACCCGATCTCGGCGCTGCCCACCGGCTTCCAGGGTCAGCAGGCGTTTGCGGGGCGCTTCACCCGCAATGCCGCTGGCGACCTGACCGGCGTCGACAGCCGTCCGGTCAATCTGGCGCAGACCACTGGCGAGCGGGTGCGGTGGGGCTTCTTCGTCGGCATTCCGATCGGGCCGATGCCGCCGGGCATGGGCCGTCCTGGCGCACCGGGCGGCGCCTCCGGCCAGCAGGGCCAGGGAGGGCAGGGCGCGCCGCAGGGAGCACCCCAGGGCCGTCCCCCTCAGGGCGGACAGCCGCCGGCCGGCCAGCCTCAAGGTGGCCCTCCCCAGGCCGGACGCCCCGGCGGTGGGCCCGGTGGGCCGGGAGGACCGGGTGGACCCGGTCGCGGCGGCGGTGGCGGCGGTGGCGGCGGTGGCCGGATGGAAGCGATGATGATGGGCATGTTCGGCCAGGGGCCGGGCGCCAATCTGATCGGCCTGTCCTTGTTCCACACCTACCGGATCGAGGAGACGGTGCAGCTGGTACCCGGCGGCCCGGTTCTGAACCTGCTGGAGGGCGATGCGCTCGGCTCCTCGGGCGGCGTGGCCCGCAACACGGTCGAGATCGAGACCGGCATTTCCTACAAGGGCCTCGGCCTGCGGCTGGCGGGAACCTGGGACTCGGGCAGCACCGTGGTGGTGCCACCGTCACCCGGCGTGACCGGCAGCGTGCTGACCTTCGACCCCTATGCCAATCTGGGCCTGCGCGGCTTCGTGAACTTCGATGCCCGCCCGGAGCTGGTCGAAGACTATCCGTTCCTGCGCGGCTCGCGCCTGTTCATGCGGGTCGACAATCTGAGCGGCACGGTGCGCGGGGTGCGCGACCAGAATGGCGTGACGCCGCTGGCGTTCCAGGATGCCTTCGCCAATCCACGCGGCACCAGCTGGGAGATCGGCTGGCGCAAGCAGCTGGGTCCCACGCGCCCGCGTGCAACCGAAGCCCCTGCCGCAGGTCCGATGCCGCCGCGCCGGGAAGGTGCCGGAGAAGGGCGCCCGGCAGGTGGACCGCCAGCAGGCAGCCCGCCGGCAACGCCGCCTGCAAGCCCGCCTGCCCAGTGATCGAGAGGCCGCGCCCTCAGGCGCGGCGGTCGAGCGCCACGGCGCTGGTATCGCGCCGCACCACGGCGCCGGGGCCATAGGCGACCGGCGTGGGGCGGGCGGCGACGGCTTCCTCGGCAATCGCCCGCACCAGGCCTTCGGCCAGCAGGCGTTGCCGCTCCAGCACCCGCTCATGGGCAGTCATGGCAGCGCGGAACCGCTCGGTCTCGGACTTCAGGGTCTGCTTCAGCACATCGGGCGCATCCGCCAGCATCCCCGGATTGGCGGAAATCCGCCGGCTTTCCATCTGATAGGTCGCCGCCAGCCGGGCTGCCTCATCGGTGAGGGGACCGGCTTCGGCAAAGCGGCTGGCCTCGAACAGGGCGGCCTGGCGCTCGGCCAGATCGGCGAGGCGCCGGGTCAGCAGGATCAGCTGGTCCACCAGATCGGCAGCATCATGAGCTAGCAGGGCCATCGTCTGTCCTCCTCAGCGCGCCTGGGAAGCCTGGCCGGCTTCCTGCATGCGGATCAGCTCGGCGCGCACCGAGCTGGCAATCCCGATCCCGCCCGAAGCGGCAAAGCTGCTGGCATATTGCTCGATCAGGAACGGGCGCATCATCCGCTCCCCCGGTCCCCCGCCGAACAGCGTGTCGGACACGTCGGTCTCGGACATGGCGAGCGACAGCATCTCGGTCAGCGCCATCTTCTCGAAGTCCTGGGCCACCCGCTCGATCTCGGACGGCGGCAGCGCGCCGATCCGCGACAGACCGCCATCGGCAGGCCGCAGCTGCTGCAGCGACAAGGCGCCGGACAGCAGGGGGGAGGCAGGAGCATCCATCGTCACATCACCTCGATCTCGGCCTGCAGCGCACCGGCGGCCTTCAAGGCCTGCAATATCTGGATCAGGTCGCGCGGATTGACCCCCAGGGCGTTGAGGCCTGCCACCAGGTCGCGCAGCGGCACGCCGCCCTGCACGATCGTCAGGTCGCCCACATCTTCCTCGGCCGCCACGCTGGAGCGTGGCACCACAGTGGTCTCGCCATTGGAGAGGGGGGCCGGCTGGCTCACCACGGGCGTTTCCTGCACGGCGATGGTCAGATTGCCCTGCGCCACCGCGACTGTGGAGACCCGCACATTGTCGCCCATCACCACGATGCCCGACGCCTCGTCCACGATCACGCGGGCCGGGGTGTCCGGGATCACGACCAGCAGCTCGATCCGGCCGATCAGCTCCACCATGTCGCCGGGAAACCCGATCGGGCGCGACAGCACGATGGTGGAGGGATTGAGAGCCACCGCAGCCGGCACCCCCAGGTTCGCGTTGATCGCAGCGGCGATCCGCCGGGCCGTGGTGAAGTCGGGATTGCGCAGCGCCAGCCGGATCTCGGTCATGCCGCCGAGGTCGAAGGCGGTCTCGCGCTCCACCAGCGCGCCGCCGGGGATGCGCCCGTTGGTGGGCACGCCGCGGCTGATGTTCGAGCCGGAGGCGCCGCTGGCAGCAAAGCCGCCCACCGTCAGCTGGCCCTGGGCCACCGCATGCACATTGCCATCGGCGCCGCGCAGGGGCGTGACGATCAAGGTGCCGCCTTCCAGGCTCTTGGCATCGCCCAGCGCCGAGACGGTCACATCCAGGCGCGTGCCCTGGGTCGAGAACGGCGGCAGCACGGCGGTCACCAGCACGGCCGCGACATTCTTGGTCTGCAGCGCCTGATCGCGGGTGTTGACCCCCAGGCGCTCGAGCATGGCCTCGATGCTCTGACGGGTGAAGGGCGCGTTGCGCAGCCCGTCGCCGGTGCCTTGCAGGCCCACCACCAGCCCATAGCCCACCAGCTGGTTGTCGCGCACGCCTTCCACATCCACGAGGTCCTTGATCCGCGACTGGGCGGCAGCGGGGCCGGCCATGGCCAGCACCGAAGCGACGGCAGCCAGAAGGCCGATCAGGAGGGTGCGGAAGAAGCGGTCACAGGTCATGCACACCGCTATGCGAGCGCCGTGCCGCGCCGCAGTTGGGCGGTCACATCTGCGCGATCCGCGGCCCTGCCGCCGGACCGGTTTCAAGTGGCTGTTTTCACGTGCGTTATAGCGGCCCTGACGGATCAGAGGCGATGACGGCGTGCGGGTCGATTGCTGTAGTGGCGTGAGTCGGGCGGCAGTTTCTGCCGGTGACGGGTGGTTGCTGCCGGGCAGCGGACGCCTGCGGGCGCGCCGGCCACTCAGATGTTTACCAACCCTTAACCGCAGCGGCTGCCTGTCCTTATCCCATGAAGATCGAGGCAACCTCGTCCGCAGCCCAGGCTGCCGCCAGCCGCAAGGCTGCAGCTGCCGCTCCCGGCTTTGCCCTGCCGGGCGACCCGGCAGCGGCGGCCCAGCGGGCTGCCGCCGGTGCCCCCGCCATGCCCGCCAGCGCCCTGGCCGGTGTCGGTGCGCTGCTGGCGCTGCAGGCCGAGGAACCGGTGGCCGAGCGCCGCCGCCGTGCCACCCGCCGGGCCGACACCCTGCTGGACCAGCTCGAGCAGCTGCGCCTGTCGGTGCTGTCGGGGACCGTCACGCGCGAGCAGGCCGCGCGCCTGTCGCTGACCCTGCGCGAGCAGCGCGATGCGGTGGACGATCCGGAGCTGGAGGCGCTGCTGGACCAGGTGGAGCTGCGCGCCGAAGTCGAGCTGGCCAAGCTGGATATGGCTGGCTGAGGCTGCTGCATTTCCCTTACGTCACAAATTGGCGATTGCATGCGTTGATGTGTGTCTGCGGGCGCTGATGGCTGTCCGCATGATGGACATGGCTCTTGCAGCCTTCAAGGTCTGGCACTATGGCGCCATCTCAAGGGGGAGATGCGATGCTGCCCCGGATGGGAGGGTGCCATGGCCGAGAACCTGCTGCCGCCAGGATACGAGCCCGGCGATGACGAGCCCTTCATGAACGAGCGCATGCGGGCGTTCTTCAAGGGCAAGCTGGAGCACTGGAAGAACGAGATCCTGGTGGATTCCAAGTCCACGATCTCGCACCTGCAGGAAGAGACAGCCGGTCTGCCCGACATCGTGGACCGCGCCGCCAGCGAGACCGACAAGGGCCTGGAACTGCGCACCCGCGACCGCCAGCGCAAGCTGATCAGCAAGATCGACAGCGCCCTGCGCCGCCTGGAAGACGGCTCCTACGGCTATTGCGAGGAAACCGGCGAGCCGATCTCGATCCGCCGCCTGATCGCCCGCCCCATCGCCACCCTCAGCCTCGAAGCGCAGGAGCGCCACGAGAAGCAGGAGCGGGTCTACCGCGACGATTGAGGCTGCGCCCGGAGCGCTGCCGCTCGCAGCAGCGCCGCCACAGTGCCCTGAATGAAGCGCCCCGCCACGCGTGGGATCACCGCTGCAAGTGACGGTGGTTGCAAGCGCGTTCCGGCCGGGCTCGAGCTGCCGGCCGGCCCGGACCGCTGGACCGCGCGGCTCCTGCCGCGCCCATGGTGGGGGCGATGCGCGGCGGGAGCCGCGCGGTCCAGCGGGCCAATCGATACGAAGCAGCGCCTGCCCGACCGCCGCCGGGCTTTGGAGGTTCTGTCACCAGCCCTGCTGGCGCCAGAACCAAGACTACCATGTTCCGCCTTCCGGCCCCGTCAAGGCAACCCCTGCGGGGTGGCTTCGCCAGCCTTGACCGGGCCGCAAGGCGGGCGGCCAGACCGCACGGAATTCCGTTAGGGGCACTGGTGGTCCAGCCCTGGGCAGCGCCAATCCCTCCCCTTTTTCCTTGGCGAGCCCAGAGCGGGAAAAAGCCTTGCTTGAGCTGGTGCGCGCCAGCGCACAGCTCTTGGACCTTCCTCTTCAACCCTTTTCCCCGGTGTCGCCCGTCGCTGACGGCGGGGATGCGGGCGGGACGGCCGGTCTCAAGGATGCGAAGCACCGCTTGCGGCGCCCGCAGGGCGTCCTTGAAACCAGACGGCACGCCTGCGATCCACGCTGGCAGCGACGGGCGACACCGGGGAAAAGGGCGGGCGGAGGACCTCCCTCCGTTAACCGCAAACGTCCGAGCGCCCC
>JAIXTH010000048.1 GCA_027484265.1 Alphaproteobacteria bacterium
CGGTGACGCCGTTCCAGCAGAACACCACCCTGCTGTGGTCGAAGCGGACCATGGAAGGCGTGTTCGTGGATCCGGGCGGCGAGGTGCCGCGCCTTGTGGCCGAGGCCGAGCAGCATGGGGTGAAGATCGTGGCGGTGTGGCTGACCCACGGCCATCTCGATCACGCGGGCGGCGCCACCGGCGTGGCCCGCCACTATGGCGTCGACATCATCGGACCCCATGCCGATGACCAGTGGCTGCTGGACGATATCGTGCGGCAGTGGGCCAGTTACGGCCAGACCGAGGGCTATGAGAACTGCGTGCCCACCCGCTATCTGCAGGACGGCGACACGCTGGAGCTGGCGGGGCATGTGTTCGACGTGGTGCACTGCCCCGGCCACACGCCAGGTCACGTGGCGATCATCAACCGCACCCACCGCATCGCCTTCGTCGGCGACCTTTTGTTCCAGGGCTCGATCGGGCGCACCGATTTCCCGCGCGGCAATTTCGATCAGCTGGTGGACAGCATCACCGGCAAGCTATGGCCCTATGGCGACGAGATCGCCTTCGTGCCCGGCCACGGGCCGATGAGCACCTTCGGACGCGAGCGCAAGACCAACCCGTTCGTCAGCGACCTTGCGCTCGGCCGCGCCTAGGAACCCCGCGCCCGTGACCACGACACTGGATGCCGAACCGGGCAGTTTCGTCGCCCGCCTGCCTGCCGCCTGGCGACCCTATGCACGGCTGTCGCGGGCCGACCGGCCGGTGGGGTTCTGGCTGCTGGCGCTGCCCTGCTTCATGGGCCAGGCGCTTGGCCGGGTGGGCGAGGGTGTGGGGCTGCTGGACCTGCAGCTGGCCCTGGCCTGGATCATCGGCGCCATAGCCATGCGCGGGGCGGGCTGCAGCTTCAATGATCTGGTGGACCGCGACATCGATGCGCAGGTGGCGCGCACGGCGCTGCGGCCCATCCCTGCCGGTGAGGTCAGCCCCAAGGCGGCGCTGGTCTGGACCATCGCCCAGTGCCTGGTGGGCCTCGTGGTGCTGCTGACCCTGCCGCCTCCGGCGCAGATCGTGGCGCTGCTGGCGATCCCGATGGTGGCGGCCTATCCGTTCATGAAGCGGATCACCTGGTGGCCGCAGGTGTGGCTGGGCCTGACCTTCAACTGGGGTGTGCTGGTGGGCTATGCGGCCGTGGAGGGCACGGTGGACCTCGCGGCGCTTGCCCTGTTTGCCGCCTGTGCCCTGTGGACCGTGGGCTATGACACGATCTACGCGCTGCAGGATGTGGAGGACGATGCGCTGGTGGGGGTGAAGTCCACGGCGCGGCTGTTCGGGGCGGCGGTGCGCCGCCAGGTGACGCGCTTCTATGGCGCCTGCCTTGCGCTGGTGGTTGTGGCGATGCTGCTGGTGAGCCGCGAGGCGCTGCTGGCCGTGCCGGCAGGACTGATCGCGCTGGTGCCGTTTGCGCTGCATCTGCGGCGGCAGGCAGCGGCGACCCGGCCTGATCTGCCGCCGGGGGAGGCGCTGGCGCTGTTCAAGTCGAACCGGGGAGCGGGCCTGTGGCTGATTGCAGCGCTGGCTTTGCTGGTGGCGGCGATGTGGCTGCTGGAGTTGCCCGGCGGCGCGCCACAGGCCATCGTGCCCCCGGCCTGACGTGAAACCCGGGGGCGGAGCCGTTCCATGACCCAGCCTGACAGCACCATTCCCGCACCCATTCTGGCCGATCCCGTGATGGCAGCGCTGGCGGCCCGGCACGGACCTTGCCCGATCCCCACCCGCGACGGCCACGACCCCTATCAGAGCCTGATGCGGGCGATCGTCTACCAGCAGCTCTCGGGCAAGGCGGCGGGCACCATCCTGCGCCGCACCCTGGCTTTGTTCGGGATCGACGGTGAGGACGGCGGCAGCCCGGACCCCGCCCGCCTGATCGCCACGCCCGACGAAGAGCTGCGCGCCTGCGGCCTCTCGCGTCAGAAACTCGCGGCTCTCAAGGACCTGGCAGCGCGGCGGCTGGACGGGACCGTGCCCGACAATCACGAGATCGATCACCTCCACGACGACGAGATCGTGCAGCGCCTCACCGCCGTGCGCGGGGTGGGGCGCTGGACCGTGGAGATGTATCTGATGTTTACCCTGGGGCGGACCGATGTGTGGCCGGTGGATGACCTCGGCGTCCGCAAGGGCTGGATGATCGCACACCGCCTCGATGCGATGCCCGCCCCCAAGGCCTTCGCCAGCATGGCCGACCATTTGCGTCCGTGGCGCAGCCATGCCGCCTGGTACTGCTGGCGGGCGGTGGATACGGTGACGCCCGATAGCTGAGCCGTGATGGCGCCGCTGGGCTGTGCCGGTTCCCATCGGGCGCCCTTTGCGCTAGGCCCCGCGGCCCATGCGCCTGTCCGATTTCGACTTCGAGCTGCCCGAGGCGGCGATTGCCCTGCGCCCCGCGCGGCCGCGTGACAGCGCGCGCCTGCTGCAGGTGTGCCCGGGCGACAGCCCCGGCGCCGCCAGCGAGCTGAGCGACCATGTGGTGCGCGACCTGCCCCAGCTGCTGCAGCCCGGTGACGTGCTGGTGTTCAACGACACCCGGACGATCCCGGCGCGCCTTGCAGGGGTGCGGCCTTCGCGCGGGCGCGGCGGTGCGGGCGAGGCCGGGGTGCGGCTCGAGATCAACCTGCACAAGCGCGAGGCGCCCGATGCCTGGCGCGCTTTCGTGCGGCCGGCC
>JAIXTH010000122.1 GCA_027484265.1 Alphaproteobacteria bacterium
CGGCTTTGGTTGCAGACGGCCCGGCTGGACCGCGCGGCTCCTGCCGCGCCCATGGTAAGGGCGATGCGCGGCGGGAGCCGCGCGGTCCAGCGGGCCAGCCGACGCGCGGGAGCGCCTTCCCGACCGCCGCCGGGCTTTGGAGGTTCTGTCACCAGCCCTGCTGGCGCCAGAACCAAGACTACGGTGTTCCGGCCCCGTCAAGGCAACCCCTGCGGGGCGGCTTCGCCGGCCTTGACCGGGCCGCAAGGCGGGCGGCCAGACCGCATGGGGCGCCGTTGCGAGCGGAAGCGATCCAACGCAAGGCAGCGCCAATCCCCCTTTTCCTTGGCGAGCCCCGAGCGGAAAAAGACCTCTCCTTGAGCTGGTGCGCGCCAGCGCACAGCTCTGAGGCCTTCCACTTCAATCCTTTTCCCCGGTGTCGCCCGTCGCTGACGGCGGGGATGCGGGCGGGATGGCCGGTCTCAAGGATGGCGTAGCCACCGCTTGCGGCGCGAAGCGTCCTTGAAACCGGACGGCACGCCTGCGATCCACGCAGGCAGCGACGGGCGACACCGGGGAAAAGGGCGGGCGGAGGACCTCTTCCCGTTGACCGCCAACCTGCGCAGGAGCCCCCCCCTCAGCTCCCCGACCAAACCGGCTTGCGCTTCTGCGCGAACGCCAGCGGGCCCTCGCGCAGGTCGGCGGAGGCGAACATGGCGCGCACGGCCGGATAGTTGATCTGGCCGCGATAGGCCGCCTCCAGCGAGGGCTCGTCCAGCCCCTTCAGCACCGTCTCCTTCGAAGCCCGCACCGACATCGGCGAGTTCTCGATGATCGCATCGGCCCAGCGGCGGGCGGCGGCCAGCAGTTCGCTGGCAGGCACCACTTCATTGACGAAGCCCAGCACCTCGCGCTCGCGTGCATCGACCCGGCGGCCGGTCAGAATCATGCCCATCGCCCGCTTCAGCCCGATCTGGCGCGGCAGCCGGTGCAGGCCGCCCGCCAGGGCCGCCAGGCCCACCTTTGGCTCGGGCAGCGCGAACACTGCGGTATCGGCGGCGATGATCAGGTCGCAGGCCAGCGCAATCTCGAAGCCGCCGCCCATCGCCACGCCATTGACCGCCGCAATCACCGGCTTGGCGAGATCGAACCGGCTGGTGAGCCCGGCAAAGCCGCTGTCGGGCACGCTCATCTTGCCGCCCATCGCCTGGTATTTCAGGTCATTGCCAGCGCTGAAGGCGCGCTCGCCCGCGCCGGTGATGATCGCCACCCACAGCTCCGGGTCGGCGGCAAACCGGTCGAACACAGCCGCCAGCTCGTGATTGGCGGGGGGATGCAGCGCATTCATCGCATCGGGCCGGTTGATGGTGACGGTCATCACCCGGCCATCGACGGCGACGGTGCAGAATTCGGTTTCCATGTCAGCTTCTCCCTGAGGCGGCGCCGCTCTTGCTGGCGGCTGCGGGCTGACGGTGTGCCATGGTGGCGGGCGGGAGAAAAGCCACTTCTGACAAGGCGGTCCTGACCGGAGGCCTGCGAGAAGCCGTTTCACCGGATGAAGGCTTGGAGTAGGCTTGCGCCAGCAACCTTGTCGAGAAGGCCAGATACCCCGTGAGCGACCCGATCCTGTCCGTGCGCGACCTGACTGTCACCTTCACCACGCCTGACGGTCCGGTGAATGCGGTGCGGGGGATCAACCTCGATATCCAGCCCGGCGAGTGCGTGGCCGTGGTGGGTGAAAGCGGCTCGGGCAAGAGCCAGACCTTCATGGCCGCGATGGGTCTGCTGGCCGGCAACGGCAAGGCCACCGGCTCGATCCGCTTCAAGGGCCGCGAGCTTTTGGGGCTGAAACCGGCCGAGCTGAACACGATCCGCGGCCGCCACATGGCGATGATCTTCCAGGACCCGCTCACCTCGCTCACCCCGCATATGACAGTGGGCAAGCAGATGGGCGAAGTGCTGAAACTGCACATGAATCTGGAAGGCGCCGCTGCCGAGAAGCGCGCGGTCGACTGGCTGGAGCGGGTGCGCATTCCCGAGGCCGCCCGCCGCCTCAAGCAGTATCCGCACGAGCTGTCGGGCGGGATGCGCCAGCGGGTGATGATCGCGATCTCGATGCTGTGCGAACCGGCCTTGCTGATCGCCGATGAACCCACCACGGCCCTCGACGTGACAGTGCAGGCCCAGGTGCTCGAGCTGATGGAAGAGCTGCGGCGCGATACCGGTGCGGCGATTGCCCTCGTGACCCACGACATGGGCGTGGTGGCACGCCTGGCTGACAAGGTGCAGGTGATGAACAAGGGGCTCTATGTCGAGACCGGCGGGGTGCACGACATCTTCGCCCGTCCGCAGGACCCCTATACCCAGAAGCTGCTGGCTGCCGTGCCGCGCCTCGACCGGCCCCAGCGCAAGGGCGTGCAGCTGGCCCCGCCTCCGACGGACGACGCCGAAGTGGTGGTGGAAGCGCATGACGTGAAGATCCACTTCCCGGTGACGGTGTCTGGTGGCCTGTTCCCCAAGCGGGTGCCGCTGAAGGCGGTGGACGGCGTGAACCTGACCGTCCGCGCCGGCGAGACTGTTGGCGTGGTGGGCGAGAGCGGCTGCGGCAAGAGCACGCTGGCGCGCGGCATGCTGAAGCTGGTGCAGCCGACGGCGGGCGTGGTGACCTGGCTCGGTGCCAATGTCACCGATACCGCCCGCAAGGACCTGGCCAGCCGCCGGAAGGACCTGACCATCGTGTTCCAGGACCCGCTGGCCAGCCTCGATCCGCGCATGACCATCGGCGCCTCGATCGCCGAGCCGCTCGACGTGCACCGCCCCGAGCTGTCGCACCTCGAGAAGGAGACCATGGTCCGCGAGATCATGCAGCGGGTGGGCCTCGATCCCAACTGGCTGAACCGCTATCCGCACGAGTTCTCAGGCGGCCAGAACCAGCGGGTGGGCATCGCCCGCGCCATGATCCTGCGGCCCAAGTTCGTGGTGTGCGACGAGGCGGTGTCGGCGCTGGACGTGTCGATCCGCGCGCAGATCATCGACCTGCTGCTGGACCTGCAGCGCGAGTTCGGCCTTGCCATGCTGTTCATCAGCCATGACCTCGCCGTGGTGCGCGAGGTCAGCCACCGCATCGTGGTGATGTATCTGGGCCGGGTGGTGGAGACCGCCGACCGCGAGAGCATCTATGTCGATGCCCGCCACCCCTACACCCCCGCGCTGATGACCGCCGCCCCGATCCCCGACCCGGAAGTCGAGAAGGCCAAGCCGCGCCTGCGCCTCGAGGGCGACCTGCCCAGCCCCCTCGACCCCAAGGCCCAGCTGCGCTTCCTCAAGTCGAAGCTGGTGGACGGCACCGAGCAATACCGCCCGCAATTGCTGGAAGTCGCACCGGGGCATCTGGTGGCCGAACACGATCCGGTTCTGGTCTGACCCGAAGCGGACACCTGGAGCGCGGCGCCCCTGCGCCGCCCGGCTCGAGACTTGACAGACAAGACCCACCGCCCTTGCGACTGCCAGCGCCCTTTGTTTGAAGGACCAGGCGGCGCAGGAGCGCCGCGCTCCAGGCAGCCTCTCCAAAGGAGTTTGACCTGAACGCAGTCAAAGGCAGCAGGGCGCAGGGCAAAATCCTGTTGGCTGGCCTCTTGGGAGTTGCCTGCCACGGCGGGGTCATTGTGTCCCTTGTGCCAGTCTTCTTCCTTTGGGGCATGTTCAGTGCGGTTGCGCCGGGCGCCATTCAGGCATCCTCCGTAACCAATGGTCAGCTGTTGGTATAACAGGGAATGCGGCGGCAGTGGCACGCTTGACTGCGCAGTTGGCCCGGAACAAATCTTCACCGCCCGGAACTTCGACTGTACGCCCTTCAGGAGGTAACTGACATGTTGGAAAAGCAATTTCTTTTCGAACTAGAGGTGCCGTCTGACAACTTTTACATCGAACCTTCTTTTGACGGAAGATCTGTACTGTATGGGTATAACAGCGATGGACAAACGATCCAACGGGCACTTCGTTTCGAGGGCATAGTTGCTGTCCGGATGCGAACTCCCCGGGCTGTGACTGCGTGGCATGTAGAAGACGCATATTATAAACTTGTGATAGTTAAAAATTCGGATTGGCTGACGGAGATAATGCGCGATACGGCTGATCGCCAAACAAGATTTGATGAAGTATGGGCCTTGAATCATTACTTGATATATTTGGAAGATCTGGGGTCTATAGAGTGGTTGGCCAGCGGTTGGCGTTTGGAATAGGTCGTGTTGTGATGGTCCTCACAGCGCTTGCCAATGAGGGCCTGCGTGTGCTGGCTCTGCGTGCCATGGTGGCGGAGCAGCACGCGTCCTGAACTTCAAGGATGCCCGAAGTTCTGGCCTTTGCGGGCGGCTGGGCAGCTTTCGAGCTTTTTTGGACGGCGGGCCGGTATCTTGTGGTGGCAAATCCTTCGGCAGGGACAGAGGAGACGCTCGCCCCGGACATTGGTGGCCATGACACTGCATGTTCTGGCAACACTGATCGGCCACTGGCTGCTGCTGCGGGGCAGGTGGACAGGCTGGACGGTGTTCGCGCTGCTCCAGGCAGCGTTTCAAGGAACAATGCCGTCCTGAAAGAGGGTTGAACCCCACCGACCCTTGACAGACACCGTGACGCCCTGCGTCATCGCGGCGTGCAACAGGCCATCACCATCGCCGATCTTCGCGCCATCGCCCGCCGGCGCCTGCCGCGGATGGTGTTCGACTATATCGATGGCGGGGCCGATGATGAGGTGGCGCTGGGGCTCAACGAGGCGCGGCTGCGGGAGGTGAAGCTGGTTCCGGATGTGCTGGTGGATGTCAGTGCGGTACGCACCGGCGTGACCGTGCTGGGCCAGCCGAGTGCGTTGCCGGTATTCATCTCGCCCACGGCCGCCTCGCGCATGTTCCATACCGCTGGCGAGCTGGCTGTCGCGCGGGCGGCGGCGGCGGCCGGCATCCCCTACAGCCTCAGCACCCTGGGCTCGACCACCATCGAGAGTGTGGGGGCGGCCCATCCGGGGGGGCGGAACTTCCAGGTCTATGTGTGGAAGGACCGGGGCGTGGTGCGTGAGACACTGGCGCGGGCGAAGGCGGCGGGTTTCACCGGACTGATCCTGACGGTGGATGTGCCGGTGGCCGGCAACCGCGAGCGCGATCCGCGCAACCACTTCACCATCCCGCCACAGGTCAACTGGCACACCGCCACCCAGACCCTTGCCCGCCCCGCCTGGCTGTGGGACCTCGCCACCAGCGCGCCCATACGGCCCGAGAACTTCATCGAAGCCTCCAAAGGTCACAGCGGCGGCGTGATGGAGTTCCTCGACAGACAGTTCGACCGCGCCGTCACCTGGGAGGATGCCGCCTGGATGGCCCGGGAATGGGGCGGCCCGTTCGCGATCAAGGGCGTGGCGACGGCAGCGGATGCCCGGCGCTGCCTGGATTGCGGCGCGACGGCGGTGTGGGTGTCGAACCACGGCGGGCGCCAGCTGGATGCCAGCCCCGCCACCATCGATCTGCTGCCGGCTGTGGCCGAAGCGGTGGCCGGGCGGGCGGAGGTGATCTTCGACGGCGGCATCCGGCGCGGTCAGGACGCCGTCAAGGCGCTGGCGCTGGGGGCCACCAGCTGTGCCATCGGACGTGCCTATCTGTGGGGTCTGGCAGCCGGGGGCGAGGCCGGTGTGCGCCGGGCGCTGGCGATTCTGGAGGCGGATATCCGCCGCACCCTGGCCCTGATCGGCTGCCCGGACGTGGCAGGCCTGTCAGGCCGGTTCATCGCGCAGGGGCAGCCTCGGCGGTGACCTCGATCGCGCCGATCTGGCGCACCCCGGCGCGGCGCTCGAGCTGTACCACCACATCCACCACCGAGCGGGCAAAGTCCTGGATATCGGCCCGTGCCATGCCGGGCTGTACCGCCATCAGCGCCAGCTGGTCGAAGGCGCCCGCCGGACTGTCGGCATGGAGGGTGGTGATCGAGCCGGGGTGGCCGCTGTTGGCGGCCCGCAGGAAGGTGAAGGCCTCGCGCCCGCGCAGCTCGCCCAGGATGATCCGGTCGGGCCGCATCCGCAGGGCCGCCTGCATCAGGTCGTTCGCATCCACCTGGGCCTCGCCGGTCACGCCCTTCACGGCCACGAGGCCCACGCTGTTCGGCTGGCTGACTTTCACTTCCGGCGCATCCTCGATCACCACCAGCCGGTCGGTGGCCGGGATCTCCTTGAGGAGCGCGTTGAGGAAGGTTGTCTTGCCGGTGCCGGTCCCGCCCGACACCACCACATTCAGCCGCTGGCGCACCGCCAGCTGCAGGGCCCCCGGCAGATCGCCCGCGCCAACCAGAGCCGCGACCTGCGCCCGTGCTTCGGTGCGGTTCAGAGGCTCGCCACGACTGGAACTGCCAGCTGAGGGCCGGTCAGCAGGGCGGGCATAGTCCGCCAGCGACAGGTCGGTCAGAACATGCTTGCGGATCGCCAGCGCCGGGGTCTCGCGGGTGGCGGGCGGCAGCACGATCTGGATCCGCTCGCCACTCGGCAGCGCTGCTGACAGCAGAGGATGCTCCCGGCTGACGCCCTGGCGGGTGACCCGGGCAATCTGGGCGGCCAGCCGGGTCAGGTTGAGGGCGGTGACCGCCGGGGCCTCGTGGCGGGTCATCGCCCCGCCGACGGCCTCGACCCACACCTCGCCAGGCTGGTTCACCAGGATGTCGGTGACGTCCGCCTGCTCGAGCCAGGGCGCGAACGGCGCCAGGAAGGCGGCCAGATACACGCCGCCCCGGGCTGCCTCGCCGGCACCGCCGACCATGCCCGGGCCAACGGAAGCAGCGCCGGCAGGCCCGGTCACCGGTTGCGTCCGGGTGCCGCGGGCGCGGGTGCCGCCACAGCACTGAAATCGAGGTCACGGGCCACGAACACCTGGATCGCGCTGCCCTGCGCGACCGTCACCGTGGGCTTCACCGGC
>JAIXTH010000044.1 GCA_027484265.1 Alphaproteobacteria bacterium
GAGCGGCCCGAGGCTGCCCTGGCGCGCGAACTTGCTGAAGAACTGGGTATCGATGTCGACCCTGCCGACTTCGAGCCGGGCCCCTTCGCGTCCCACGCCTATCCCGATTTCCACCTGATGATGCCGCTGTGGCTGCTGCGCCGCTGGCAGGGGACGCCTGCGTCCCGTGAGGGCCAGGCGCTGGCCTGGGTGGCGCCGCGCGATCTCGAAACCTACCCGATGCCGCCCGCAGATGTTCCGCTGTGTGCCTGGCTGAAGGCTGGAGTGTAAGCGATGCCCAAGCCCATCAAGTCCGCTCCGGCCGCCCGCCGCCCGCTGCGCTCCATCCGCGGGGCCACCGCCATCGAGTATGGCCTGATCGCGTCGCTGGTCGTAGTTGTGATACTGGTCAATCTGACCGCCTTCGGGAACTCAGCCACCGGGATGTTCAACAACATCGCCAACCGCTTCGTGTCCGCGACAGCGCGCTGACACCAGCGCACACACGGTCCTGCTGTCCCGGGAGAGCGAGGGCCGTTGCCTCATGGACCTGCAAAGAAGTCGTGGACGTCGGCAGGACCGGTGATGGCCACCGTGATCCGGTCATCATCCAGCTGGATGTCACCGCGCGCAATCGGGTGATTGTTGGCGAGGATCCACACCGGGTCGCTGGGCGAGGCCGACAGCGGGATCACGGCGCCGCGGCCCATGCGCAGCAGCTGGTGCATCGGCAGGCTGGAACGGCCTACCAGGACCGAGATTTCGATGGAGACTTTCTCGATCTGCATCATCGCTCGCCTGTTCCTGTTGCGTCGTCCAGGGTGAATCCGCACACATGAAGCGCTATATCAACGCCATGAGTGTTAACGATCTGCTAGCCACCCCTGCAACATCCGGGGATCCAGCTCCCTGGCCAGTGGGCTGGGCTGTGTCATCCGGCCTGGTGGACTATCCAGCGGCGCTCGCGGCCATGGAGACGCGCGCCGCAGCGATTGCGTCCGGGACTGCAGGCGAGCTGGTCTGGCTGCTCGAGCATCCGCCGCTCTATACCGCCGGTACCAGTGCACGGGCCGGCGATCTGGTTGCGCCGGACCGGTTTCCGGTGTTCGAGGCCGGACGGGGCGGGCAGTACACCTATCATGGACCGGGCCAGCGGGTGGCCTATCTGATGCTCGACCTGACACGCCGGGGCCGCGACCTGCGCGCCTTTGTGGCCTCGGTGGAGCGCTGGATCGTCGAGGCTCTGGGTGCATTCAATGTACACGGCGACGTGCGGCCCGGCCGGGTGGGCGTATGGGTCGACCGCACGCAGTCCGGCGGGGCGCTGCGCGAGGACAAGATCGCCGCCATCGGCCTGCGGGTGCGGCGCTGGGTCAGCTTTCACGGCATCAGTCTCAATGTGGAGCCGGACCTGTCGCATTTTGGCGGGATCGTGCCGTGCGGCATTGCCGAGCCCGGCCTGGGGGTCACGAGCCTGGTGGATCTCGGCCTGCCGGTGACGATGGATGAAGCCGACGCAGCCCTGAAGGCCGCCTTCGTGGCACGGTTCGGGCCGGTCAAGGACGAGGCGGCCCCGCTCTGAGGCGCGGCTGAAACCGATTCACAGCTGCCCCGGCTTGGGCTAGAGCGGCGCCGCGACTGACAGAAAGCTGTGTGCCATGCATGATATCAAGGCGTTGCGGGACGCCCCCGAGAGCTACGATGCCGCCTGGGCGCGGCGCGGGCTTGAGCCCCAGACCCCGGCCATCCTCGAACTCGACCGTACCGTGCGCGCCGCCAAGCAGCAGCGCATGGATGGCGAGGCCGCCCGCAATGCCGCCTCCAAGCTGATCGGTGCTGCCAAGGCCCGCAAGGACGAGGCCGAAGCCCAGCGCCTGATGGCCGAAGTGGCCGCTGCCAAGGCCGCCATCGAAGCGGCGGGCCCCGCCGAAGGCGAGGCACAGGCCGCACTCGACAAACTGCTGGCCGCGCTGCCGAATCTGCCCGATCCCACTGTGCCCGAAGGAGCCGACGAGAGCGGCAATGTCGAGGAGAGCCGCGTCGGCGCACCGCGCCGCTTCAACTATGTGCCGCGCGATCACGTGGCCCTGGGCGAGGGGCTGGGCCTGATGGATTTCGAGACTGCGGCCAAACTGTCGGGGGCCCGCTTCGTGGTGCTGCGCGGCGCGCTGGCACGGCTCGAGCGGGCGCTGGGCCAGTTCATGCTGGACCACCAGACCGGCACCAACGGCTATCAGGAAATCAGCGCCCCGATCCTGGTGCGCGACGCCGCCATGTATGGCACCGGCCAGCTGCCCAAGTTCACCGAGGACCAGTTCTCGGTGGCCGACATGGCCGGGCGCGAGCGCAAGTTCGACGAGGCTGTGCCGGACTTCGACGCGCGCATGCAGGCGGCCGTCGCCGCTGGCACCTCGCCCCGTGCAGCCCTGGCTTCGGCCTTGGACGAGGCGCCGACCAGCGAACAGCTGTGGATGATCCCCACGGCCGAGGTTTCGCTGACCAATACCGTGGCAGGCGAGATCCTCGATGAGGAAACCCTGCCGCGCCGCATGACTGCGCTCACACCGTGCTTCCGCGCCGAGGCGGGCAGCGCCGGGCGCGACACGCGCGGCATGATCCGCCAGCACCAGTTCTGGAAAGTCGAGCTGGTCTCGATCACGACGCCCGAGACCTCCGATGCGGAACACCTGCGCATGACGCGCTGCGCCGAGGAGATCCTCGAGGCGCTGGGGCTGCCCTACCGGCGGATGCTGCTGTGTGCGGGCGACATGGGGTTCTCGGCCCGCCGCACCTATGACCTCGAAGTCTGGCTGCCGGGGCAGAATGACGGGCAGGGGGCTTACCGCGAGATCAGCTCGTGCTCGAACTGCGGCGACTTCCAGGCCCGCCGGATGGACGCCCGCTGCCGGGTGCGCGGCGAGAAGGGCACCCG
Organism: Alphaproteobacteria bacterium; assembly: GCA_027484265.1. GTDB lineage: Bacteria > Pseudomonadota > Alphaproteobacteria > Caulobacterales > Aquidulcibacteraceae > JAIXTH01. The sequence goes on from JAIXTH010000044.1 coordinate 2,912, forward strand.
CTTCGTGCATACGCTGAACGGCTCCGGTCTGGCGGTCGGCCGCACGCTGATTGCGGTGCTGGAGAACTGGCAGGAAGAGGACGGGTCGGTCACCGTCCCGCCGGTGCTGCGTCCCTATATGGGCGGGCTGGACCGGATCGCGGCGGGCTGAGGCGGATGTCCGCCTCGCGCCCGTCCGTCACCCTCAAGCTGGCCACCAGCCTCGACGGGCGCATCGCCATGGCCAGTGGCGAGAGCCGCTGGATCACCGGGCCGCAGGCACGCGCCGAAGTGCATCGGATGCGCGCCAGCCACGATGCGGTGCTGACCGGGATCGGCACCGTAATGGCCGACGATCCGCAGCTGACCGCCCGCACGGACCCGGCGCCTGCCCGACAGCCGCTGCGGGTGGTGCTGGACACAGCGGCGCGCTGTCCACTGGATGCGGCGCTGCTGCAGGCAGGGGCGCCGCTGGTGATCACGGGGCGGGGGCGTGCGGCACCGGAAGCGGTTGCGAGGCTGGAGGCGGCGGGCTTTGCCGTGGCGCAGGTGCGCGTGGAGGCGCTTCCAGGGAAGGTTGATCCAGCCGAGGCGCTGGCCGTGCTGGCCCGCGACCACGGTATCGCCAGCGTCATGGTCGAAGCAGGCGCGGGCGTCGCCGGTGCGTTCCTGCGGGCCGGGCTTGTGGACCGGGTGGTTTGGTTCAGGGCGCCGCTGGTGCTGGGCGCGGATGCCCGTCCTGTAACCGACGTGCTCGGTCATGGAACCCTGGCCGAGGTACCGCGTTGGGTGCTGGAAGACGTGCGCGCCTGCGGTCCGGACCAGATGGAGAGCTGGCGCGTGCGTTAGGGAATTGTGAACCATGCTCACAAACCCCGTGTTCAGAACGCTGTGCGATAAAGCCCGGGACGGCGGGGTTGAAGGTGTCCTCGGGATGGGGCGCACGCCACTGCCGGATAGCAGCGGGAGACCACAATGAAGAACCTGATCGCACGTCTTCGCAAGGACGAGAAGGGCGCCACCGCCATCGAGTATGGCCTGATCGCCGCCCTGATCGCCGTGATGCTGATCACCGCCCTGGGCACCCTGGGCAACAACATGGCCAACCAGTTCGGCAACCTGTCGACCCGGATCGCGACCCCGAGCCGCTAATCGCAGCTCTCGTCGCACAGCAGGCACAGACAAAAGGGGCGCGGACCGTCTGGTCCGCGCCCCGTTTGCTGTGTGGCACCTGCCACCGGTGGAATTACCGGTCGTAGGCGGTCTCGCCATGCTCGGCGCTGTCGAGGCCCTCTTCTTCCACTTCCGGCGCTGCGCGCAGGCCGATGGTGTACTTGATGAGGCCGAACACGATGGCCGAGGCGATCGCCGACCACACCACCGTCACAAGCACGCCCTTCAGCTGCGCCATGAACTGGGCGGCGAGATTGTACTCGGCGGTGGGGCAGGCAGCCTGGATCACGCCAGCCGCGTCGAGGCAGTTGGCGTAATCCACCACGCCCGCGCCGCCGAGGGCCGGGTTCACCAGGATGCCGGTGGCCAGCGCTCCGACGATGCCGCCGATGCCATGGATGCCGAAAGCATCGAGGCTGTCGTCATACTTCAGCGCGGTCTTGATGGCCGAGCAGAACACGACGCAGATCGGGGACACGATCAGACCCAGTACGATGGCGCCCATCGGTCCGGCAAAGCCAGCCGCCGGGGTGACCGCCACCAGACCTGCCACGATCCCCGAGGCCAGGCCCAGCATGGTGGCCTTCTTGCGCGTCACCCATTCGGTGATCACCCAGGACAGACCCGCCGCGGCAGTCGCCAGGAACGTGTTGGCCATGGCCAGCACCGAATAGTAGTTGCTCTCGAGGTTCGAGCCGGCATTGAAGCCGAACCAGCCGAACCACAGCAGCGCCGCACCGACATAGGTCAGGGTCAGCGAGTGTGGCCGCATCGGCTCGTTCCGGTAGCCCTGACGCGGTCCAAGCATCAGGCAGCCCACCAGCGCGGCAATACCGGCGTTGATGTGGACAACCGTTCCGCCCGCGAAGTCCAGCGCGCTAAAGCCCCAGATCAGTCCAGTGGTGTATTCGGTGCCCTCATAGGACATCTGCGCCAGCAAGTCCGGGCCCGGCCACCACCACACCATGTGGGCGATGGGGTAGTAGGACAGCAGCGGCCACAGCACCGCAAAGGCAACCACGGCGCCGAACTTGATCCGCTCGACGACCGCGCCGATCACCAGCGCCGCCGTGATGGCCGCAAAGGTCATCTGGAACACCACGAACACCAGTTCCGGCAGATAGATGCCGGTGGAGAAGGTCGCGACCACACTGTCATAGGCCACCCCGTTCAGGAATACCTTGTCCAGGCCGCCGACGAATGCATCGTTCACCGTCCCGGTGGTGAAGGCCAGCGAGTAACCCCACAGCGCCCAGGCGATCATGCCGATGATGGCTGTGACCGAGACCTGCATCAGCACCGACAACATGTTCTTGGAGCGCACCAGGCCGCCATAGAACAGCGCAAGACCCGGGATGATCATCAGCAGGACCAGAATGGTGGAGACCATCATCCAGGTCACATCGCCCTTGTCGACGACCGGCTCCGGCAGGGTAGCCTTCTTCTCGCCACCGGCGGGGGCAGCTTCGGCAGCGACGGCCTCGGCCGGTGCTGCTTCAGCGGGGGCTGCTTCAGCGGGGGCTGCATCAGCGGGGGCAGCTGCAGCGGCTTCGGTCGCGGCCGGTGCGGCCGCGTCCTGGGCGAAGGCCGGGCCGGTCACACCGGCGGCAAACAAGATAGCCAGTGCGGCAAGCGCGCCGGCCAGCCAGCGGGCGGCCCAGCCAGACTGGCGCGAGGCGGTGGCGGGCAGGGTGGCTGCCAGGCTCCGGGCCGCGCCCGAAGCCGCACTTGGCGTCGCGGATGGTACAAGACCCGTCCATCCCACGGGAACAGTCATGCGTGTCACGGTCCGATATCTCCCCCGGCAGGGCGGCTGTGCGCGAAGAGGTCTTCGCAGAGCCACCGGGCCTCAGCTCAGCCGTCGAGGGTACACATCCCCCCACGGTTCGGAGGTCGATGTTCAGGGGCCGGCCCGCAGCGGCAAGCCAACGCACCGGCGCTGCCCTGCGATCCGGCGCGCTGCCTGTTTTGCGGGCAGGTGATAGGGGTGTGATGCTGCATTTGCGCGCGATCGCTGCCTCTTAACGAGGCCGCCCGGGGCCTGCTGCCGTCGCAGGCGAGCACGCATACACGGCGGTAACGGGCTGTCCTGGGACCGCGGAGCGTGGTCGTGCCGTTCCCAATCCATGCCCCGGCCTTCCACCTTGCCCGCCTTCTGTCCCTCAATCTGTCCGGTTCCGTGTCGCGGTCGGCAGTCAGGGCAGCTCGCCTGCCGGGCCGTCTGCTCATCATGTCCCAACCGGCTCGATCCAGCGCCGGGCGAGCACGGGTGGATGCAGGCGCGATGTGAACCGGGGGGCAGGGGGGCAACAGAGTGGACGGCGAGCGGTCCATAATCCGGCGCGGTGGCCCGGACGGCTACGGCCGGCCCGGCGCGGTGCCCGGGGGGCTTCACTGACTTCAGGCGCTCAACATGTGAAACAAGAAGCACCTAAGGAAGTGTTTGGGAAAATTAAGCAATTGGGTTGACCGATCTCATCGATACCACTATACGGAGATTAGGCTGCTTACGAACCCGACAGATAGTAGCTTACGTTTTCCGGTCGCAGCAGATGTCGGGTCACTGGGAGGATTCACATGGATATCACCAAACTGTCCATCAAGGACGCACACGCTCAAGCAGCAAGGTGCGCGGCTACTGCCGCACAATGTGCGGCAAATGCCGCAAAGTGTGCAGCCAATGCGGTCAAGTGCGCCACAACGGCCGCAGAGATGCAGGCCAGGGCTGTGGCCGCCCGGTGTGCTGCAACCGCAGCCCGCTGCTCGGCAACAGCGGCCCTGTGTGCGGCAACCGCAGTTCGCTGCGCTGCGCAGCATTCGAAATAACCCGATCCGTCGGCGGGGGGGCGGCTCGTCCCCCCACAACCCTATGACTTCGGCCCCGAGAGGCATGCCCGATGGACGTTCCTCGACATGGTGTGGGCCTCCAGTTCAACCCGGAACTCATGGGCTGGTTTCCGTTCTTCGAGGAGCCGCTTGATGTTCTGGAGGTTCTGTTCGACTCTGTGATGGGGCCGCTCGACGGACCCGCCCTGGTTGCGCCGCGCTCTGTGGAGCTCGTGCAGCAGATCAGCGGCACGATCCCGCTGATCGGGCATTCGAATTATGGCGGCGACTTCGGCTTTGACGATCTCGCGGACACGACCGCTGTCCGTCGGCACGTCCCGCTCGCCAGGAGCCTGGACGTGTCCTGGGTCTCCAATCATTGCTTCTATAGCGACGCCTCGTGGTCGGATGTGTGGAGCAGCCCCCTGCAGTTCTCGGCTGCCGAGGCCATCAGGGCCGCCGGGCGGGCCAGGACACTTCAGGACCTGTACGGCGTACCCTTCGCTCACGAGAACGCAGCCTATTATCGCGTGTGCCCCGGCAGTGAAATGCCCGAGGAAGACTTTCTCGCACAGCTCATTGAACTGTCCGGAACCTACCTGCATCTTGATCTTCATAATGTTTACGCAAATGAGCAGAACCATGCGGTCAATGGATATTCCGCGCAGCGCTTTCTCGACACCATCCCGCTCGACCGCGTGATCTGCGTCCACATGGCAGGCGGACGCTGGATCGACGGGCAGTACCACGATCTGCATGACACCCGTGTGCCAGAGGCGGTCTGGGACCTTCTTGACGAAGTGCTGTCCCGCGCCAGCCCCAGGGCCGTGATCCTGGAATATGAGACCCAGGCGCTTCACTGCGATGGTGAAACGCTCGACACCGGACGGACCACCGAGATGATCCAGGCCGATCTCGAACGGGGGCGGAAGGCCTGGGACCGTGCCTATGGCCCAGGCAATCGCTATTCCACCGCGAAAGGTGTCCTGTGATGGACGCGCGGCTGGTATGGGATACCTGGCGGCGCATCCTGACCGATGATGAGCTGGTTGCACAGGTTTCGGCGGGCGGCACCCAAGATGTCGGTCCTGGAGATCTGTCGCCAGAGCAACTGGCCATTGTCCGGGACTACGCGAGCACCCCCGCCGCAACGATCCAGAACATAGGCATGTATCGCCGCGGTCTGGTCCGGAACAGCCTTGGCGCCCTGAGCCTTGCACCCCTGACCAGCCGCATCCTCTGGACCAGCACACTGGACCCCGAAAGCGTCGCCGAGGATTTTGCGCGGTCGGTGGCCTATCGGGACTATGGGCCGAACTTCTGGAGCAATGCGGGCGATTTTGTCGCCTTTCTGGCAGAGTTGCCCGCGTTTGCCGCCCCCGCCTGCCAGGACGCCATCGCGATCGACGCTGCCATGATCGCACTCCAGCGCAGGCTGAGCGAACAGGCGCCCACCGTCTGGCCAGAGGACGCGGCCCTGCCGGAGCCAGGCCCCGGCAGCGCCGTTCAGTGGGAAGTCACCCGGTTCGCGGCCAGCCCCGCGGCCATACTGGTCGGGTCGTCGCGGGACATCGGTGACTGGATCGAGAACCCGACCGAGTTCGATGCCGCCGAGGCGTTGCCGCTCTGCCCGCAGCAGTGGTTGATCCATATTCCGTCGCCCTCGGCAGCCCGGGAGTACGCGCGGCTTTCGGATCGCTGTGCGCGGGTGTTCTGGACCCTGAGACGCGCGCAGACTGTGGCCGAGGTGGCCGCGAAGCTGCCCGACATTCCAATGGCTGATATCATGATGCTCGTCAGCTCGCTCGCGTCGCTGGGCGTGATCGGCGAACAGCCGCGAGCTGCGCTGGCATCGGTCCCGCTTCCGCCGGACCTGCCGGACGGTCCAGCGCCGCTGGTCCAGGGCGGTCTGCTCCCGGACCACGTCCCGGTCATGCTGGACCCGTCGGTTGAGCTCCTTGATGACGAGCTGCTCGGGTATCGCTTGCTCAGTCACGGGCACTTCAACGTCGGGATGGCCATCCCACCCGGTGAGGGGCTCCTGGCCGTGGTCGCGGCGCTCAGGCAGCGCCCCATCCGGATCGGGGAGCTGCGGGCGCGTTTTGACAACCAGCAGATCGTCAGTTCGATCCTGGACGCGCTCTACAAGTACGGGTTCCTTTACGCCGCCACGCCGTCCGTGCCCTCGCAAGCCGAGCTCGACCGTATGCGGGGCAGGGCGGCGCTGTTGCGCGGGTCGCACCTGCGCCCCGCGTTCGACTTCGGCCTCGACGAGCCTGACTTGATCGAAACGGTCGGCGCCCTTCTGGCGGCAGCGGACCGGCCGCCCGATCTGGTTCTGCGCGGTGCCAATCTGGATGATCATGCTGGTGTCCTTGGGAAACTGGCGCGGCTCCGGCTGACCAGCATCGACCAGTTCCACAGCGTGGTCGTTCATTGTCAGACCCTGTCAGGCGACCCGGAGCTCTGTCGCTCGCTCAACCAGCTGGGTGCGTCGGTGGCTTTGGAGGGGGTGCCATGGCCAGGTGCCGGCACGCCCATCCCGGGCATCGAGGCGATGACCCGCCGGTGCGTGGCTGTCGACGCGGTCATGACCCCGGACCTGACGATCCTGGACAGTGAGGCGCGGCAACGGGCGGTAGACTGGGCGGCATCAGTCTGTCTCACCGGCCTTCAGCTGAAACTCGACCCTGACAGGCTCTGGCCGCATGGCGATGTCCGCGACGACGCATTTACCGCCGTGTTCGAGGCGGTCCAGGATATCGAGAACCGGCTCGGCGCTGCCTGCATCGCCAATCTCCCCAGTGACGAGGTGCTGCTGGGGAACGCGCGGCCGCTTCCGTCACCTGTCCCCCCGTCTGCGCTCTTCGAGCGCTTGCGCCTGTCCTATCTGCGATGGCGCCTTCCGGTCCTGAAGGGGTGCGAGAACGACAACAGCTGGAGCCAGGTACCCGAGGTCGAGGACAAGCTGGTCCGGGTGAAGGGGGATTACCTGCCGGAACATCCCGAGGTGCTGGGGCTGGAACAGGGCGCTGTGCTGGTGGATGTCTGCGGCGGTCTCGGGCGTGTCGCGCGCCGGCTGTCACCGGCGGTGGGGAGCGACGGCATGGTCATCTCGATCGAGATGTTCCGCTGTGTGAGCGAGATGGCACGGCGCTTCGCCAGTGAGCGGGGTTTCAGGACTCTGCATTTCCGCCAGGGGATCGCCCAGCGCCTGCCCTTGCCTGACGCTGTGGCGGACGCCGTCGTCAATGAGTGGACAGGCGCGATCTGGGAGCTGGGGCTGGGCCCGGCGATGATCGGCGAAATGGCGCGTGTCGTGCGTCCCGGCGGACGCATCGCGATTACGCATCGCCTCGTCCGGCTGGACCTCGGCAAACTGGCGGAACCCTGGGTGCAATATGCCGAAATCTACAACTGGATCCGGCAGTCGTTCGAGCATCCGGACCTGAGCGTTGTCACAGAGCAAATCTGGGGTCAGATGGCGCCATCAATGGTCGGTGAAAATGCCACGCAATGGCGGAAGCAATATATGCCGCGCCTGATCAATCCCCATGATCTTGTCTATACGCACGACGACCACAGCAATCCGTGTGCTGATGTATATCTGACAGTCGTCGCACAGAAGAAATAAGAAACAAACTTGTTCAACACCTGCAAAGAGGGAGGGCATGATGACGCTTCAAGAAGCCGCCTTTGAAAGGGCGAGGTCATCTCTGGATCGGCTGGGCCTCCCGGACAGGCTGCCTGCGCTCCACGCTGCTGGTGTCGGTATCAGCCGGACCGTGTTGGGCGGCTCGCACTCGGTGGCGATCTATCCCCCCATCGATTCGCTGTCACCGCTGGACGCCGCGACGACCCTTGCGGGTGTGGATTGGGGACAGCAGATCAGCCTCTATGTGCACATCCCGTTCTGCGAGACGCGCTGCACCTTCTGTCATTACACCGTTGATCATGTCGACGTCAGCGCCGGAGGGACGACGTCAGGCCAAGACAAGGTTGGCAGGTATCTCGGCGCGCTGAAGCTTGAACTGGCATTCTGGGGGAGCCAGCTGGCGGCCACCGGAACCGAGGTATCGTCGGTCTATATCGGTGGAGGGACGCCGCTCATTCTGGGCGAGGCCGCCCTGCGCGACCTGATGGAGACCCTTCGCCTGAGGTTCACGATCGTGCCGGGCGCGGAAATCTGTATCGAAGGCAGCCCGCTCACCATCACGGCGCCTGACGGTGTGGCCAAGCTGCAGCTGCTCAAGGACCTCGGCATCACGCGTCTGAGCTTCGGCATCCAGTCTTTTGACGACACCGTGCTCAAATACGCGGCGCGCGGCTATCGCAGGGACGTGCCGATCCAGGCCTGCGCCATTGTCAGTGACATCTTCGAGAACTGGAATCTCGACCTCATCCAGGGCCTGTACACCGGGTCGCCCCTGGAAACCTGGGACAATCTCCAGCAGGTCATCGCGATCCGTCCCCCGCACATCACCTGGTATCACGCCCGGTTTGCGGACCGGCCCCAGGGTCACTGGTACAGGATGGAGTCCAGGTTTGCAGCCTTCGAGGACGAGCAGGCCATCCTGCTCGGGCGGATGCTCATCTGGCAGGAGCTGGCAGAGGCCGGCTACCACCAGGTCGATGGCAACCGCTTTGTCAGCGCCCGGCCCTTCATCGACCCGTTCAAGAAGATCCGGACTTCAATGGCAAAGAGCCTCCTGGGCGTGGGCACGGCTTCCTATTCCCATGCCGGCAGTGCGTCGCCGGGCGGGCGTGCCCGAGGTTTTGTTCTGCGCAACATCGCCGACATCCGGGGCTATATCGACACGGTCGCGGCAGGCGGCAGTCCGGTCGCCACCGGCATCGTGATGGATCCGGAGGAAATGCTGGCGGCATCCTATGCCACCGGGCTCCGCAATGGTCGCGTCGAAAACGAAAGCCTGCGCCGCCTGCGCTTCGAATGCGCAGACCTGGCCCGCCAGTATGACGGCCTGGCCGTGCAATTGGAGGGCCTGGGGGTGCTTGAGGCCTACAGCACCGATGACGGGGAGGCGGGATTGCGCCTCACCGACCTTGGCCGGCTGTTCGAGGACGAGACGCTCAGCCTGTTCTTCAGCCCCGCCGTGAAGCGGAAGCTTGGCTGCCCGGACAGTCAGGAACGATTGACCGAGCCGCTCGGCGCTTTGGGGGCATGACATGACCAAATCGAAAACTGCCCAGCCGGTTCCGCAGCCCGGCGCCACCGGTGACGGCACCGTGGCAGACCGGGCCGGGTGGAGCTTTGGTGGCCAGACGCCGAAGCACTTTGACCGGCACGTCAGGCGGTCGGTCCCCTTCTATGATGCAGGGCACGGCCTGGTTGCCCAGATCAGTGACTATTTCGTGCGACACGACACGGTCGCCTATGAGATCGGGTCGTCGACCGGCACGCTGGTGCGCGAACTGGCCAGCCGCCACCCCAAGGCCCGCTGGATCGGTATCGAGCCGGAAGGTGCGATGATCGAGCAGGCGCGTGATCCTCAGTATCAGTCACCAAAGAACCTCGAATTCCTGCAAGCGGATGCCCATGATGTGGACTATCAGCCGAGCGACTTCATGGTGTCGTACTATACGGTGCAGTTCATTCCACCCAAACGTCGGCAGGTTCTGATCGACCGGATCTACAGTTCGCTGAACTGGGGCGGCGCATTCCTGCTGTTTGAGAAGGTGCGTGCGCCCGATGCCCGTTTCCAGGATCTGATGAGCACGCTCTACACTGAATTCAAGCTGGAGAGCGGGTATACGCCAGCCGAGATCCTCAGCAAGGCCAGCAGCCTCAAGGGGGTCCTCGAGCCGTTCTCGACACAGGGGAACCTGGACATGCTGCAGCGCGCTGGCTTCGTGGACGTCATGACCATCTTCAAGCACGTCTGCTTTGAGGGTTTCCTCGCCATCAAGTGACAGATGCCCGCCGCAAACCAGGCCACCAGGGCGGCGCCAGTCTTGCGCTGGGCCGGCTGTGCGAAGTGGTCCCGGGCTGTGCGGTTTTCCGGACTGTGGTAGCGGGCCTGCGATGTCGCTTCTGGACCTTCCCCGCATCGAGATTGACAGCCGCGCCAGCTGGCGGGCCTGGCTGGAGGCGCATCACAGCCGTTCCGGGTCGATCTGGCTGGTCACTTTCAAGCGCGGGCGCGGGCCGCATGTGCCGTATGGCGAGGTCGTCGACGAGGCACTGTGCTTTGGCTGGATCGATTCAAGGCCAGCGCGGCTGGACGAGAACCGGTCCATGCTGCTGCTCAGTCCGCGCCGGGCCGGGTCACGATGGTCGGCGGTGAACAAGGCGAAAGTGGCCGCCCTGACCGAAGCCGGATTGATGGCACCTGCGGGACTGGCTGCTGTGGCACGGGCGCAGGCGGATGGCACCTGGTCGGCGCTCGATGGTGTCGATGCGCTGGAGGAACCCGCTGACCTCATTGCCGCGCTGGATGCCATGCCAAACGCCCGTGGCACGTGGGACCGCTTCGCCCGTTCGGCCCGGCGCGGCATCCTCGAATGGATCGCCTCCGCCCGCACCGACGCCACCCGCGGGCGGCGGATCACCCAGACTGCTGCCATGGCTGCAATCGGCCTGAAGGCGAATTTCCCGGCAGACATGGCCCGGTGGCGGGCCCTGGACCCGTCATCTGACAGCCCCGCCGGCTGACCTGCGTCAGGCGGCGTTGCGCCGCTCGAGGCGGGACACCAGCTTTTCCTTCCACACCGGCGGCGCGCCGATCTGGACCGCCAGCAGCTTGGCGCGGCGGTAATAGAGGTGGCAGTCAACATCCCAGGTGAAGCCCATCCCGCCATGGGTCTGGATGTTCTCCTTGGAGGCCAGGTGATAGGCCTCGGTCGCCGCCACCCGGGCCGAGGCCGCCGCCAGCGGCAGCTCCGGCGCATCCGCCGACAGCGCCCAGGCGCCGTAGTAGGCGTTGGAGCGTGCCACCTCGATCGCGACATACATGTCGGCCAGCTTGTGCTTGATCGCCTGGAACGAGCCGATCTGCCGCGAGAAGGCATAGCGGTTCTTGGCATAGTCGGTGGCCATATCGAGGCATGCCTGCGCCCCGCCCAGCTGCTCGAACGCCAGCAGCACGGCGGCGCGGTCATAGATCCGGTGCAGGATGTCGGCGCCGTCACCGGCGGCCCCGATCCGGGTGCCGGGTGCGCCCGACAGGGTCACCTTCGCGTGGGAGCGGGTGGGGTCCAGCGTCTTCACGGTCTCGCGGCTCACACCCTCTCCGGTGAGGTCCACCAGCACCAGCGATGCGCCGTTGCCCTCGCGGGCGAGGACCAGGGCGTGGGTGGCAATGTCGCCGTCGGCCACCGGCAGCTTGGTGCCTTGCACCGTGCGCCCGTCGAAGATGGTCGCCAGCGTGTCTGCGCGCGGCTCGCCCGGTCCCTCGGAGGCGGCGATGCAGCCGATCACGCTGCCATCCGCCACACCCGGCAGCACCTGCGCCTTCAGCTCCTCGGTGGCTTCCGCCAGCAGCGCCTCGGTGAACAGATAGACCGTGGAGGCAAATGGCGTCGGCGCCAGCGAGCGGCCGAGTTCCTCGGCCAGCACGCACAGTTCGAGATAGCCCAGACCGAGGCCGCCATAGGCTTCGGGGATTGCGGTGCCGGTCCAGCCCATCTCGATGATCCCGTCCCACAGGGCGCTGTCGAACGGCACGGCGGCATCATCCAGCACCTTGCGCACCGCCGAGACGGGCGAGCGGGCGGCCAGAAAACGGCGGGCCTCGCCCTTCAGCTGCTTCTGGTCGTCGGAAAAGTCGAAGTTCATGGCGGCACTCCCCGAACCTGGCGGGCTGGCCTGTCAGCCCGCCTGCCAGACAGGGCAGGGAGGGCGCGACCGCCTCGCGGTTTCGGGTCCGACAATAGCGAGCCGCGCGGCTGTGCAAAGGGTGCCGCTGCGTCAGGGGGCGAAAGCTTGTGCAGCTGAGCCGGTTGCGCGGCTCGGGTCTGCCGCCGCGATCAGCCCTGGAACAGGTTGCGCCGCAGGCCGGCGGTAACGGCGGCTCCGGTCTGGGGCGCTGTCATGGGGTCCGGTCCCAGCGCACTGGTGTCGGTGCGACGGATCAGGCTGGCCCGCGCCACCGAGACAGGCGCTGCGGCCTCGCCACTGCGGGAATCGCCACGCGGGTCCTGGCGCATGTCGCCCGCCGCCGCGTCCCTGGCCACAGGTGCGGCGGTCAGGTGCCGGATCCGGCTGACCAGCACCGCCGGGTCGAGCGAATCGGGCTCGACGGCGGCCAGGGGATTGTCCACCGAAGTTGCGACCGCAGGCAGCATGGCGCGGTCCACGAAGGCGAAGCGCAGGCGCATCGGTGCGGCCACCGCCTCCCCAAAGGCAATCGCCTCGCGGTTGTCGAGGGCCGACAGGAAGCTGATGGTGCTGGCCGAGCTGTCGGATATCGCCATCTTGATGATCTGCTGGTCGCGGTCATTGGTCAGGCGCATGGCGAACACGGTCGAGCATTGCGACAGGATCGTGGGGTCGAGCTCGCCGGGCCGCTGGGTCACCACCGCGATAGCGCAGCCATATTTGCGGCCTTCCTTGGCGATGCGGGCGATGGCGCGGCGCGTGGGCAGAAAGCCCAGGCTCTCGTCCTGGGGCACATAACGGTGGGCTTCCTCGCACACCATCAGCACCTGGACAGCGCCCGAGCTGGCATAGGCCACGTCGAACGACAGCCGTGCCAGCACCGACACCACGGCATTGAGCACATCGGACGGCAGGCCCGACAGGTTCAGCACGGTGATCGGCTTGCCTTCGGCGGGCAGGCGGAACAGCCGCGACAGAATGCCTGGCAGCGAATCATCAAGGCTGGTGCGCCCGAACATGAACTGATAGCGCGGATCGCTGATCACCGCGTCGATCCGCAGCCGCAGGCTGCGCAACAGGCGCCGGTCGAAGCGCGGCTCCAGCTGGCCCAGGATCTCGTCGATCAGGCGCAGCACGTCATTGATGCGGTAGGGGGTCGGGGTATCGGCTGTCAGGGCCGACGGCTCGGCCCGGCGCCGTTGCAGGGGGCTGCCGCCCCCGGCGCCGGGACCGGCAGGGCCGCCGCCGAGCGGATCCTCGCCGACGCCCGCGCGGGCCAGTCCCACCAGCTCGCGCAGGATGTCGCTCTCGTCGGGCACCGGGCGGCTGCGGAACACCACATCCTCCAGCTCGTCAAACCGGAACAGCCAGAACGGCAGGTCGAGCGTGGCCGCATCCAGCAGCTGGGCCTTGTCCGACAGGGCCGGACCGAACTCGTTGTGCGGGTCGAGCATGATCACCCGCAGCCGGCTCTCGGCCTCCACCAGGCGCCGCACCAGCAGGCTGACCGATGTGGACTTGCCGACGCCTGTGGTACCCAGCACCGCGAAGTGGCGCCGCAGCATGTCGTCCACGGCGATGGAGGCCGGGATCTCGTCGTTCTGTGACAGGCGACCGACTTCGATCGCCTTGCGGCTGCCAAGGTCGTGCATGGCCTCGAGGTCGCGGGCGCGGATGCGGTGCGCCACGGCGCCCAGCGGCGGATAGCGGGTGACGCCGCGCTTGAAGACAGGGCCACCCCAGCCATCATCGCTGACTTCGCCCACCAGCTCCACCCGGACCGAGATGGCATTCGAGTTGCCTTCGTCCCAAAGGCCGCTGTCGGCCTGCATCTCATAGACCATGGCCACGACCCGCGACTTGCCCGCCTCGATCGAGATCAGCCGGCCCACCGCCCAGAAGTCAGCACTGGCCCCGGTGAGGTTGGTGGCGGACGTGGAGATGGTGGCGCGATTGCCCGAGCACTGGGTGATCCGCCCGATCATCCGCTCGGTGGGCTGGTCTGACTGGCGCCGGTCAGAATCGGAAGCGGCAGGCTTGGCGCCGGGCTGCGTGGCCTGCTGGGATGCTGGCTGGGCCCCCGCCAGCGTCGATGGCGGCACGGGGCCACGCAGGCCGATGTTGGGCTGGGCCAGCTCGCGGGCGGTGAGCCGTGTTTCGGCATGCGCGGGGCCTGGACCGCCGCCTGCACCCGGCGGGCGAGCCTGGGTTCCGGCCTGGCGCTGGGGCGTGTCGGCGGCGCGCAGGATCGTGGGCGGATGGGTACCGGGGGCGCCAGGGGTGCCTGGGCTGTCGGCGAACACCGGTCGCTCGATCGGCGGCTTCGAGAAAGTCATGCTGGGTCCCCGGTTCGCAGTCCGCCCTCTTCTGCCACATCCGTCGTTAATGCCCGGTTCGTGCCCTCGGCCCCGGAACGCGCGAGGAAAGGCCGCATGGACGGGCAGGGGGCGGGGCTGTAGAAGCCTGCACATGGACGAAACACCGCACCGCCCCGCCCCACTTGAGCTTGCCATATCTGATCCGGTGACGGTGTTGC